>NZ_AP021869.1:1946550-2270975 GCF_026001925.1 Vibrio gangliei | reverse complement strand
TTTAATTTACAACAACTTGCTCAAATCACGTCAGGCCAGTTAGTAGGCAACGATGCGGTGATTCAATCGGTCACCACCGACACACGCCAAGTGGAAGCGGGGAGTTTATTTATTGCATTAATCGGCGAGCGTTTTGATGCTCACGATTTTTGTCAGCAAGCGGTGGATAGTGGCGCAGTGGCATTGCTTGTTTCTCGCCACGTGGATTGTTCTATTCCACAAGTCGTGGTGAATGATACTCATCAAGCCTTAGGCCAACTAGGTCAATGGATGCACCAACAAGCCTCGGCTAAAACGTTAGCGCTGACCGGAAGCTGTGGCAAAACAACGGTAAAAGAAATGTTGGCTGCTATCTTAAAGCAAAAAGGCCAGGTTCTGTCGACCGCGGGTAATTTCAATAATGATATTGGCGTGCCATTAACGTTATTGCGCAGTGATAAACACGACGATTACGCCGTGATTGAATTAGGCGCAAATCATATTGGTGAAATCGCCTATACCACGGCACTTGTTCAACCTGATATTGCACTAGTCAATAACGTCGCGGCGGCACACCTTGAAGGGTTTGGCTCACTTGATGGTGTGGCTAAAGCGAAGGGTGAAATTTATCAAGGTTTACCTGCTGGTGGTTGTGCGGTGGTGAACCTAGACAGCAATGGTCTTCGTTTCTGGCAGGAGACGTTGGCTGACAAGCAGGTCGTGACGTTTTCGGTTGATGACCCTAAAGCTGACTTTTACGCAAAAAATATCGAAGTGAATCAACAAGGTGCAGCAACCTTTACTTTAGTTTGCCCGCTAGGTGAAAACAACATTCACTTGCCTATGATAGGTCGCCACAATATCAGTAACGCATTAGCCGCGGCGGCGATGGCAATCCAAGCTGGCGCAACCTTAGATGAAGTGGTATCAGGGCTACAAGTGCCAAGTCATGTAAAGGGCCGAGTAGAAGCCATTGATTTAAATTCGAATATTCGCATCATTGATGACAGCTATAATGCCAGTGTGCCTGCCATGAAAGCGGCCGCCGATTTATTGGCCAATTACCCAGGAAAGCGTTGGCTAGTGCTAGGCTTTATGGCGGAGCTGGGTGAAGAAAGTAAAGCATTGCACCAAGAGGTCGGTGAGCACGCCGCACAATATAATTTTGACTATGTCCTCACTTTTGGCGAGGATACCGCGCTAATTAGTCAGTTGTGTCAGCAAAATCCGACAACCTGTGGCAAACATTTTGCTTCTCATGACACAATGATTGATTTTATAAAGCAGCATTTACCTACTAAAAACGATACACAAGCAGACGAAAAACACACATTACTGATCAAAGGAGCAAACAGCTCTAAAATGAGTCAAGTGGTGACTGCTTTGAAGGAGACTTACGCATGATCATTTGGCTCGCAGAACTGTTACAGCCATATTTTTCTTTTTTTCGACTGTTTGAATACCTCTCTTTCAGGGCGATTATCAGTATTTTAACCGCATTGGGTTTATCTTTGTGGATGGGACCCAAACTGATCCAGCGTTTGCAATTGCTGCAAATTGGTCAAGTGGTTCGAAACGACGGCCCAGAATCACACTTTAGTAAACGTGGCACACCGACCATGGGTGGGGTAATGATCCTTGCTGCAATTACCATCACTGTTTTCTTATGGGCAGATCTTTCTAACCCTTATGTTTGGGCTGTGATGGCTGTGCTGCTTGGTTATGGCGTTGTTGGTTTTGTGGATGATTACCGCAAAGTGGTACGTAAAAATACCGATGGCCTAATTGCGCGTTGGAAATACTTCTGGCAGTCAGTGATTGCATTGGGCGTAGCATTTGCTTTGTACGCATTAGGGAAAGATACGTCGGCTACTCAACTCGTGGTGCCATTCTTTAAAGATGTAATGCCGCAATTGGGTTTGATGTATATCGTACTGACTTACTTTGTGATTGTTGGTACCAGTAATGCCGTTAACCTGACGGATGGCTTGGATGGCTTGGCAATTATGCCAACGGTATTAGTATCTGCCGGTTTTGCTGCCATTGCTTGGGCGACGGGTAACGTGAACTTTTCTGAATACTTACACATTCCATACGTGCCTTATGCCAGTGAATTAGTTGTGGTGTGTACGGCGATTGTCGGGGCGGGGTTAGGCTTCCTATGGTTTAACACCTATCCTGCTCAAGTCTTTATGGGTGATGTTGGTTCATTAGCCTTAGGTGGCGCATTAGGAACCATTGCAGTTTTGGTTCGCCAAGAGTTTGTGTTGGTGATCATGGGCGGCGTATTTGTAATGGAAACCTTGTCGGTAATCTTACAAGTCGGCTCGTATAAATTGCGTGGCCAGCGCATTTTCCGCATGGCACCGATTCATCACCACTATGAATTGAAAGGTTGGCCGGAGCCGCGCGTGATTGTGCGTTTTTGGATCATTTCTATCGTATTAGTGCTTATTGGTCTAGCGACTCTGAAAATTCGCTAATCCATTCTTTGCTTGTCTTTTGAGGATCATTACTTCATGTCACACTCAGCGTTAGATAAATGGCAAAACATTGAAAAAGTCGTGGTTGTCGGCTTGGGTGTGACGGGTTTATCCGTGGTGAATTATTTGCAAAATTTACCACAAGATTTGTCGATAAAAGTGATTGATACTCGCACTCAGCCGCCAGGACAGGAATCGTTACGTTCTGATGTGGATTTCCATTCAGGCAGTTGGCGAACAGACTGGTTGCTGGATGCGGATTTGATTGTCACCAACCCAGGTATTGCGTTGGCAACGCCAGAGATTCAGCAAGCACTGGCTCAAGGTATTCAAGTTGTTGGTGATATTGAGCTGTTTGCATGGGCGGCCAATGCGCCTGTGGTGGCTATCACTGGCTCCAATGGCAAAAGTACCGTGACCGACTTAACTGGCGTTCTGGCGAAATCAGTGGGCTTGAACGTTGGTGTGGGTGGTAATATTGGGGTGCCAGCTCTGGATTTATTGGCGGATGACGTTGATCTGTACGTATTGGAATTATCCAGTTTTCAGTTAGAAACGACGTCTTCTTTACACCTTGCCGCGGCCGCGTATCTCAATCTTTCTGAAGATCATATGGACCGCTATCAAGGCATGGAAGATTATGCTGCCGCTAAACAGCGTATTTTTATGCACGCCGATAAAGCCATTGTTAATCGTGATGATCGTTTTACTTATCCAAACAATGATATTCCAACTGTAAGTTTTGGCTTTGATGAGCAAGAGTTTGGTGTTGTTTGGTTAGAAGCGCAAGAGTATTTGGCCAAACAAGGTCAACCGTTGGTGGCGGTTGAAGAACTCAGTTTAGTGGGGCGTCATAATGTGGCAAATAGTCTGGTTGCTCTCGCTTTACTTGAATCGGTCGGCGTAGAATTGACGGCGGTGATCCCTGCGCTGAAAACTTACACAGGCCTAACACACCGATGCCAATTGGTTGCTGATAATCATGGCATTAAGTGGATTAACGATTCTAAAGCCACCAATTTAGCCAGTACCTTCGCAGCGCTGTCCGGTTTGCAATTAACAGGTAAATTACACTTGTTAGTTGGTGGCGTGGGTAAGGGAGCGGATTTTTCTTCGTTAGCGCCGGTTCTTAATAGCTTGAATGTGGCCTTGTATTGTTTTGGGCAGGATGGCGATGAGTTTATGCCTCTTCATGCCTCTGCTTTACGCTTTGAGACAATGGAACAAGCGATGGCCGACATCTCTACAAAAGTGAAGCAAGGTGATTTAGTGATGTTATCGCCAGCGTGCGCAAGCCTAGATCAATTTAAAAACTTCATGGCAAGAGGTGATGAGTTTACTCGTTTGGCTCACTATTATGCGAATCAGATTGAGTAATCTCAATGTGACCGTATTCGTGTTATTTAATTTTTTCATGCATATTTTGGGTTAGAAGCGAAACGTGGTTAAAACAAAAGTTAAAAATATTGGTAAAGGTGTGCAAGGTTGGGTAAAGCAACCGGCTCCCGACGCCCTTTATGATCGTCAATTAGTGTGGCTAGCTTTTGGCTTGATGCTTACTGGCTTAGTGATGGTGACCTCGGCGTCATTTCCTATCAGTACACGTCTTACCGGCGGTCCGTTTCACTTTATGGTACGCCACGCGGTTTTCTTATTTTTAGCCTTATGTGCCGCTGTAGTGGTAATACAAATCCCTTTAGAACGCTGGATGAAGCACAGTATGCATTTATTGCTGCTTTCTATGTTTCTATTGCTGGTGGTATTACTGGTGGGTCACTCAGTAAACGGTGCTTCCCGTTGGATCCCTCTGGGTTTATTTAACTTGCAGCCAGCTGAAGTCGCTAAATTGTCATTATTTGTGTTTATGTCGAGTTACTTAGTGCGCAAAAGTGATGAAGTAAAAGCTTCGTTTTTTGGTGGCTTTATTAAGCCAATCATCGTTTTTGCTTGTTTAGCGGTCTTGCTGCTAGCTCAGCCTGACTTAGGTACCGTGGTGGTAATGCTGGTGACCTTATTTGGCATGCTGTTTATTGCTGGTGCTAAGTTAACTCAGTTTTTAGCTCTATTGATGGCAGGCATCGGCGCAATCGTATTATTGATTTTGGCTGAGCCGTATCGTATTCGTCGTGTGACTTCTTTTATGAACCCGTTTGAAGACCCATTTGGTAGTGGTTATCAGTTGACCCAATCTTTGATGGCGTTTGGTCGCGGTGGTTTATTTGGGCAAGGGTTAGGCAACTCTATCCAGAAATTAGAGTACTTACCTGAAGCGCATACCGACTTTGTCTTTGCGGTAGTCGGTGAAGAGCTAGGTTTTGTTGGCGTTACTATTGTGTTGCTGATGATTTTTGCTCTGGTTTATAAAGCCCTTTCTATTGGCAAAAAGTCGCTGCAATCTGGCCAATTATTTGGTGGTTTTTTAGCGATCAGTATTAGTATTTGGTTTGCTTTTCAGACTTTAGTTAACGTGGGGGCGGCTG
Source organism: Vibrio gangliei (assembly GCF_026001925.1). Lineage (NCBI taxonomy): Bacteria > Pseudomonadati > Pseudomonadota > Gammaproteobacteria > Vibrionales > Vibrionaceae > Vibrio > Vibrio gangliei. The sequence goes on along the minus strand of NZ_AP021869.1, from coordinate 2,266,033 downwards.
CGGCGATTGTTCCAACCAAAGGTCTTACTTTGCCACTCATTAGTTACGGTGGTTCGAGTCTCATTATTATGATGACCGCCGTGGCTATCTTATTGCGTATTGATTATGAAAATCGTGTGGCGGCCTTGAAGCAATATGCTGACAAAGCTCAACCTGCAACCCAACCTTCTCAACAAGAATTAAATGACAATGAATCAGACTAAACGTTTATTAGTAATGGCGGGTGGGACCGGCGGACACGTTTTCCCAGGATTGGCCGTAGCGAAACAATTACAGCAGCAAGGTTGGGAAATTCGTTGGTTAGGTACGCCCGATCGAATGGAAGCCGACTTGGTGCCAAAGCATGGCATTGAGATTGATTTTATTCATGTTAAAGGTCTACGTGGACAGGGCGTGTTGAAATTACTTAAAGCCCCGTTTCAAATCATCAATGCCATTATGCAAGCGCGTAAACACATTAAAGCATGGCAACCGGATGTGGTACTCGGGATGGGCGGTTATGTCAGTGGCCCGGGTGGCGTAGCTGCTTGGATGCAAGGCATTCCTGTGGTGCTTCATGAGCAAAATGCCGTGGCAGGTTTAACCAACCAATGGTTGTCTAAAATCGCTAAGCGTGTGATGCAAGCTTTTCCAGGAGCGTTTCCCAATGCTGACGTCGTCGGGAACCCTGTTCGTCTAGATGTGGTGAGCATTGATGCGCCAGAGCAACGTTTTCAAAACCGTACTGGTCCAATTCGAATCTTGGTGATGGGCGGTAGCCAAGGGGCAAGGATTTTAAATACGACGTTACCTCCGGTCATGGATGCGTTAGGCGATGGTTATGAAATTCGCCATCAAGCGGGTAAAGGCCAGCAAGTGATGGTGGAAGAGTTATATCAGCAACATGGTGTTCGCCAAGCCCAAGTGACGGAATTTATCGACGATGTGGCTGAAGCCTATGCGTGGGCCGATGTGTTAGTTTGCCGCTCTGGTGCTTTAACGGTATCTGAAGTGTCAGCGGCAGGGGTTGGAGCGATCTTCATTCCTTTTATGCATAAAGACCGTCAACAAGCGCTCAATGCCGATCATCTTGTCCAATGTGGCGCTGCGTTAATGATTGAACAACCTGATTTAACCGTTGAAGCTTTAACTAAGCAATTGCAGCAGCTTGATAGAGCAGCATTATTATCGATGGCGCAACAGGCTCGAGCGGCAGCCATTACCGATGCCGATACTCGCGTGGCTGATGCCATTATTGCCGTAAGCTAAGCAAGCCGTTTCCAACAATGAGAAAGAATATGTTAACCAAACAAAATCCGAATTTATCTGAGTTACGTGCCATTGTGCCGGAAATGCGTCGTGTAAAATGCATTCACTTTGTTGGCATTGGTGGTGCTGGCATGAGCGGAATTGCGGAAGTGTTACTGAACGAAGGCTACGATATCAGCGGTTCTGATTTGGCTGAAAATGCGGTGACGGAGCGTTTGAAAAGCAAAGGCGCGACCATTTACATTGGCCATCAAGAAGACAATATAAAACAAGCGAGCGTAGTCGTCGTGTCTACCGCGATTTCGCCTGAAAACCCAGAACTTGTTGCGGCAAAAAATTTACGAATCCCTGTGGTTCGTCGCGCTGAAATGTTGGCTGAACTGATGCGTTTTCGTCATGGCATTGCGGTAGCGGGAACTCATGGCAAAACCACAACGACAGCGTTAGTCACTCAAATCTATTACGAAGCAGGCCTAGATCCGACCTTTGTGAATGGTGGTCTAGTGAAAAGCGCTGGCACCAATGCTCGTTTAGGTTCAAGCCGTTATTTGATTGCGGAAGCGGATGAAAGCGACGCCTCATTCTTGCACTTGCAGCCTATGGTCAGCATTGTGACGAATATCGAAGCGGATCACATGGACACATACGGTGGTGACTTCGAAACCTTAAAGCAAACCTTTATCGACTTTCTTCACAACTTGCCATTTTATGGTCAAGCAATCATGTGCATTGATGATCCTATTGTACGCGAATTGATTCCACGCGTTAGCCGCCAAGTGATCACGTATGGTTTCTCTGAAGACGCTGATGTTCGTATTGTCAATTATCAGCAAATTGGCCAGCAAGGTAAGTTTACGGTGGTGCGTCAAGGGCGTGCTGACTTGGATATCACCTTAAATATTCCAGGTAAACACAATGCTTTAAATGCGTCAGCGGCGATTGCGGTTGCGACGGAAGATGATATTGCTGACGATGCGATTGTTCGAGCGTTAGAGAAAACGCAAGGTACAGGTCGTCGCTTTGATCACCTTGGTGTTTTTGAAACCGGTAATGGACAAGCTATGCTGGTTGATGATTATGGCCATCATCCGAGTGAAGTGGACGTGACTATTCAAGCCGCCCGTTCTGGTTGGCCTGATAAGCGTTTGGTCATGATTTTCCAACCGCACCGTTATAGCCGCACCCGCGATTTATATGATGATTTTGCCAACGTCTTGGAAAAAGTCGATGTTCTGATCATGCTAGATGTATACGCCGCTGGTGAAAAACCGATTGCGGGCGCAGATAGTCGTTCTCTTTGTCGTACTATTCGTAGCCGTGGGAAAATCGATCCAATTTTCGTGGATTCTTCAGATAAGTTACCTTCGGCTCTTGCTAGTTTGCTTGAGGATAATGACTTGGTATTAACTCAAGGTGCAGGCGATGTTGGCCGTGTTGCCAGGAATTTAGCCGAGCTCAAGCTGAATATTAAACAAATGAAAGTCATTAGTGAGTAAAATAGCGACGAGTTTTATTGGCACTCAGCGTTTCGGTCAGTATAATCCCTGCTAATTGTACCTATTTTCAGGGATGTACTGTAGTTAACAGCAAATTATGGGCATTTAATGAATAATTTAGAGTTTAGCTGCTCATTATGAATATCACTGCAGACACTATGCTCGAGGAAAAATATCGGGTTGAAGAAGACGCTCAACCTACGTCATCAAAACAGCAATGGATTGGTGGCGTGTTTTTGCTGTTGGTTATTATTAGCATTGTTACCTTGGTATATTCTACCTTCAGTTGGATGACTGACGATCAGCGCTTGCCACTTTCGCGCTTGATGGTAGAAGGTGATTTACAGCATGTCAGTTCACAGCAAGTACAAACAGTATTAGCCGATTTACCTCAGTTGGGCACGTTTATGACCCAAGATGTAAATCAATTACAGCAAGCTGTGCGCACCATTCCTTGGGTTGCACAGGTCTCTGTTCGTAAACAATGGCCGGACTTAGTTAAAGTCTATATTGTGGAATATAAAGCCCAAGCAATTTGGAATGGTAATTCGCTATTAACCCCTCAAGGTAAAGTGTTTAACGGCCATCCAGAAGATGCACCTGAAAACGCTGTCAATCTATATGGTCCAGAAGGATCAAGTGAGCAAGTGTTATCCGTGTGGCGCAGCAGCACTGAAAAATTGAAACCATTGGGTAGAACGATCACCTCCGTAGTTTTAAATGATAGACGTGCTTGGCAATTAATTTTAGATAACGGTATACGCTTAGAGCTAGGTAAAGATGCTCGTGAAGACCGTTTGAATCGATTCATACTGCTTTATAGCCGACTGGGTGACAAAGTAGATAAAATTAGCTACATCGATCTTCGATATGATACTGGGGCCGCCGTAGGTTGGATCCCAGATGATGATTCAGCACAAGAGAGAAATAAATGACGAAGACCGCAGAAGGTAACATTGTCGTTGGTTTGGATATCGGTACTGCCACAGTATCCGCCTTAGTGGGTGAAGTATTGCCGGATGGTCAGATCAATATTATCGGCGCTGGTACTAGCCCATCTCATGGTATGGATAAAGGTGGAGTAAACGACCTTGAATCCGTGGTTAAATCGGTGCAACGTGCGATTGACCAAGCTGAATTGATGGCGGAATGCCAAATCACTAGCGTCTATCTTTCTCTTTCTGGTAAGCACATTGCGAGTCGAATTGAAAAAGGTATGGGAGCAATTTCTGAAGAAGAAGTGTCTCAAGATGACATAGATCGTGTCATCCATACTGCAAAATCTATTAAAATTGGTGAAGAGCAGCGAATCCTGCACGTGATTCCACAGGAATTTACCATTGATTACCAAGAAGGCATTAAAAACCCACTTGGTCTTTCTGGTGTGCGTATGGAAGCGAGCGTGCATTTGATTTCTTGCCATAATGACATGGCGAGAAACATCATCAAAGCGGTTGAGCGTTGTAACTTAAAAGTTGAACAATTAATCTATTCAGGTTTAGCGTCAAGTAATGCGGTCATTACCGATGATGAACGTGAATTAGGCGTGTGTGTGATCGATATCGGTGCGGGTACCATGGAGCTGTCGATTTGGACAGGTGGTGCGCTACGTCACACAAAAGTATTTTCTTATGCTGGTAATGCCGTTACAAGTGATATTGCCTTTGCATTTGGTACGCCTGTCAGCGATGCTGAAGAGATAAAAGTCAAATACGGTTGTGCGCTAAGTGAATTAGTCAGCAAAGATGATACCGTAAATGTCCCTAGTGTTGGTGGCCGTCCTTCAAGAAGTTTACAACGTCAAACTTTGGCAGAAGTGATTGAACCCCGATATACTGAGCTTATGGGCATGGTTAATCAAACTATTGATTCAGTGCAAGCGAAGCTGCGAGAAGATGGAATTAAGCATCATCTTGCTGCGGGTATCGTACTTACTGGCGGTGCCTCACAAATTCAAGGTTTAGTGGAATGTGCCGAGCGCGTGTTCCGTAACCAAGTAAGAATTGGTAAACCCCTAGAAGTCAGAGGGTTAACTGACTACGTTAAAGAACCATATCATGCAACTGCAGTTGGATTGTTACATTACGCCAAAGACAGCCAGTTTTATGATGAGAGTGAATATCAGCACACTGCGCCGAAGCAACGCTCAGGCACATCGATTGCTGATTTCATTCAAAAGGTACGTAATTGGATTAAAAACGAGTTTTAACCTGAGGCGAACAGGAAGAAACGGAGAAAACACATGTTTGAACCGATGATGGAAATGTCTGACGATGCTGTAATTAAAGTCGTTGGAGTTGGTGGCGGTGGCGGTAACGCTGTAGAGCACATGGTGAGAGAATCCATCGAAGGGGTGGAATTCATCAGTGTGAACACGGATGCCCAAGCGCTGCGTAAAGTAAGTGTTAGCAATGTTATTCAAATTGGTGGTGATATCACTAAAGGTTTAGGTGCTGGCGCAAACCCACAAGTAGGCCGTGATTCTGCACTTGAAGACCGTGAAGCAATTAAAGCTGTGTTGGCTGGTGCTGACATGGTATTTATCGCTGCGGGTATGGGTGGTGGTACTGGTACAGGTGCTGCGCCAGTTATTGCAGAAGTAGCAAAAGAGCTCGGTATTCTAACGGTAGCGGTTGTAACCAAACCTTTCAGCTTTGAAGGCAAGAAGCGTATGGCTTTTGCTGAGCAAGGTATCGAAGAACTTTCTAAGCATGTTGACTCTTTAATCACGATCCCGAACGAAAAATTACTTAAAGTACTTGGCCGTGGTATCACTCTATTAGAAGCATTCGCGAAAGCAAACGATGTACTGAAAAATGCGGTACAAGGTATTGCAGAGTTGATTACTCGCCCAGGTATGATGAACGTGGACTTTGCAGATGTTAGAACCGTAATGTCTGAAATGGGGCACGCTATGATGGGTAGTGGTATCGCAACTGGTGAAGACCGTGCAGAAGAAGCGGCAGAAATTGCAATTTCAAGCCCGCTACTTGAAGACATCGATCTTGCTGGTGCTCGTGGTGTTCTAGTCAACATCACTGCTGGCTTAGATATGCGTCTTGAAGAATTTGAGACCGTTGGTAATACCGTTAAAGCGTTTGCATCAGACAATGCAACTGTGGTTATCGGTACATCACTTGACCCAGACATGAGCGACGAAATTCGTGTTACCGTGGTAGCAACAGGTATTGGTAACTCTCAGCAACCGGATATTACTTTAGTTAAAGGTGGCTCAGCGAAACCCGTAGCGGCTCCACAGCCTGCGGTACAAGCAGCTCCGGCTCAACCAAAGCAAGAGGAAGAGGCTCCACAGCCAATGCTTCGTACGAACAAAGCACTGGCGAGCGGTAGCTCAAGTTCTTCTTCATCCAATGGGCAGTCGAATACTGTGAAGAAACCGGATGAAAACGATAGCGGTTACCTTGACATTCCAGCATTCTTAAGACATCAAGCTGACTGATTTTAAATCGACTTGCTTGAAATGTTTCGAAAATGTGATAGCATATCTGACCAGTCATAAGACTGGCCACGATATGTGGTGTAAATTAGAGGCAATTTAGATGATCAGACAACGTACTATTAAAGAAATGGTGAAAACAACTGGTGTGGGTCTCCACTCTGGTCGTAAAGTCACCCTTACGCTACGTCCTGCGCCTGCTAATACCGGTATCATTTATCGTCGAACAGATATGAATCCACCTGTGGATTTTCCATCTGATCCAAGTTCAGTACGTGACACCATGTTGTGTACTGCTTTGGTAAACGATGAAGGCATTCGAATTTCTACCGTTGAGCACTTAAATGCTGCTTTGGCGGGGATGGGGATCGACAATATCATCATCGAGGTTGATGCACCTGAAATCCCAATTATGGATGGCAGTGCAAGCCCGTTTGTTTACTTACTGCAATCAGCAGGTGTCGAAACTCTAAACGCACAAAAACGCTTTATTCGTATTAAGAAACCTGTACGAATTGAAGACGGTGATAAGTGGGCCGAATTGGTTCCTTACGACGGCTTCCGTATGGATTTTGAAATTGAATTTGATCACCCTGCGATTGATTCAGAGCAACAGCACATGTTGTTTGATTTCTCATCTCAGGCGTTCATTAAAGATATTTCTCGCGCACGTACTTTTGGTTTCATGCGTGATATTGAGTACTTACAATCGCAAAACTTATGTTTAGGTGGTAGCTTTGACTGTGCCATCGTATTGGATGAGTACCGTATCTTGAATGAAGAAGGTCTACGCTTTAGTAATGAATTTGTAACCCATAAAGTATTGGACGCTATTGGTGACCTTTACATGTGTGGTCATAGCATTGTTGGTGAGCTTCGTGCTTATAAAACTGGCCATGCATTGAATAACCAATTACTACGTGCCGTATTGGCTGATCAAGAAGCTTGGGAATGGGCAACCTTCGAAGAAGAAGTCGGTTCTCCTGTTGCTTTTGGTGAAGTACTACCGAATACAGTATTAGCTTAATGCAGAATTAAGCAAAGATGACATTTGAAGCCAGGCTCTAAAGCCTGGCTTTTTTTATACCCAAGTAACTTCAAGATGCGAGTTTTAGCTTGCCCTTCGGGAGCTTCATCCAAGCCCCTTTTTTATAAACAGAGAAGCTGCGTCAGATTCGTTTGAAAGGTGATTACATTCCTGCACCAATCTATCTTGTTTAAAGACTTGGATGACAGCTATGAATTCTTCATCTTGAAGTCACTTGGGTATATATCTAATCTAAATCATCTTTCGGTATGTTTTTTTAAAGCGCTTCATCTGATTCATGGGTATTCGTTATTGATAAAAGCTTTTGTCATTAAGTTTCAAAAGTAATTGCCGAAGGCTGATGGATTTATTTATACGACTTGGTGGGCAGATTACTTTGAAAATAAAAAATCCCTCAATAGACGATTTAGTCTATAGAGGGATTGAGATGAGACGATTTATTATTGGGTATTAGTGATCAAAATACACATAGTTTTGCCAACTCTTCATACGAATTAATATCTTACGAATAATAGCAAAGTGCTCTAATTTCCCTGAATAAACCGCAATTTCAACATTGGTACCCATTGGCAGGTTGTATTGTGAAACATCATCAACCAATTCAAACTTCACCATAATACGGCCTTGGGTTTGCAGCGCGTTTGTCCCTAATAGCGCACCGTTTGCTTGAATTTGACTTTCAGCAATCGCAGGCAGTACTTGAGTCACCTTCGCTTTAAATGATTTTCCAGGCAGTGCTCTGAAAATCATATCAGCTTCATCACCCGCTTTAATATTCAAAGTGGAGTTTTGGCGGAAGGCGCCTACAAATTCGGTATCTTGAGTACTAACAAAAGTTAAAATGGGCTTAAATGGTAGTGGTACTGCCATCACACCTGGTTTTAAAGCTAGCTGAGTCACATAGCCATCTGTTGGCGCACGCACAACGGTTTGGTCTAAGTTGAATTGCGCTTTATCCAAAGTCGCTTGAGCTTCGGCAACGGAAGTGTTTACGCCATCAATTTGTGATTTATAGGCAGCTTCAGCGGCCTTTTCATTGGCAAGAGCAGCTTGATAAGCAGCTTCAGCCCCTTTTGCTGCTTGAACTTTGTCATCAACTTGTTGCAAGGTAAATGCACCACGTTTGTAACCTTTTTGATAGCGTTCAGATTCACGTTTAGTACGATCTCGTTCCGCCAGCGCTTGAGTTGATGTCGCAGCAGCTTGTTTATAAGCCGCTTCAAGTACGAGAACATTTTGTTTTGCAGCGGCCAATGCTGCTTTTTGTTGTACAACGGCTGCTTTGAACAGCGTGTCATCTAAATGAACAAGTGGATCGCCTTGTTTCACAAGTGTATTAGGCTGAACATCGACCGAGACGACACGAGCTCGAATGTTCGAGACCATTGGCGTCGTAGTATAAATTTGTCCGCCAACTTGTGTAAAAGGCTGAAAGTAGTTCATTGCAAGGAAGATAGAACCGAGTAATACCACGCCGCCTAATACAGCAGTAGGTACTGTCCATTTATTCAAAGGAATTCGGAAAATCTTAAAAATCGCAACACAAAAAGCGGTATAGGTAAGAATCAATATGGTTTCCATTAGTTTGATTCTCCTTTTTCGGCTTCATCTTTATTGCTTGGAGCGACCTTGCTATCCTTATTTAATGCAGCAAGTTGTTGTTGTAACTGAGCGATTTGATTGGTGAGGTCATCGACCTTATGGTGGATATTGTCTTGCTCATTTTTAATTTGAGTAAATCCCCATCCTCGATCTTCACGCCATAATGTTGCCCAAATCCATAAAAATGGCCATAAGACATGAAGGGTAAATAGGCTGACCCAACCAGCAACATGGAGTGCGTCTTGATGAGGGTGATTGCGTTTTTTCGCTATTTCATAGGGAATATCATGAATAACAATGATGCCGTAAAAGAGCACCAATACTACAAAGATAAGTATGCCAAGGGCAACGTAATCTAACGTCATTGTTTGTACCTGTTCGTTAATCGATAGGGTCGATAACACTTAAATATAGCCAATCCATGACTATCTATATAAGTGGGCGCTGGTTATATCTAACTGTATTTAGTTTAAAACAGAGCTTTGCTCTTTAGAAAGTATCCCATTATCTAGATGATATGTAATCATTTTTAATGACATTATTCATAAAATGTAGCCTAATTGATGGTGATTTGGGATTTATTTTGATTGAAATTTGAAGAGGTCAACACATGCTAGTCAGCACTAGGCAATGGGTAAAGAAAGAGTGGTTTTTAGTGGGCATGGTTGTCGCTATGCTGCTAGCAACTGTGATACCTGATGTGGGGCGAAGTGGGGGAGTGTTACAGCTCGATAATGTGACTTCTTTGGGTATCGCCATCATTTTCTTTTTACATGGTATTGGTTTATCGCCAAAAGCGCTGAAAGACGGGGTGAGTAACTGGCGTTTACACTTGTTTATTCAAACGGTGACATTTGTGATTTATCCTTTGATTTGGTTAGCTTTTGGTCAGGGGTTTTTAGCTATTATGCCAACGGCATTGGCTTTTGGTTTCTGTTTCTTATTGGTTTTACCAAGTACGATTTCATCTTCAGTCGCAATGACGGCGATTGGCAGAGGCAACATTCCGGGGGCAATTTTTAATGCCTCTTTATCCAGTATTCTCGGTATTTTCATTACACCGCTGCTTATTCAATTTTTTATGGGCTTACAAGGCATTTCATTTGATGTGATGGATTCCGTGATTTCTATATCAAAGATGCTGTTGTTACCCATGGTTGTTGGACAAGTTTTACGCCCTTTGGTTCTTACCACATTCGAAAAGCATAAAGCGGTCGTCAATAAACTCGATAAGTTTGTGATCCTATTTATTGTGTTTAATGCTTTTAGTGACTCGGTTCATGAGGGTATTTGGCATAGTTTTTCTATCGAATATGTTTTGATGTCGGTTGCCATTTGTTGTGCGGTGCTTGTATTCATCGTTAATGGAGTGAAGTGGAGCGCTAAACAATTTGGGTTTGGGCATGAAGACGAGGTGGCGGCTGTATTTTGCGGTAGTAAGAAGACGTTAGCCGCAGGAGTGCCAATGGCGAAAGTGATTTTTGGTACGGATCCTAGGCTTGGAATGCTTTTATTACCGATCATGCTTTATCATCCTTTACAAATATTCTATTGTGCAATTTTGGCAAACCGCTATCAAAAGAAGGCAATTGCAGCCGAGAATAACAACGAAGTGAGCGCATAATGTCAGACGTTATTTCAAATGATTGGTTGTTGTTTACCCAAGATTATTACAAGTGGTTTATCACCGCGCTTGTATTCATGTTCTATCCAATGCTACGCCGGATACCTGCTAAGGTTTTTTTGCGTGGTTCTAAAGCGGCGACTAGCCCCCATAGAAAGCAAAGAGTCCGTTTATTACTTAATACGATCACTTCAATTATCATCATTTGTTTACTTTTGATGATGTGGGGGATTGAGCTTAGAGGTTTATTGGTTGTCGGTTCATCCATGTTTGCTCTATTGGGTGTGGCCTTATTTGCAGGATGGTCACTGCTAAGTAACTTAACCAGCTTTTTGATCTTATTTACTCAGAATGATTGTCGAGTTGGCCGCTGGGTGAAAGTGGTTGATGGGGCAAATTTTATCGAAGGTGAAATTATAGAAATGGGCTTCATGAATGTACAACTACGTACTCTGGATGGTGACCAGGTGCTCTACCCAAATAACTTATTCATGACTCGTCCCGTTATTGTATTAAAAGAGGCGCCACAAAAGAAAAAAGCGACTGAAACAAAATCCAACAAAAGAAGCTTGCCAAGCAGCAAGTAAATTGAATTAAAATAATTAAAATCAATAGGTTAATTGTTTTATTTTTCGGCCTGAGTGACATCTATCATGATGAACTCAGGCTTTTTTATGACTTAAAATAGTTTTTTGTGACTTAGCTAACAAAATGTTTTACAAAGCGATAAGCATCGACAATAATACGCCGTTTTTTATATATCGATTACATTTTAAACAGGTAAAACTATGTCAACGGCAGCAACTACAAAACCAGCAAATCCAGGCCCATTAGGTTTAATGGCGTTTGGTATGACAACCATTCTTTTAAATCTACACAACGTAGGTTTATTCCCGCTTAGCACTGTGATTCTTGCTATGGGTATTTTTTATGGTGGTATTGCCCAAGTGATCGCGGGCATTATGGAATATAAGAACGGAAATACTTTCGGTACTACAGCATTTACTTCTTACGGTATGTTCTGGCTTTCATTGGTTGGCTTAATCTTGATGCCAAGCATGGGATTGGGTGAAGCAACATCGGCTCACTTCCTAGCATCATACCTAACTATTTGGGGTATCTTCACTGGCTTTATGTTTATTGCCACATTGCCTCGTTACCCAGTTGCTAAACAAGTGGTATTTGGCAGCTTAACGGTATTGTTCTTCTTATTAGCTGCTGGTGATTTCACTGGTAATGCTGCTATTGCTCACACTGCGGGCGTAGTAGGCTTGTTCTGTGGCTCAAGTGCGGTTTACCTAGCGGCAGCGACAATTATCAACTTAGAGTACGGCCGTACTGTTCTCCCTATTGGTGAGAAGAAAGTGGCTGCGCCTGTTGAGTCAATTAAAGCTGCAGCTTAATTTGACAAAAATTGGATGAATTAGAACCTCGGCTTCGGCTGAGGTTTTTTTTTGCGCTGAGTATTAGATTTTCTATTGTCGCTGTAATACTATGACCGCTCCACATCGTGTGGATTATCATTAATTATTCTCAGGGCGGGGCGCAATTCCCCACCGGCGGTATATAGCAGTTGTTTTTATTCAATATGTTATGAGCCCGCGAGCGCCTGATTTTTGGATCAGGGTCAGCAGATCTGGTGAGAGGCCAGAGCCGACAGTAATAGTCTGGATGGGAGAGGATAAATGTCGTGGGTGTGAACCTGACGGCTTTGTATTGATCGTACTTAGCGTTTTGCTAAGTGCAGTTCGATCCCTTCTTAAAATAGCCCTGATTCTGGTACCTATAGGAGCGTTTACCATGAATCAGAACCAACCTTCTTTACTTGCTGAATTTGGCAACCCAATTGAACGTGTTGAAGCTGCGCTGCTTGCACTGCAGCAAGGGCAAGGTGTTTTAGTTTTAGATGATGAAGATCGTGAAAACGAAGGCGATCTTATTTATTCTGCTGAAACCTTAACTGATGCTCAAATGGCACTTATGATCCGCGAGTGTAGTGGCATTGTGTGCTTATGCTTAACCGATGAGCAAGCCAATCAACTTGATTTACCGCCAATGGTGGTTGATAACAATAGCCAAAATCAAACCGCATTTACGGTATCTATCGAAGCGAAGCAAGGTGTGACAACAGGCGTTTCTGCTGCTGACCGTGTGACAACAATTAAAACGGCTATTTTTGCGGATGCTAAACCAGAAGATTTAGCGCGACCAGGCCATGTATTCCCGCTGCGTGCACGCCAAGGTGGTGTATTCAGCCGTCGTGGCCACACCGAAGGAACGACAGATTTGATGCAATTAGCAGGACTAAACCCTGCGGGCGTTTTGTGTGAAGTGACCAACCCTGATGGGACTATGGCTCGTGCCGAAGAGATCGTGGCGTTTGGTAAACTGCATAATATGCCAGTTTTAACCATTGATGATATCGTGCTGTACCGTGAATCATTAATAAAGAAACAAGCGTAATATAAATAACCTCAGCTGAGGTTAGATAAACTTACGGTAAGTCGATTAAAGAAAGCTTCCGAAACAAAAAGAAAAGCCCCGAAAACAAAATATGCTTTCGGGGCTTTCTGTATTTGGTGGCCCCACACAGACTTGAACTGTGGACCTAACGATTATGAGTCGTGCGCTCTAACCAACTGAGCTATGGGGCCAAATTGTTGCAAGATTATAGGGGAATGCGCTGTGAGTGTCTAGTTATCAGAGACTTGATTGCGCTTAGTTTTTATCCAGTTAGATTACAGACACAAAAAAGGTGAGCACAAGTCTCACCTTTTTAGTTAATCAATTTTGCGATGCTTTCGTTGAATTAATCGCAGATTGATTCCATTACTCGTCTAAGAAGCTACGTAGCGTTTCTGAGCGGCTTGGATGACGCAGTTTACGCAATGCTTTTGCTTCAATCTGACGGATACGCTCACGAGTTACGTCGAATTGTTTACCCACTTCTTCTAACGTATGGTCTGTGTTCATATCGATACCAAAGCGCATACGAAGCACTTTCGCTTCACGTGGTGTTAAGCCAGCAAGTACGTCTTTCGTTGCAAACTTCAAGCTGGTTGAAGTTGCAGAGTCTAAAGGTAACTCAAGCGTGGTATCTTCAATGAAATCACCTAGGTGCGAATCTTCATCATCACCAATAGGGGTTTCCATTGAGATTGGTTCTTTAGCAATCTTTAGAACTTTACGAATTTTGTCTTCAGGCATTTGCATGCGTTCAGCCAATTCTTCTGGTAACGGTTCACGGCCCATTTCTTGAAGCATCTGGCGAGAGATACGGTTCAATTTGTTAATGGTTTCGATCATGTGTACCGGAATACGAATAGTACGCGCTTGGTCAGCAATAGAGCGAGTGATCGCCTGACGAATCCACCATGTTGCATAAGTTGAGAACTTATAACCACGACGGTATTCGAACTTATCTACGGCTTTCATCAAACCGATATTACCTTCTTGGATAAGATCCAAGAATTGTAAGCCACGGTTGGTGTACTTCTTCGCAATGGAGATAACCAAACGAAGGTTCGCTTCAACCATTTCTTTCTTCGCACGGCGAGCTTTTGCTTCACCGATAGACATACGACGGCTGATGTCTTTGATGGTTTGCACATTCAAAGACGTTTCTTCTTCGATTGATTTTAGCTTGAAGATACAACGACGTAGTTCTTCTTCATTTTGCTTAATCTTATCGGCATAAGGCTTACCTGATGCTAAGATTTCATCCAACCACGCTTCAGATGACTCATTACCCGTGAATGCTTGAACAAAGGCTTTTTTCGGCATTTTGCCATATTCAACCACGGTACGGATAATCAAACGTTCTTGAGTACGCACGCGATCCATTGAGTTTTTTAAGTTATTGACTAAGTAATCAAATTGCTTAGGAACTAAACGGAACTGACGGAACACATCTAAAAACTCTTGTTTGCTGTCCGCAATTTGCGTACTTTCACGACCATGTTCGTTGATCGCTAACTGTAAGTTCTGATAAGTGTTGCGAAGCTCAGTGAAACGTTCCAGAGCAAGCTCAGGATCGATGCCTACTTCTTCCTCTTCGGCTTCTGAATCGTCATCATCATCGTCTTCGTCGTCATCTAGGTCATCATCATCGTCATCTGTGACAGATAATTCTGAACCAACGTGTGTGGCTGTTGGCGCAGCGTTACCTTCGTCATCTGGATCAACGAAACCTGAGATAATATCAGTAAGACGAAGTTCTTCGGCTTGAACTTTATCAAATTGCTCAAGAATATAACTGATGGTGCCTGGGTATTCGGCAACCGAGCATTGTACTTGATTGATGCCATCTTCAATGCGTTTAGCAATGTCGATCTCACCTTCACGAGTGAGTAGCTCAACGGTACCCATTTCACGCATGTACATGCGCACAGGGTCTGTAGTACGGCCAATTTCACTTTCAACACTTGAAAGTGCAGCTGCTGCAGCTTCGGCAGCGTCTTCATCTGCTACGGCCTCATTCAACATAAGATCGTCCGCATCAGGTGCGGTTTCAACGACTTGGATACCCATGTCGTTAATCATTTGAATGATGTCTTCTACCTGCTCTGAATCTACGATTTCTTCAGGTAGGTGGTCGTTTACTTCTGCGTAGGTCAGGTAGCCTTGTTCCTTACCTTTAGCGACAAGTAACTTTAGCTGTGACTGCGGATTTTGATCCATCGACGATATCCAACTTGGGTCTGAGTGAAGAATATTAGTATGCGAAATGCAAACCGCCAATTATAGCAAATTGATTCATTGCTCGCCACTTTAGAACTTTCTTTGGGCGGTGCTTAACTAAGGACGTTGAAGAATGAGATCTTGCAACTCCCGTTTTTCCTCGACTGATAAGCCGGAGCTTCTTTCTTTCGCTTGCAATGTTTCTATTTGCTTTTCAACACATTGAGCTAATATTTTATCCAATGTGTCTAAAAATACATCTTGTTCATTGTCATCATTGAGGGGGATATCCCAATTCATTAAACGTGACAATAATGCTTCATTTTTTTGATCGCGCCAGTGTTCAATGAGCTGTGCAGATTTGATATTGGGATTTTCTCGACAAATATCAAGTACCTTCAGCAATAAACTTAATCCTGGTAAGTCTATATGACGAATTGAATTTAAATCTGGTGCCAATTCAGCATAGCTGGGTTTTTGCAAAAGTAATGCAATGACCACTCGCATTGGTGTTCGTTTTATTTCTTTATGCGGTTGTGGCGTTGCTTGTGTTTGGCTGTCTTTAGCAATCAATTGTTGCAGTTGACGCTCATCCAAAAGCCCGAGTTTTTTACCCAGCAAGTCTCTCAAGTATAGTCGTAATGTACCACCTGGGACTTTTTCAATTAAAGGCACGGCTAAAGAGGTTAGCTTTGCTTTTCCTTCGTGGCTACTGGTGTCCACTTGCTGCATCAAGGTCGAAAATAAAAATTCCGATAATGAGGTCGCATGGAACACTTGCTGCTCAAATTGCTCTTTACCATATTCGCGAATGTAGGAATCAGGGTCCTCGCCATCGGGTAAAAACATGAATTTGAGTTGGCGACCATCGGTCAAATAGGGCAGTGCATTTTCCATTGCACGCCAAGCTGCCTCCCGGCCTGCACGATCACCATCGTAACAACACACCACAGTGCCTGTTTGGCGAAATAACATTTGCATGTGATCGCCTGTGGTTGACGTTCCCAGCGCTGCGACGGAATAGTCGACACCATATTGGGCCAGAGCCACGACGTCCATATACCCTTCGACCACAAGGATTTGTTGTGGTTCACGGTGGCTTTGCAACACGTCGTAAAGACCATACAACTCTTTACCTTTATGGAAGACAGGGGTTTCCGGTGAGTTCAGGTATTTAGGTTTTTCATCACCAAGAACCCGACCACCAAAGCCAATCACGCGCCCACGGCGGTCCCGAATAGGGAACATGATACGGCCACGAAAGCGATCGTAGCGGTTGCCTTTATCGTTTTCGATCAACATTCCGCCTTCAACCAGCATGTCTTGGACGGCTTTTTGTTGGCCAAAGTTTTTGCGCACGCTGTCCCATTCATCGGGCACATAGCCAATACCAAACTTCTGGACGATTTCACCAGACAAGCCACGATTTTTTAAATACTCAATCGCGGCTTTGTTAGCGCTCACTTTTAATTGAGAGCGATAATATTGGCTAATGCTGCCTAATAAATCGTATAAATTACGCTTTTGTTCCGCATTGGCACGAGGCGCATTATTGTTTTGAAAGTGGCCGCCACCCCGTTGTTCTCTTGGAACATCTAATCCTAAAAACCCGGCAATTTCTTCTATCGCTTCAACGAACTCTAAACGTTCGTATTCCATCATAAAATCAATGGCATTACCGTGTACACCACAGCCAAAGCAGTGATAGGTTTGACGATCTGGGCTAACAATAAAAGAAGGCGATTTTTCGTTATGAAACGGGCAACATGCCCCGTAGTTCTTACCTTGCTTCTTGAGCTTAACGCGTGGATCGACTAAATCCACGATATCCACTCGTGCAAGAAGGTCATCAATAAAACTACGGGGGATGTGTCCTGCCATAAAGAATAGAATCCGATTTACGAGTTTAGGGCGCTACGCTACTCGGGTTTCGATAAGGTTATCGAGAGACGAGTCACGAGCTTTCGATTATCGTGTTTATAAATACAAACAAGCCGTGCAACTCCAAAGAAGTGCACGGCTTGCTTTAATTTAATGTGGGTGATTAAGCCAGTTTAGCGCGAACCAAACCACTTACTTTACCCATATCTGCACGGCCTTGAAGTTGAGGTTTTAATACCCCCATTACGTTACCCATGTCTTGCATGCCCGCAGCGCCAGATTCAGTGATGGCTTTATCAATTAAAGCAGCCACTTCTTCATCGCTCAGCGGTTGAGGCATAAATTCCTCAAGAACTGTAATTTCAGCTTTTTCAGCATCTGCAAGATCTTGACGATTTGCAGCTTCATATTGCGTAACAGAATCGCGACGCTGTTTAACCATTTTAGTCAGCACAGCAAGGATATCATCGTCAGACAGAGTAATCTGTTCGTCGACTTCACGTTGCTTAATGGCTGAAAGAGCTAAACGGATAGTGCCAAGGCGCGCTTTGTCCTTGGCTTTCATCGCTAATTTTTGCTCATCTTTAAGTTGGTCAATCAGAGCCATAACTTAAGTCCTAAATGGGCGTTAAGTTATTAGTACAAGCGAACGCGACGTGCGTTTTCGCGAGCTAGCTTTTTAGCGTGACGCTTTTGAGCCGCTGCTTTAGCGCGTTTACGTACAGTTGTTGGTTTTTCGTAATGCTCACGACGACGCACTTCAGAAAGAACACCTGCTTTTTCGCAAGAGCGCTTGAAACGACGTAATGCTACGTCAAACGGTTCGTTATCACGTACTTTAACTACTGGCATATGCCTTTCACCTCAGGGGTTATTCGTTAATGCTGATCTTTGAATCGACCCAAACTTGGAACGAAATGTGATCAGCTAGATCAAAAATGGTGCGGAATTTTAATCCGATCGATACCCATTTGTAAAGCATTATCAAGGTAAGATCTGGTTAAATTTTTTCCGAAGCGGTAAGATTACGCCCAATTCAAGAAAAATCAACCGATGTACGGAAACTGTACCAGGATAACTATGCGAATTTTAGGTATTGAAACCTCATGTGATGAAACCGGTATTGCGATTTATGATGAAGAGCAAGGCTTGTTGTCTCATCAACTTTATAGTCAAGTGAAATTGCATGCCGATTACGGTGGTGTCGTGCCTGAGCTGGCCTCGCGTGACCACGTTAAAAAGACCATTCCACTTATTAAAGCGGCATTAAAAGAAGCGGGTTTAATTTCGAAAGACATTGATGGGGTTGCCTATACCGCTGGCCCTGGATTAGTCGGTGCTTTACTGGTTGGCGCGACAATCGGACGCAGTTTAGCTTATGCGTGGAATGTTCCTGCCGTGCCAGTGCATCACATGGAAGGCCATTTACTTGCGCCGATGTTAGAAGATAACCCGCCAGAGTTTCCATTTGTGGCGCTGTTGGTGTCAGGCGGCCATACCATGATGGTGGAAGTGAAAGCGATTGGTGAATATCAAATTCTCGGTGAATCGATTGATGATGCCGCCGGTGAAGCGTTTGATAAAACCGCTAAATTAATGGGATTGGATTATCCTGGTGGCCCATTGCTATCGCGTTTAGCCGAAAATGGCACGCCGGGGCGCTTTAAGTTCCCGCGTCCTATGACCGATCGCCCAGGGCTTGATTTCAGTTTCTCTGGTTTGAAAACCTTTGCGGCTAATACCATTGCGGCCAATGACGACTCTGAACAAACACGCGCCGATATCGCTTACGCTTTCCAAGAGGCGGTATGTGACACCTTAGTGATTAAGTGCCGTCGTGCATTAGAGCAAACTGGATTAAAGCGTATCGTTATTGCTGGCGGAGTAAGTGCTAACAAGCAGCTGCGTTTATCGTTGGAAACGTTAGCCAAAAAAGTCGGCGGGGCGGTCTATTATCCGAGAACGGAGTTTTGCACTGATAACGGCGCCATGATTGCGTATGCGGGCATGCAGCGCTTACGTAATGGTGAGATGACTGATCTTTCCGTGCAAGCGCAACCTCGCTGGCCAATTGATCAATTAGAGCCGATTGCGGATAAGTAAGTATTTACTCAATATGAATACAAAAAACGGTAGCCTTAGTGTTACCGTTTTTTGTGTGAATGGTTCAAGGCTTAGGATTCGCTTAGTGATGTTTAGCTTGCGATTTAGATTTTACTTTAGGTTCACTGCCATCAATTAAACGTTTGATGTTGGCGTAATGACGGAAAATGATTAAACAAGACAGCATTGCGACCGGAATGGTGTATTGCGGTTTGACTAACCAAGTGTAAAACGGTGCTAATAGGGTGGTGACAATTGCTGCCAATGATGAATAGCGTGTAGTAAAGAAGGTGATAAGCCACGTTGCCATCAGCATGCCGGTTAAATCAAAGCCAATGGGAGCCATAGTACCAATAGCCGTCGCCACGCCTTTGCCACCTTTAAAATGGAAGAAGATTGGGTAGATATGTCCAAGGCAAGCCGCTACGCCGATAAATCCGAGCATTAAAGGTTCAATGCCTAAATAATAGCTAAACCAAACAGGAATCATGCCTTTGAGAATATCGGACACCAGAACGCCGACCGCGGCAGCTTTTCCACCGACACGCAGGACATTGGTCGCTCCAGGGTTCTTGGAACCTTGCTGACGAGGGTCGGGCAGTTGACACATTCGGCAGATCAACACCGCACTCGATATAGAACCGAGTAAGTAAGCGAGTATGATCATAATAAGTGCCAGAATGCTCATGATTTTCCTTGGCGATAATAACGTTTTTTCACCCTAAAACTTGGCTCATATTACTTGAGGCAGCGTTCTAAGCCGCTTTGCCTTTCGTTTTGGCTTAGGGGTGTAGTATATTTTCCGCATATTACGTGTTTTTGTTTCGCTTGGGTATCCGATGAGTCGGAAACTTACAAATTCCTCGAAATAAATAATGATTAATCGATAAAGTTAAAGTTTGCATAAGGAAGTCTCATGGCTTTGGATAAAGTATTTATTGAACAACTGGAAGTGATCACCACCATTGGGGCTTATGATTGGGAACAAGAGATCAAGCAAAAATTGGTGCTTAATATTGAAATGGCTCACGACAATCGCCCTGCCGGTAAAAGTGATGACGTGAATGACGCCTTAGATTATGCCCAAGTCAGCCAGGCTGTTTTGCATCATATTGAAACTGGACGTTTTCTTTTGGTGGAGCGAGTTGCTGAGGAAGTGGCTGAGTTGATCATGACTCAATTTTCAGTACCTTGGGTTAAAATTCATTTGATCAAACCTGGTGCGGTTCCACAAGCGAAAGGCGTTGGCGTTATCATCGAAAGAGGCCAAATGTGACGCTAGCGTATATTGGCTTTGGCAGTAATCTTGAGCGAGAAAAGCATGCCCGTGCCGCCTATCAAGAGTTAGCACGTTTAGGTGCAGTGCGCGCTTCGACGGTCTATGAATGTCAGCCAGTCGGTTTTGAGAGTCACGCATTTTATAACTTTGTGTTTGAATTAGACACCACATTGAGTTTGCACGAATTACAACATGTGTTGCGTGAGATAGAAATAAAGTGGGGGCGTCGCATTGATGCGCAAAAGTTTCAAGACCGAACGTTAGATCTGGATATCTTGTTATTTGGCGATCGAGTGTCGAGCGACAAGCCGATTGTGCCGCGTAGTGATATTTTTAAGTATGAGTTTGTTATTCGACCATTAGTCGAGCTTTGCCCACAGTTCGTGATCCCAAATGATGGTCGTACTGTTGAGCAAATTTGGCAGCAATTTGATTCACCGAAAAACACGCTTACGTCTGTCGACTTTCGTTTTTAATCTCATCAGCTGTCACTTCATCAAAGCATAAAAAAACGAGCGCCATTATTACGCTCGTTTTTATGCTGCACATTACAAATGAATGTAAGTGTTTACTTATTTTTAAGCCATGGCCAATAAAAGAATGCCGAATAAGATTCGGTAAATACCAAAGCCCACAAAAGTAAATTTAGCTAAGAAGCTGATGAACCATTTAATGACAAAATAAGCCACGATAAAGGCGGTCACAAACCCTACTGCTAGATTGGTAAAATCCGCGCTGGTGAAATCTTGGTAGTGTTTGAGTAAGTCATAACCGGATGCGGCGGCTAATACCGGTAATCCAAGTAAGAATGAGAATTCAGCACAGGTTTTACGGTTTAGGCCGACTAGCATCGCACCAATAATGGTTGAACCCGCACGACTCGTGCCAGGAATGAGTGCGAAGATTTGTGCAAAACCAATCCACATTGCTTGCTTCATAGAAACATCATTGACGTCAGTGGTCGGGCACTCTTCCTCTTTATAAAAACGTTCTACCGCAATAAATATGATGCCGCCAACAATGAACATCACCGCCACCACAGTGACACTGAATAAGGCTTTGATGATATCGCTCATCAAAAAGCCAATAATGCCAATCGGTAAGAAGGCGACGGCAACTTTTACCCACAAATCAAAAAAACGAGGGTGAAATTTGTCTTTATAGTTGGCGATGACCGCCAAAATAGCCGCCACTTGAATGATGACTTCAAACGCTTGGTTGGTATCCGTATCGGCAACACCGAGCCAGTTACCAGCCACGATCATGTGCCCAGTGGAAGAAATAGGTAAAAACTCAGTAATACCTTCGATTATGCCGAGCACAATGGAATCAAAAATGGTCATTAGAAAGGTCGATCCTGTATATAAATTTTTGAGGTGTTAATGTTAAGTTAGAGGAGATTAGCACCTCTACCTTAAGATTGAGTTAAGACGGTTTTAAATTTTGAGCATTGTCGAGGTTTCTGGGTTTGAATTCAAACTTTTTACCCTTCTAAAAGTGAGTCTTTTGTTTGCTGAATCGCCAACGTGCGCTGTTTGTCTAATTCTTCTCTAATTGCCTTGCCTTGAGAGCCTTGCGCAATAATGCTTTGTACGTCAATGGCAACCGCATGTTGATAATATTGCTGGAATCGCTGTTTTTGTGGATAGGGCTGAGATTCGAATCCTAGTCGTCCTTGATGATCGGCTTGGCAACACAGTAAAACGTGCTCAAAGCGTTCGGGTTTGCGCCAGACATCCATTTGATTCAACAGTTTGAGCACCGTAGCAGCTTTGAGCTCGGCAGCACGATGAATATTAGAATGATATTGGCAAACTAATAACGCCAGATCGCGACATTCATTAGGTACAGTCAAACGTTGGCAAAGCTGTTTAATCAAGGCGAGACCGGTATGACAGTGCATTTTATGGCTTGGCCATTCGCTTTGTGGTGTGACGCCTTTACCCAGATCATGGACTTGAGCGGCAAAGCGTACCGCGATTGAGTCACTCAGTGTGGCCGCTTGTTTAGCCACCATTAAAGTATGAACACCCGTATCAATTTCAGGGTGCCATTTTTCCGGCTGAGGGACGCCAAACAGGGCATCAATTTCTGGCAGAATGACCGCTAACGCTCCGCATTGCTTTAAGACGTCAAGAAAGACTTGTGGTTCTTGAGTGGTGAGCGATTTTTGCCATTCCTGCCACACACGTTCAGCGGTTAAATGTTGCAATTCATCCGCCTGTACCATCTGTTGCATCAATTGCATGGTTTCTGGCGCAATAGTAAAGCCAAGCGGGGTGAGTTTGGCCGCAAAACGCGCGACACGTAATACCCGTAGAGGATCTTCACTAAAGGCTGGGGAAACATGACGCAAGATGCGCTTATCAAGATCGTCTTTGCCATGGTAAGGATCGTGCAATGTACCATCTGGGCTTTGCGCGATGGCATTGATGGTGAGATCGCGACGCGCTAAATCGTCTTCAAGGGTCACATCGGGGGCGTAATGACATGCAAAGCCCGTATAACCTTGACCTGATTTACGTTCCGTGCGCGCTAGGGCGTATTCTTCTTGTGTCTTAGGATGTAAGAAAACCGGGAAATCTTGCCCAACCGGGCGAAAGCCTTTTTCCAGCATTTGCTCTGGGCTACTGCCGACTACCATCCAGTCTTTATCATAACTAGGAATGCCTAAAAGCTGATCTCGAACGGCGCCGCCAACTAGATAAATGTCCACCCAATTTCCCTAACTTATCATTGATGAATGTCATCGCATTTTAGCAATAAACTCGCGTTGCGCCACATTGGCTGACGGTGCGCTATAAATTCGGGGCAGATTGGTGTAGCTTATATACCCAAGTAACCTCAAGATGCGAGTTTAGCAAGAATAAAACAAGTTTTAGGTAAGGCAAATTGAATATGATCATAGTGATTCTATCTCTGTTCAATTTAACGCAGCATAAAGCTTGTTTTAACTTGCCCTTCGGGAGCTTCATCCAAGCCCTTAGCCTGCGTCAGATTGACTTGAAAGGTGCTTACATTCCTTCGCCAATCTTCCTTGCCTAAAGGTTTGGATGATAGCTCTGAATTCTGCATCTTGAAGTCACTTGGGTATACCCTGTCAGCTTCTATGGATATGTTGAGTATTATGCATGTATAAGGATTTTTTCGGTCTCTCTGAGCTCCCTTTTACGATTGTTCCAAGTTCCCGTTATATTTTCCTCAGTGCCCGTCACCGTGAGGCGATGAATCATTTGCAAGCTGGCTTAGGTGGCGGCGGTGGTTTTGCTTTGCTAACTGGTGAAGTAGGTACGGGGAAAACCACAGTCTCTAAAGCCTTGCTGTCGGTATTGGATGACAATATCAAAACCGGTTTATTGCTAAACCCAACTTATACCAGCAGCGATTTATTAGAAGCGATATGCGATGAGTTTTCGATTGAATACCAAGAATCCGCGAGTTTAAAACAGCTGACTCAAGCCATTTATCATTACCTGCTCGATAATCATGGAAAAGGCGTGAAAACCTTATTATTGATTGATGAAGCGCAGCATTTGTCTGCCGATGTGCTTGAACAACTGCGCTTGTTGACCAATCTTGAAACGGAAAGCCAAAAACTGTTGCGAGTGTTACTGATTGGGCAACCTGAATTGCAATACAAGTTGCAAACGGAAGAGCTGCGCCAATTAGCTCAGCGCATTACTGGCCGTTATCACTTGTTACCCCTCACTATTGATGAAGTGGCGCAATATATTCAATTTCGTTTGCAAGTGGCGGGAAGCCAGTATGATATTTTCTCGACGAAAGCCATTAAGCTGATTGCTAAGCAAACACAAGGTGTACCGCGTTTAATTAATTTGGTGTGCGATAAGTGCATGCTGTATGCCTATTACAGTGGTGAAGCGCAGGTTTCTTATGCTAATGCAGACAAGGCTTGCCAAGATGTCATGAGTTTTCAGCGTCCTGTGGGGAGTGTTAATCAAGCTTTGCATGCCACGACGCCTCATGTATCTTCTGTGCTTCATTCAAATTGGTTGCGTTACAGTGTTTGCTTGGCGCTGGGGTGTGCGATTGCGTTTACGGCGTGGCAATGGCTGCCGTCTCAATTGAGCGCACCTTCTTTGAACGAGCCTTTATCGACCGCTTCAGTTATAGAACCCGCAGAGCAAGAACAACCGACACTCAATCAATCAGAGCTTGCCTCACAGGCTGTATCATCAAATGCGCAAACTAGCCAAGCTTTGTCCGTACCCGCTCAGCAGCAGAATGAAGCAAGCAGTATTGAATCTGTGATGTCTCCCCTGATTAATCAGAGCCATAATCCAATCGCAGCCATGCAGACGTTATTTTCGTTATGGGGCTATCACGTCGGCAGCAGTGACGCTAATTGTACCCAAGCCGAGCGTGCCAATCTTTATTGCTATCAAGACTCTGGTCGTTTAAATGATGTCGCTGTGATCAATCGCCCCGCGATGTTGACCATGCAGGATAATTACCGTACTTACTTTGCTATTTTGTACAAGCTGGTGGATGACAAAGCGCAACTGCTTCTTGCAGATCAACGAGTCGAGGTGCCAACTGAGTGGCTTAATGCGCATTGGACTGGTGAGTATCAATTGTTATGGCACAGCGAATTGGCTGACCAAACCTTAAAACTTCACTCTCAAGGTAAAGACGTGGAAATGTTGAATCGTTTATTGTCGCAAGTTTTAGGTGAGCCAATTCAAGATAAACAAGAATTTGATCAATCTCTTAAGCATAAAGTGGAAGCATTCCAAATGTGGCAAGGAATCAATGTTGATGGCATTGCCGGTAAGAGAACGTTAATGCTGCTTGACAGTTATGCCAACCACCAAGCGCCGAGTGTACTCGACTCACTTTCTGGTACAGCAGCGGGAGGCGCGCAATAATGTCACAAGTCATGAATGCGTTACAAAAATCTGAGCAAGCCTATCAAGCTCAGATGGCGCCTCATTACGCGGCTGGGCAACCGCGTCAGTTGCAACCCGTTAAACCGGGTAAAGGCATTATGACACTATTATTACTTTTGCCATTGTTGGTGGTTTTAGCTTGGCTTGGGTATCAGTCTTTTATTGCGCCCAAAGCATTGAGTTTACCTTCTCAACAGCCAGAGTCGTCACAAAAGCAAGTGGTTTCACAATCCAAATCAGCCTCATCTGCAGCAGCTACCGTGGAGCACGTTAAAACACCAACATCGCTCAATGTCGTTACGATTTTACCCTATCCAACTATGCCAGAAGCCAAGGCATTACCCGGAGATCCGATAGTGCCTGCTCCGGTAAAAGTGAGTCGTCGCACTGAAGTTATGCCGGTGAGTAATACTACGGATAAAACGTCATCATCCCCATCTCGTCAGGCAATGACACCCAGTTATCAATCTGCGGAAAAATCACAAGATTGGAATGTGGATGATCTCGATTTATCTGGCTTGTCTCCTGAGTTAGCGCAACGATTTCAAACGGCATTAAAAGGTTCAGATATTTCAAAAGGCCCTAATACTTCGGCGGCAACCAAGCCCAAAGCGACCGCTATCGAGCCACCTCAAGATGCGATTAACTTGATTGGGCATGAGTCGGACTATCGTGGCCGGTTACCGAAAATGAATTTTGAGACTCACATGTATTCATCAAAAGCGGA
This sequence comes from Vibrio gangliei, assembly GCF_026001925.1. Classification (NCBI taxonomy): domain Bacteria; kingdom Pseudomonadati; phylum Pseudomonadota; class Gammaproteobacteria; order Vibrionales; family Vibrionaceae; genus Vibrio; species Vibrio gangliei. Next base: position 2,239,978 of record NZ_AP021869.1, on the reverse strand, counting down.
TAGCCGTTGGATAAAAGTGAATGGCAACAATGTGCATGAAGGAGAATGGGTGATTGATAAGCTGGTTAAATTAGAACAAATCTTGCCAGGCAGTTTGATCATTCTTTTTGATAACCAGCATATTCAGATCCCAGCCTTATATGAGTGGGCGGGTTAAGGATAAGGTTGAGCGTACCTTTTCCTGGATAGCCGTAGCTTTAATGATAGAATTGATCGGTTTGTTTTTTGAAAGGATAAGACGTTATGTTGCAAATGTTGCAAGGCGCACAGATGTTATTCGTAGCATTCGGTGCATTGGTTATTGTGCCATTATTGACGGGGTTAGACCCGAGTGTGGCTCTGTTTGGTGCTGGTATCGGTACATTATTATTTCAACTGGTGACAAAGCGAAGCGTTCCCATTTTCTTAGCCTCTTCTTTAGCTTTCATTGCACCCATCATGTACAGCATTCAAACTTGGGGTGTACCTAGTACCTTAGGTGGCCTAATGGCAGCGGGTGCGGTGTATGTTGTCTTAGCCATTATTATTCGAATCCGTGGTGCGGGCTTTATTCATCACTTATTGCCACCGGTTGTGGTTGGCCCCGTTATCATGGTGATCGGTTTAGGCTTGGCTCCTGTTGCGGTGAATATGGCGCTAGGCAAAAGTGGCGATGGTGGTACTCAGTTGGTTACTCATGATGCAGCGATGTGGATTTCAGCAACCTCACTATTAGTGACCATAGCTTTAAGTATTTTCGGTAAAGGGATCTTTAAACTTATCCCAATTTTCGGAGGTATCTTCAGTGGGTACTTAATGAGTTTAGCATTGGGTGTGGTAGATTTTACTCCTATCCAACAAGCTGCTTGGTTTGCCTTACCCAACTTCACTTTCCCTGAATTTAATATCAACGCAATTTTGTTTATGTTGCCGGTCGCGATTGCACCAGCGGTGGAACATGTCGGTGATATTTTGGCGATTTCAAATGTAACTGGTAAAAACTACCTGAAAAAGCCAGGCTTGCACCGCACTATGGCCGGTGATGGTATTGCCACGATGGCGGCGACGTTCTTTGGCGCGCCACCGAATACCACGTATTCAGAAGTCACGGGTGCGGTTATGCTGACAAAAGCCTTTAATCCAGTGATCATGACTTGGACTGCCATCACCGCAATTACATTAGCCTTTGTGGGTAAATTGGGTGCCATTTTACAGACTATCCCTGTACCCGTGATGGGCGGCATTATGATTTTGTTGTTTGGGTCTATTGCCGTAGTGGGTTTAAACACACTGATTAAGAATCAAGTGGATCTGCATAAATCACGTAACCTTGTTATCGTCGCGGTGACGTTAGTGTTTGGTATTGGTGGCATGGCATTTGGTGTGGGTGAATTCAGCCTTCAAGGCGTGAGCTTATGCGGTATTGTCGCGATTGTGCTGAACTTAATTTTACCGAAAGACTTTGGTGAGAATCATATTGTTGATAACGCTCAAATGGAAGATATTGAAGAGCGTTAATGCTCGCCGCTTTCACTCATTGCGTTAAGTGATGAGTGAAAGCTTTTGGGTCAAATCCTTTGGTAACCAGTTCCTATTTCATGCATATAAGGATGTTTGATTGAAACTATTTCGTTTTGCTTTGGTGGCGCTGTCTGTCGCTACTTTCAGTTTTTCTCTTGCCGCTCAAGAAGTCATGCCTGATGGTTCGACTCGTCCAACCATTGCCGTCGTATTAGCGGGTGGTGGTGCCAAAGGCGCAGCGCATATTGGGGTGTTACAAGCGTTAGAAGAAATGCATATTCCGGTTGATATTGTTACCGGTACGAGCATGGGATCTTATGTTGGTGGCTTGTATGCCCTTGGTATGAGTGCTGAAGAGATTGATGAAACCGTAAAAAGTATTGATTGGAATAGTGGCTATAACGATCGAGTTGATCGAAGTGAGCGTCGTGTGCGTGATAAAGAGTACGACGATCGCTATCAATTACATACCGATTTAGGATTACGCTGGCTTGAAGTCAAAGTACCTAAAGGCGTGGTGCAAGGGCAGAACATGCTGCAGATCTTGCGTAAAAGTACGGGCAATTTACCAGCGTTTGATTCATTTGATGAGTTTCCAGTGCGTTACCGTGCGGTGGCGACCGATATCGTGAACCTTGAGCCAGTGGTCATGCAAGATGGCGAAATCGTTGATGCAATGATGGCCAGTATGTCGGTACCTGGTGCGTTGCCGCCTTATCCATATAAAGGCATGTTGTTAGTCGATGGTGGCGTAACCGATAATATGCCAGTAGCCCTAGCTCGCTCTATGGGGGCAGATGTCATTATTGCCGTTGATATCAGTACCGACTATAAAACCGGCGAGCAGCTCAATACATTCCTGAGTGTTGGCGATCAACTCTCCAATTACTTGGTGCGTCGTAGTACCCAAGATCAAACCCTGTTACTCACACCTGAAGATACGTTACTCAAACCCGCAGTGGGTAAAATGAGCACAACCGACTTTTCACAAATGCCGGAAGCCTATGGCCTAGGTTATCAAGCCGCGATTTCACAGCAAGCGCTACTGAACAGATATGCGATTAGCCCTGAAAACTATTCGGCCTATCAAGTATCGAAACAAGCCAAACGTAGCCGATTTAAAAGCGGTGCAGACTTGGAAATTAAGCAAGTCAACATCATCAATAATAGTCATTACAATGAGAAGTTACTGTTAAATCGTTTGAATATTCAAGCCGGTGAACAATATACCAGTGAGGATATTGAACAAAAGATTCGTGACCTTTATGCACTGGATCGGTTTGAAAGAGTGTCATATGACTATCAAGATAATGGCGATGGCACCACCGATCTGAATTTACAAGTGAATGAAAAAGAATGGGGGCCGAACTATCTCAATTTCCGTTTTTTCATGGAAGATAACTTTCAGAATGCCAGTAAATACTCAATTGGCATGACGAGCAATTTCACTGATCTGGATGATAATGGCGCTGAGTTACGCACCAATGTCGAGATAGGAACCGACAAGTTTTTTGGGCTTGAGTTATACTATCCATTGTCTTATGACCAACAATACTTTATGTCTTTGTCTGGGGCTTACAGTGATGAGAAATCAAATTTCTTTGTCCCTGATGGATTAGGAGCGACCCGAATTGAAGATGGAAGAACCGATTTATCGGATACGGATAATTCATTTCCTGTTGACTATTTAAAGTGGGTCGGGGATCTCGCCATTGGTTATCAGCCGACGTTGTGGCAAGAAGTTCGATTGGGGCTACGTTATACCGATGGTAATACGAGCATAACGGGATTACCCATCTTTGGTGACGAAGACTACACGCGACAAGCTGTATATGCTCGTTATCGACTCGATACCCTTGATGACTTTAGTTTTCCAACCAAAGGTTACTATGCTGATTTAGAGTATCTCTATTCATTTGATGACTATGATGATGAGACCGATGATCAGGTTGCGGAAATCAGCACCATGTTTATGTTGGCGAAGAGCTATCATAAACATACGTTAGTCGGTCGATTTGATTACGGTGTGGTAGACAGTGATAGCTCTGATTTACCGATCGATCCTAAAGAGCTCGGTGGTTTTCTGAATTTATCCGGTATCCCACGAGACAGTTTGCTAGGGCGAAATAAAGCTTTCACAAGTTTAGTTTACCGTTATAAATGGTTTGATAATGATTTTGGCCTATTTCAATCACCAGTATATCTCGGTGGTTCACTTGAGTATGGTGGCGTCTGGAATGACGCCAATAAAAAATGGGATAGTGATTCGATGTATGTAGCCGGTTCGGTTTTTACCGGCATTGATTCGCCGATAGGCCCTATTATTTTAGCCTACGGTCAAACAGAAGAAGGCTACCGCTCAGCCTATTTGATTATAGGGTCGATGTTTTAGAACAAGGGCTAGTCTTGTTTCATCACTTTTAACATGACCAACCTAAACTTGATATGCCGAAAAAGTATATAGAAGAAAAATCGACTTTTGACCAAGTTTTTCAGCAACTTTAGTGTCACTTTGCTAACTTGGTCAAACTCGCTAGATTTTAATTTTTAGTTAAATTTGTTATTCTCGAACCCAACACTTTGGCTCCGACCATATTCGATTATTAATACCAATTCATAATAAAACGTGGGCAGGAAGCCAAATTTCCAAGGATGTTTACCCTATTAAAACTAAAGAGGGTAAACCGCAATGAGAGGAAGAAGTCGTGCTTGAAGCCTACCGTAAACACGTCGAAGAGCGTGCCGCTGAAGGAATTGTCCCAAAACCTTTAGACGCCGAGCAGACCGCTGCTCTGGTAGAACTACTGAAAACCCCACCTCAAGGTGAAGAAGAGTTTATTCTTGACCTGTTTGTTAACCGAATTCCACCAGGTGTTGATGAAGCGGCTTATGTTAAAGCTGGCTTTTTAACGGCTGTCGCAAAAGGCGAAGCTGAGTCACCACTCATTTCTCGTGAAAAAGCAGCCGAACTGCTTGGCACGATGCAAGGCGGTTACAATATTGAACCGCTTGTGAGCTTCTTAGATGACGAATTGCTTGCATCCATCGCCGCTGAAGCATTGAAGCATACACTATTGATGTTTGATGCTTTCCACGATGTGGAAGAAAAAGCGAAAGCGGGTAATGAGTTCGCGAAAGAAGTTCTTCAATCTTGGGCGGATGCAGAATGGTTCCTGAAAAAACCGAAGCTAGAAGATAAAGTCACGCTTACTGTATTTAAAGTAACGGGTGAAACCAACACCGATGATTTATCTCCAGCCCCTGATGCATGGTCTCGTCCTGATATCCCACTGCATGCATTAGCGATGTTGAAAAACGAACGTGAAGGCATTACACCTGATGATCCAGGCAATGTTGGTCCTATCAAGCAAATTAAAGCACTTGAAGAAAAGGGTCATCCGCTTGTTTATGTTGGTGATGTCGTGGGTACGGGTTCTTCTCGTAAATCAGCGACTAACTCCGTGCTTTGGTTCATGGGGCATGATATCCCATACGTGCCAAACAAGCGCGCGGGTGGTTTCTGCTTAGGCGGTAAAATTGCACCAATCTTCTTTAATACCATGGAAGATGCCGGTGCACTGCCGATTGAACTGGACGTATCAAAAATGCACATGGGTGATGTGATTGATATTTATCCTCACGAAGGAAAAGTATGTAAGCACGGCACCGATGAAGTTATTTCTACCTTTAAGCTAAAAACTGATGTGCTTTACGATGAAGTACGTGCTGGTGGCCGTATTCCACTCATCATTGGCCGTGGTCTGACTGATCGCGCTCGTACTGCACTAGGTTTAGAGCCATCTGATGTATTCCGCCGTCCTGTGCCAGTGAAAGATTCCGATAAAGGCTTTACGCTAGCTCAGAAAATGGTCGGTAAAGCTTGTGGTGTAGAAGGGGTGCGTCCAGGCACTTACTGTGAGCCAAAAATGACGACAGTCGGTTCGCAGGATACTACCGGTCCAATGACGCGTGATGAGCTTAAAGATCTTGCTTGTCTTGGTTTCTCTGCAGATCTTGTTATGCAGTCTTTCTGTCATACCTCTGCGTATCCAAAACCAGTGGATGTAAATACTCACCATACACTACCGGATTTCATCATGAACCGTGGTGGCGTATCACTTCGTCCGGGCGATGGTATTATCCACTCGTGGTTAAACCGCATGTTGTTGCCTGATACTGTTGGTACTGGTGGTGACTCACATACTCGTTTCCCACTTGGTATTTCATTCCCAGCCGGTTCTGGTCTAGTCGCATTTGCTGCGGCAACGGGGGTGATGCCGCTTGATATGCCTGAATCAGTATTGGTTCGTTTCAAAGGCGAAATGAAGCCAGGGATTACGCTACGTGACCTCGTACATGCGATCCCATACTACGGCATCAAACAAGGTCTACTTACGGTAGAAAAAGCGGGTAAAGTCAATGAATTCTCTGGTCGCGTACTGGAAATCGAAGGTCTTGAACACCTAACCGTTGAGCAAGCATTTGAGTTATCTGACGCATCTGCTGAGCGTTCGTCTGCTGGTTGTACCGTGAAACTATCTGAAGAGTCGATTGCCGAATACCTCAACTCGAATATTGTGATGTTGAAGTGGATGATCTCTGAAGGTTATGGTGACCGCCGTACTATTGAGCGCCGCATCACTGCAATGGAAGAGTGGCTAGCCAACCCAGTATTGATGCGTGCTGATAAAGACGCAGAATACGCGCACGTGGTTGAAATTGATTTGGCTGAAATTGATGAGCCAATTCTTTGTGCGCCAAATGATCCAGATGACGCGCGTCTATTGTCTGATGTACAAGGCACAGAAATTGATGAAGTCTTCATTGGTTCTTGTATGACTAACATTGGCCATTTCCGTGCGGCTGGTAAGCTATTAGATAAGCACAAAGGTACGCTAGAAACTCGCCTCTGGGTTGCACCACCAACGAAGATGGATAGGGACCAGCTTACCGAAGAAGGTTACTACGGCATCTTTGGCCGTGCAGGGGTACGTATTGAAACCCCAGGATGTTCATTGTGTATGGGTAACCAAGCACGTGTAGCGGAGAAATCAACCGTGATGTCAACGTCTACTCGTAACTTCCCGAACCGTTTAGGTAATGGCGCGAATGTGTTCCTAGCCTCAGCTGAGCTATCAGCGGTTGGTGCGATTCTAGGCCGCATTCCGACGAAAGCTGAATACCTAGAATACGCAGAGCAAATTAATGCGACAGCGAAAGATACTTACCGCTACTTAAACTTCCATCGTATGGAACATTACACTAAGAAAGCGGATACCGTGATCTTCCAAGAGCCAGCATAAGCCTTTTGGGTTAGTGTCTAAAATTGAAAAACCGCTGAAATTTCAGCGGTTTTTTTATTGTTTTGTCTAAATCTGTGTATTTAATTTGCAGAGTAGTGATTAATCTTTATAGATACACAGCATATCTAAGAAACTGGTGACTAATTGGGTTAAATATTCTTTATCAGGCCGACGGTTGGCTTGGACAAAGATTGAATAGCAAATGCCGTGGAATAACTTAGCGATATTACTCGGGTGATGCTTATCATTGAGTTCGCCATTAGCAATCGCATTGACGAATAACTCACGGAAGTATTTCTGGTGTTTGCCGTGGGTGGCGACAAAAAGCGGCCAGACATCTTCACGGGTCGAGGTGCTCCATTCAAACCAAATCTTGATCCATTGTGTATCATCCAAACTCATATCGATAAGTTTTTGAGATAAGGCTTGTAGGTTGGTCCGAACCGGACGGCTTAGGTCAATGTTATCGTTTAAGAAGGCTTCAAAGTGCTGTTCAACATCGCTAAGAATGGCTTCGACTAAATCTTCTCGGGTCGGGAAGTAGTTAAACACAGTAGCAACAGAAACTTGTGCAATTTCTGCGATATCAGCGTGGCCACCTCTGCCAATCCCACGGCGAGCAAAGACCTCAATCCCGATATTTAGAAGTTGTTGTTTTCTTTTCTCCGGTGTTAACCGAGTCCTTGGGCGTTTGGTTATCATATCCATTATCAAGTCCTAAAATGGAACCAATTAAAATACGACGAATTGGTATTAATAAAAGAATAGTTGAGTTTGTTGTATTTATTGTATGAATTAGTCTACCTTTGTCGGATTTTGTGTCAATGCGAACAAAAAGTAGGCATAAAGAAGATTGTCGAGGGTAAAAGTTAACGTGAGCGGTTTGCAGTGCTAGAATAGATCACCTGACGTTGAATTTTTGCTGATTTAAGCAGAAGTTAATTTGCTCCAAAATCTAAATATTGAGAAAAATATGAAACACACTGTAGAAGTAATGATCTCTGAACAGGAAGTGCAAGATCGAGTGAAGGCGCTAGGTAAGTCAATTACAGAGCATTATCAAGGTTCGGAAAATTTAGTCATTATCGGTTTACTACGTGGTTCGTATGTCTTTATGGCGGATTTGTCACGTGCGATCGAATTGAACCATCAAATCGATTTTATGACGGCTTCAAGCTACGGCAACGGCATGGCCAGTTCTCGTGATGTTCGTATCTTAAAAGATTTAGATGATGACATTAAAGGTAAAGACGTGTTGCTAGTCGAGGATATTATCGATACTGGTAATACCTTAAGCAAAGTGCGCGAAATCTTGGATATTCGTGAACCTAACTCAATTGAAATTTGTACCTTATTAGATAAACCGTCTCGTCGTGAAGTGGAAGTTGATGCTAAATGGATTGGCTTTGAAATCCCTGATGAGTTCGTGGTTGGTGTGGGCATTGATTACGCACAGAATTACCGTCATTTACCTTACATTGGTAAAGTGGTTCCTCAAGAATAACCGTAATTATTTATTTAGTAGATAATCATTATGACTTGAGATCATTCGATTTCTCGTTAATAAAACGCTAGAATTTTTCATGAAAAAAGAGCGACGCTGTGGTCGCTCTTTTTTATGCATACCGTTCATTCCAACCACACAGATTTTGGTGATTGGATGAATCAATTACTCAGGTTTTGAGCCTAAGATTTTTGCAATAGAAGCTTGGTGAGAGATTTCCAGCGTTTCTTTGCTATTGCATCGAACGCCCAAATCATTAAGAACACCGTCGCCAATACCATAAACCCAGCCGTGAATCTGAATATTCTGACCACGTTCCCACGCTTGTTGAAGAATGGTGGAATTACCTAAGTTGTAGACTTGTTCTGCTACATTGATTTCACACAATTTGTTGGCCCAATCTTCTTTAGGGAATTGAGCAAGCCAATTACGGTGTTTTAAATATAAATCGCGAATGTGGAGTAACCAGTTGTTGATTAAGCCCAGCTGCGGGTTATCAATTGCAGCTTGTACACCACCACATCCGTAGTGACCACAAACAATAATGTGTTTGACTTTTAAAACATCGACCGCATATTGAACTACGGAAAGACAGTTTAAATCGGTATGAATAACTTGGTTTGCCACATTACGATGAACAAATAGCTCACCAGAATATAGCCCGGTTAGGCGTTCTGCTGGTACTCGGCTATCTGAACAACCAATCCATAGGTATTCAGGGTGTTGAGATTCTGAAAGTTTAGTGAAAAACTCTGGGCGTTCTGATTTGATCGACTGAGCCCAAGTCGAGTTGTTTTCAAATAACTGTTTAATGTCTGGCATGTTATCTTCCTCATTGATCTGCCTAACTATACACAAGATAGATAAAAATCAAATCCGATTTGTAATCTATTTCATACAAGGTGAAAAAATATTATGTATGCATTGCAAATACAAGACCTAAGAAAAACCTATTCAGGTGGCGTGGAAGCACTTAAAGGTGTGTCTTTGAATGTGGAGCAAGGGGATTTTTATGCTTTGCTAGGTCCCAATGGTGCGGGTAAATCAACCACCATTGGCGTGATCAGTTCATTGGTGAACAAAACGTCAGGCTCGGTAAAAGTGTTTGATTTTGATATCGATACCGACCTGGTTAAAGCGAAACAACAGCTTGGTTTAGTGCCGCAAGAGTTTAACTTCAACCCATTTGAATCGGTATTACAAATCGTGATGCAACAGGCGGGTTATTATGGTGTGCCGATTGCGCTTGCCAAACAACGAGCCGAAAAGTATTTAACGCAATTGGATTTGTGGGAAAAACGCAACGATCGTGCACGTAACTTATCCGGTGGGATGAAGCGCCGTTTGATGATTGCTCGTGCGTTAATGCATGAGCCAAAACTGCTGATTCTCGATGAGCCGACCGCGGGGGTGGATATTGAATTGCGCCGTTCAATGTGGGAATTCTTAAAGCAAATCAACCAAGAAGGTGTGACCATTATTTTGACCACACACTACCTAGAAGAAGCGGAAATGCTGTGTCGCAATATCGGCATCATTAACCGTGGTGAAGTGATCGAAAATACCTCAATGAAAGCACTATTGAACAAGTTGCATGTCGAGACGTTCATTTTAGATTTAAAAGACTGCCAACAGCAGCCACAATTGCAAGATGCCAAAATCACGCATTTTGATCGCAACAGTTTGGAAGTTGAAATTGAAAAAACACAAGGATTAAACCGAGTGTTTGAACAATTAACCGCGCAAGGCGTGCAAGTGCTTTCGATGCGAAATAAAGCGAACCGTTTAGAAGAATTATTTGTCACTATCGTGCGTGATGGTGAAAACAAGCAAGCTCAAGGAGTTAACTCGTAATGGCCGAATTATATTGGACCGCATTTAAAAGCCTAATGACAAAAGAGATTCGCCGTTTTATGCGAATTTGGGTACAAACCATTGTACCGCCTGCCATTACCATGACCTTGTACTTCATCATTTTTGGTAATTTGATTGGCTCTCGCATCGGTGAGATGAACGGTTTTACTTATATGGAGTACATTGTTCCGGGTTTGATCATGATGTCGGTGATCACCAACTCTTATTCCAATGTGGCATCGTCTTTCTTTAGTGCTAAGTTTCAAAAAAATATCGAAGAGTTGCTGGTGGCCCCTGTACCGCATCACATTATTATTTGTGGTTATGTGATGGGTGGGGTTGCGCGTGGCCTCATGGTTGGCGCGATGGTAACCGCAGTGTCTTTGTTCTTTGTGGATCTGCAAATCCATCACTGGTTAATTATCATTTCAACCGTGTTTTTCACTTCGGTGGTGTTTGCCTTAGGTGGCTTAATTAATGCTGTATTTGCTGATACCTTTGATGATATCTCTATCATTCCAACCTTTGTATTAACGCCATTAACCTACCTTGGCGGAGTGTTCTATTCTATCAGCTTATTGCCTGAATTCTGGCAGGGCGTATCGAAAATCAACCCAATCGTCTACATGGTCAACGCGTTCCGTTATGGTTTCTTAGGCGTGTCTGATGTGGGCATTTACACATCGTTTGGGGTGTTAACGGCATTTATCGTGGTGTTGTATTCTGTGGCTTATTACCTCGTCTCGCGCGGTATTGGTTTACGTAGTTAAGCTCGTCTCAGCTGAGGATAACTGACCTTTTGATACTAAAAAGCCTGAACAGGTTGAAATGTTCAGGCTTTTTCTCTTTTTCTCTTTTTTCGAGCTACGAGCAGCAACGCGCTCGAGCAATCGAGAAACGTATTCTTACTCTTCTTCGTCTTGAGTGCGAGGAGCCAAATCCACCACCAAGTTATCAATCAAACGCGCTTTACCTAAGAAAGCCGACATTAAGATCACGAGTTGTGTGCTGTCTTCGCTTGGCAATTGCAAAGTGGCCGCATCACGAATAAAGATTTCATCCGGTTCTAAATCTGCTGCACGGAGTTGGTCGTTTGCATCTTCAATCAGTGAGGTAATATCATCACGGCCACCACGAATTTGGCTGCCAATCCAACGCATCGTACGTGCAAGGACGGGCGCACGTTGGCGTTCGCTCAGGCTTAATAAACCGTTGCGCGAGCTCATCGCCAGTCCATCGAGTTCTCGAACGGTTGGTACGCCGATGATTTCAATATCCATAGCAAGGTCTGTCACCATTTTGCGGATCACAGCCAGTTGTTGGAAATCTTTTTCACCAAAACAAGCGACATCCGGTTGTACTATGTTAAATAGCTTAGTCACAATGGTACTGACGCCACGGAAGTGCCCCGGACGCGATGCGCCTTCTAGCATGTGAGAGAGACTAGGGACTTCAACAAAGGTTTGTTTGTCTAAACCTTCTGGATACATCAACTCAGGCGTCGGGGTAAACACAAACTCAACCCCTTCACCATTGAGCTTACTCAGATCGTCATCCAGCGTTCTTGGGTAGTTGTTTAAATCATCGGCACGTTCAAACTGCATTGGGTTGACAAAAATACTCACCACAACAATATCAGCGTGTTCACGTGCTTTTCTAACTAAAGTGAGATGACCTTCGTGTAAATTGCCCATCGTTGGGACAAAAGCGATACGGCGACCATCACGACGAGCGCTTTTTAGCTGATCTCTTAATGAGACAATATCAGCAAAAGTTTGCATACTTGTTCCTTACTCGCTTATTCGAAGCTGTGCTCTGGGCCAGGGAATACACCGGCTTCCACATCTTGAATATATTGCTGAACAGCGGCTTGCATGCTGCCGGTTTCAGTTAAAAAGTTTTTTGAGAATTTCGGCATATAGTTGGCTGAAATGCCGAACATGTCATGCATGACCAAGATTTGGCCATCGGTATCTTTACCTGCGCCAATACCAATGACCGGAATATGCAGTTCTTCGGTAATGCGCTTGGCCAGCTGGCTTGGCACACACTCGAGTACCAATAATTGTGCACCGGCATTTTGCAGTGCTATCGCATCATCAAGAATTTGTTGTGCTTTTTCTTGCTCACGACCTTGGATTCGGAAACCACCAAAAATATTGACCGATTGTGGCGTTAAACCTAAATGGGCACACACAGGAACAGAGCGTTCGGTTAATTGTTTCACCGTCTCGACTAACCAGCTTCCACCTTCGAGTTTTACCATGTTCGCACCTGCACGCATCAATACCGCGGCATTATTACAGGCTTGCTCTGGCGTGCCGTAACTCATAAAAGGCATATCTGAAAGCAACAAGCTGTTTGGGCTGCCTGCGCGAACACAGCGAGTGTGATACGCCACGTCTTCTATGGTGACAGGTAATGTGCTTTCTTCACCTTGCAGTACCATGCCAAGTGAGTCACCGACAAGGAGGAGTGGCATTTCTTGTTGCTCGAATAATTGAGCAAAACTGGCGTCATAAGCGGTCGAAGTGGCAAATTTTCGCCCTTCTTGTTTCCACTTGATTAAGGTGTTGATTGATACTTTTTTCATGATTGTTCCTTATTAAAGCAAGCCGCGTGTCAGTGAATAGACCATCGCCTTATGCTTGCCAAATAGAGAGCCCATTACGGTCAACGGTGTCGACTAAAGATTTGAGCTCTGTCCCATCGGGTAGGGATAAATTAGGTGCGATTTCGTATAAAGGATAAACCACGAACTCGCGAACTTTCATACCGTAATGCGGTACTGTTAAGCGTTCGTTATCGATCACTTTATCGCCGTAAAGCACAATATCGAGATCCAAACTTCTTGGACCCCAACGTTCTTCTTTACGCACACGCCCTTGTTCAAGCTCGATCGCCTGGGTGCAATCGAGTAATTCTAAAGGCGATAATTGGGTTTGAATTTCAGCCACGGCGTTAATGTAGTCGGGCTGATCTTGGGGGCCCATCGGCGTGCTGGAGTACAGCGATGAGCAAGCGATAAGCGTAATATGGGGATGATGACGCAAAGCTTCAATAGCTTTCCGTGCTTGAGCGACGGGATCAGACAAATTACTGCCAATCGCAATGTATGCAGTGATCATTCTTTGGCCTTTGGTTTACTACTTTTACGCTTAGAGTGTGGGCGTTTACGACGTCGGCCGCTTGGCTTTTCAGAGCCTACCGATTGCACCATATTTTGACGGTGAACCGATGGCGCATCTTGGAATTCTTGCCACCATGTTGCCAACTCTTTCGCTTGACCGCCTTCTACCTTGCCGCGCATTTCTAACATATCAAAGCCGGCGCGGAATTTATTTAACTCCAGCATTTGGAATGCACGCTTGCCACTGCGACGAGTTAGGCGCAGTTGCAGTTGCCAAATATCACGAATAGTGGCGCTATGACGACGTGGAATCGCCAAGTGACGGACTTGTTCATCTAAAATATCGTTGCTGGCCATCATGATGGCGTCGTAGTGATTCAACTTACGCGCTTCGGCCAATTCTTTGGCGCGATATTGCAATGGGTACCATAAAAAGGCGGCAAACATGAAGGCTGGGTTGATGCGTTTGCCTTCATTAATGCGTTTATCGGTCGATTTCAATACGATTTCGGCCATCTTCTCGACATCAGAATTTTGCTCTGGTGTGAAGTATTGTGCCACGGTTGGAAATAGGCATGAAAACAGATTGTATTCACGCAATAACAGATAGGTTGCCCAACCTTGACCGGATTGCAGTAGCTTCAACGATTCTTCAAATAAACGCGCGCCTGGTACACCGGACATTAAATGTACCAGCTCTTTGATTGGAGCAGCAGTATTAGGCTCAATCGTCATATTCAGCTTAGCCGCAAAGCGAATGGCACGGATCATGCGAACCGGATCTTCACGATAGCGCGTTTCCGGATCACCAATCATGCGGATCACGCCCGCTTTAAGATCGGCGACGCCATTGGCGTAATCGTGAATACTGAAATCAGCAATGTTGTAATACATGGCATTGATGGTGAAATCGCGGCGCTCAGCATCTTCTTCGACGGTGCCATAAACATTATCACGCAGTAGCATGCCTTCTTTCGATTGGGCTGACTGATTTTTTTCTGGTTCTTGATGATGACCGCGGAATGTGGCGACTTCGATGATCTCACGACCAAACATGATATGAGCCAAACGAAAGCGACGGCCAATTAAACGACAGTTACGGAACAGCTGTTTGATCTGCTCGGGTGTCGCATTGGTGGCGATATCAAAGTCTTTAGGCTCTTTGTCGAGTAATAAATCACGCACGCCACCACCTACTAAAAAGGCATCGTAGCCATGCTTATTAAGTCGATAGAGTACTTTCAGCGCATTGTCACTGATATGAGCACGAGAAATAGTATGCTCTTGGCGAGTGATGATATTCAGATTAACGTCTCCATGTGAACGATTCTGCGCCACGTTCGATTGGTCTGATTTTGTGTTGCTAAACAGTTTACGACACAAATTGGCAGCTTGAGTGAAAATAACCCACCTCAATAATGTTGTGATGCCACGATAAAAATCAGCCGATGGCACGAGTGCTCGAAAACCAAAAGGTCAAAGCGAAAACAAAAAGTTTGTCGCGATTGACCTTGGAAATTGCGCCAATAATAGCCCAGTAAGCGACATTTTAGAATGCTGAATGTCGGCTGAGTGAATTTGGCAACAAATCTAAGTGCCAATTTTTCACTCCCCAGTGCAACATTTGCTCAACGGAAGCGGACTCAAAATCGTCAGGTAAGGTAAAGCCGAGAAAGCGCATCGCCTGCATAATGGTGTGCTTAGGGCGCTTATTATCTACCGCTGGGGCATGATTTTGTTTAGATAATTTATTGCCATGCTGGTCTAACGCCAAGGGTAAATGAATGTAGCTCACTTCAGGTTGCTCTAAATAACGATATAAATTGATTTGTCGCCCGGTGGGTTCAATCAGATCGGCGCCACGCACCACTTGAGTCACACCTTGGTCAATATCATCGAGCACCACGGCTAGGTTATAAGCAAATAGGCCATCACGACGCTTGATGATGAAATCTTCTTGTGCCAGTTGAGCTGGGATCTCAATACGACCATGTTTTTCATCGTCAAAAAAAGCAATAGGATCGTCCACTTTTAATCGCACCGAGCATTGAGCACCATCGGTTAGCGCTTTGTTTCGGCAGGTACCAAGATAAAATCCACCGCCTTGTTTGATTTGCTTGCGCGTGCATTGGCAATAATAGGCACGTTCAGAGCGCAACCAGGTCTCAATTTGCTCTTGATATAAAGCGTGACGTTGGCTTTGGTAAACCACGGTTTGATCCCAAACCAGTCCGTGAGCGTCTAAAGTCTCTAAAATCATCTTGGCAGCCCCCGGCATTTCACGCGGCGGATCGAGATCTTCAATGCGGACGAGCCATTGGCCTTGTTGAGACTTGGTTTGGAAATAGCTTCCCAATGCGGCGACTAGAGAGCCAAAGTGCAATGGGCCAGAAGGCGAGGGCGCAAAACGGCCAACGTAATTGGAATGGTGAGTTTGCGATCCTTGTGGATTCGACATGATGAGGTTCTTTCTAAAGTAAAACGCCCCTAGCGTTAGGGGCGTTTTGATGTGTTACTTAGCCTTGCATTTGCTTTTCTTTCAGCTCAGCAAGGGTTTTACAGTCGATGCAAAGGTCTGCAGTTGGTCTTGCTTCAAGGCGGCGAATACCGATTTCGATGCCGCAAGATTCACAGAAACCAAAATCGTCATCTTCAATTTTCATCAAAGTTTTTTCGATTTTTTTGATAAGACGACGTTCACGGTCACGGTTACGCAACTCTAAGCTGAACTCTTCTTCTTGTGACGCACGGTCAACTGGATCTGGGAAGTTCGCTGCTTCGTCTTTCATGTGGCTCATGGTGCGGTTTACTTCTTCATGAAGCTGGTCACGCCATGCTTTTAAAATTTTTGTAAAGTGAGCCATTTGCTCTGGTGACATGTATTCTTCACCGGATTTTTCCTGGTATGGCTCAACACCCGCAATGGCTAGAATGCCTAGCGTTTTTTTCTTGTTTAGTTCTGGCATACAGCGCTCCTACTTGCTCTTGTTAACCTAGGCTGGTTAATAAGGGCGGTACATATAGCAGAAAGAATCTGGCTTGGCAAACAAATAAATTAGTGAATGTGAACCTTGGTCAGAAGATTTTATTTTCCACACAGTTTAGTCAATAAACTCAATGGCTGCGCGTAATTCTATTTGTTGCGGTGATATATCCGCTTGGTAGCAAATCACCTCGACACCGGCTTCTTTGGCCTGCTTTAAAAGTTGTGAATAATCTGCATCTATATGGTGAGCGGCAGAGACTTTTTCAATACCTGTGTGTAAAACAGCAAAAAAAAGTACTGCTCTGTGACCTTGCTCAACCATTTCTATCAATTCGCGCAAATGTTTTTGTCCGCGAGTGGTGACGGCATCTGGGAAAAAGCCTTGTCCTGCGCCGTATTCGGGTTGCAGCAAGGTGACGCTTTTGACTTCGATGTAGCAATCAGAGCGATTATCGTCTTGCAGTAAAATATCAATGCGGCTGTTTTCATTGCCATATTTCACTTCCGTGCGTAATACATCGTACCCGGTTAGTTCTGCAATGCGTTGTTTTTCGATGGCTTCGACCACAAGGGCATTGGCGCGGGCGGTGTTGATACAAATCATGTCACCTTGCGGGTTGACCGACAGCTCCCAACTATTAGGGTATTTGCGCTTGAGGTTATCTGAGGTTGAATACCAAATTTGATTGCCAACGTCGGCGCATCCTGTCATCGCACCCGTGTTCGCACAATGCATGGTTTTTACCTCGCCATTCGGCAAAGTCACATCAGTAAGGAAGCGTTTATAACGTTTGATCAAAGTGGCAGGTTGCAGCGGTGGTGAAAAAATCATGTTGGGTTTTGATGCTCTTATATTAATTGGGTAGAATCAGCGTCCAATCATCATGACATAAGGATTTGCGCTTGTCACAACAGCTTCCTATTCAATCGGTAATGACGGATCTTATGGCGGCGATACGCTCAAATAATCAAGTCATCTTAAAAGCTGCGCCGGGTGCGGGTAAATCCACTTATTTACCGAAAGCATTGTTGCAAGCATCGGTTGAGACCAGTGGCATTCGCGGCAGAATCATCATGATGGAACCGAGGCGATTAGCGGCGCGTAATATTGCCCAATATTTGGCTAGCCAACTCGGAGAAAAAGTCGGGGAAACCGTGGGCTTTCGTGTGCGTGGTGAGTCTAAGGTGAGTGGGAAGACTCGGTTAGAAATTGTCACCGAAGGGGTGATGGCGCGCATGATCCAGTCCGATCCGGAATTAAACGGGATCGATATGGTGATCTTTGATGAATTTCATGAACGCAGTATTCATGCCGATACCGCATTGGCGTTTTGCTTAGAAGTGCAGCAAGCGTTGCGGGATGATTTACACCTGCTTGTGATGTCGGCCACCTTAGATCAAATCGCGCTGCAAGGCTTATTGCCGCAAGCGAGTTATATTGAATCGCAAGGGCGTGGCTTTCCTATCGAATATCATTATGCGCCTTTGCAGCCCAACCAACATCTCGTGCCTAGACTGACGCAGTTAATTCCCAACTGGCTAACAAAAGAATCAGGCTCGATGTTGGTGTTCTTGCCCGGCACTCGCGAGATTCGTCAGTTGGCAGAAAAGCTGGAATCCTTATCTTTACCTAATGTCGACATTTGCCCTTTGTATGGTCAGCTTGATTACAAAGCTCAGCAGCAGGCCATTGCGCCAGCAGTCTTAGGGCGACGTAAAGTGGTGCTAGCGACCAATATTGCCGAAACCAGTTTAACCATTGAAGGGATTCGAATCGTGGTGGATTCTGGCTTAGAGCGATTGGCCAGTTTTGATCCCAAAACCGGTATAACCAAGCTAGACAAAACCATGATAGCCCAGTCATCAGCCGAGCAACGCGCGGGTCGTGCTGGGCGTTTAGAAACGGGTGTATGCGTGCGTTTATATAGCGAAGAGGCGTTAAAACGTCAGCCATTACAACCCAGTGCTGAAATTTTACGTAGTGATCTGACTCGCTTACAAATGGAGCTACTGCAATGGGGCGCTCATGATGTTAATGCGTTATCTTGGCTCGATACGCCCCCACAATCGAATTTACAACAAGCACAAGGGTTGCTCAAACAACTGGGATTGATTAACGAGCAAGGGCAGTTAACCGGCTTGGCACAGTCTAGTCAGCATTTGGGCGTCGACCCTCGTTTTGCTGCCATGTTAATGCGAGCGAAAGGCTTATCTGAATCTTACTTTCATACCGCATGCGCTGTTTTAGCCATGCTGGAAGAGCCGGAAAAGAACAGCGCAGATTTACGTCACGATTGGTACCGCTGGCAGCAAGGTTTACATCCTAAAACTTCATTATTGTTACGTCGTAGTCAGCAAATTGCACAGGCTTGTGGTGAGGGTTTTCAAATCGGGCAAGTGAAGGACGATTTGCTTGCTAGCTGTGCGGCATTGGCTTTTCCGGATCGAATTGCTCAATATCGGCATCAATCCCGTCATGCTCAGCAAAATCAGTTGTTATTGGCAAATGGCCACGGCGCGCAAATTGATGAGCAGAGTCCGTTGGTTCATTTGAATTCATCGCCTGATGATTTGCTGGTGGCGATTGAGGTAATGCGTACCGCTCATTCGAGTTCTAGTCAGATTTTTCGCGCGGTCAGTTTGAATTTGTCTGAATTTGAACGTTTGTTCTGTGATCAAATCGAAATTAAAGATAGTGTCGATTGGCATGAACAAAAAGGCCAAATCATGGCAGAACGTCAGCGTTGCTTCGGTGCATTAGTGTTAACGCGTGAGCCTATTCATGATCTCGACATGACAATGAAACAAAAAGCGCTGCTTAACTATATTGGGCGTAAAGGATTAGATATTCTGCCCTGGAATGAAACCAGTCGTAATTTATTGATTCGAATGAAAAATGCTGAAGAGTGGCTGCCGGAATATGAATGGCCTGGGGCGAGTGATGACATTCTTTTAGCAAATCTCGAACAATGGCTTGAACCTTACATGGTAGGAATAGATAGCATAGCGAAATTGAAAACGCTCGACATGCATCAAGTGCTGTCGGCGTATTTGGGTTGGCCGTTGAATCAACAGATAGATGAATGGCTACCGACGCATTATCGGCTGCCTACCGGCACTAAGAAGGCGATTCGTTACCAGCAAGGTGCGGAGCCGGTGTTGTCGGTACGAATGCAGGAAGTGTTTGGCGAATCCGATTCACCGCTGATTGCACAAGGACGTAAAAAATTGGTGTTAGAGTTACTCTCTCCCGCGCAACGTCCGTTGCAAGTAACGCAAGATTTGGCTGGCTTTTGGCAAGGTTCATATAAAGAAGTGCAAAAAGAAATGAAAGGTCGATACCCTAAACATATTTGGCCTGATGATCCGGCCAATCATGTGGCGACCAGTAAAACTAAGCGACATTTTTCATCGTAATTGATTACAGATTTTATTCGCATGGCATGAGGATATGTTGTGCGTGGCATAGGAAAGGCAAAAATTGAATACACCAAAGAAACCGACCACAACGCGTCGTAAACCTTCAGCAAATTCTGGTCGTAAAGCCGGGCCGGCAAGAGGACGAAAAACGCCGACGAAAAAAACAGCGAAGCAGACATCATGGCTGAAAAAGCTGTGGGGTATAGGTTGGAAGCTCGGTATTGTGTTTATTGCTTTGATGGTTGCTGCAGGCTTCTATCTTAATGGCATTGTGACTGAGCGCTTTGCCGGTCAATTATTTAAGTTACCCACCGTCGTTTATGCCCGAGTAATGAATCTCGAGCCGGGGAGTAGCCAAACCATTACTCAAGTTCGTCAAGAATTGGATGTTCTCAATTATCGCAAAGTGGCAAATCCTATCCGTGAAGGTGAGTACTCAGCCTCGTCAACCAAGATCGAATTGATCCGCCGTCCATTCACGTTTGAAAATGGGCCCGAGCCGGCGCGCCATGTGATGCTGTACTTTGATAATTCTGGTTTGCAGCGTATTCAATCTTTAGATTCGAAAGCCGATCTCGGTTTCTTACGCATTGAACCTAAGATGCTAGGGATGTTAGAAGCGCAAAAACAAGAAACGCGTTTATTCTTAAAGTTGGATCAATTCCCGCCTGAAATGGTAGAAGCCTTGATTTCAACCGAAGACCGTCATTTTTACGAGCATGGCGGCGTCTCTCCCGTGGCGATTGCACGCGCTTTTTTAGTGAACTTAAAAGCGGGTCGTGCGGTGCAAGGTGGCAGTACGCTAACTCAGCAATTGGCTAAGAACTTATTTTTAAGCAGTGAAAAGACCTTATGGCGTAAGTTTAAAGAAGCCTATATTGCCATTATTTTGGATTATCGTTTTAGTAAAGATCGCATTTTAGAAGCTTACCTAAACGAGGTGTATTTAGGGCAAAACGGTGGTGAAGCGATCCACGGTTTTGCGCTGGCCTCACGTTATTATTTTGGTCAGCCAATTCAAGAATTGCGCATTGATCAACTGGCGATGCTGGTGGGTATGGTGAAAGGGCCGTCGTATTACAACCCAATTCGTCACCCTGAGCGAACTAAAGATCGTCGTGATCTGGTGCTGGAATTGATGATGCAGCAAAATATCTTAACCGCATCTCAGTTTGGTGAGGCGGCGAGTCGAGAATTGGATCTGCAAAAAAATCCGCACTTAGGTAAACGCCAACCTGCGTACTTTGAGCAATTGCAACGTGAACTTAAAGATAAAGTGGGCGATAAGTTTAAATCGGATACCGGGTTACGTTTATTCACGACCTTAGATCCTGTTTCTCAGGCTTATTTAGAACAAGCGGTCAATAAAACGCTGCCGCAATTAGAGCAACGTTCGGGTAAAGGTTTGCAAACCGCCGTGGTGGCAGTGGATCGTCATACGGGTGAAATTCGCGCCATGATTGGTGGTCGAGACAGCGGTTTTGATGGCTTTAACCGTGCACTGAGTGCTAGCCGTCAAATTGGCTCCTTGGTGAAGCCATCTGTGTATCTGACCGCATTAGAGCAACCGGAGAAATACAATCTAGGCACTACGATTCAAGATAAACCGATCACGCTAAAAAATGAGCAAGGACAAACGTGGTCGCCGCAAAACTATGATCGCAAATTCCGTGGCGAAGTGCCTTTGTATCAAGCGATGGCAAAATCGTTGAACGTGCCGACGGTGAATTTAGGCATGCAGCTCGGCATTCCGGCGGTGATGGAAACCTTGACTAAGCTTGGCATAGATAAGCAAGAGATCCGTCCTGTACCGTCTATGTTCTTAGGTTCATTTTCATTGACGCCGTACCAAGTGTCACAAATGTTCCAAACCATTACCAACTCAGGTAAGCGTGCACCATTAACCGCCCTGCGTACCGTGATGGATGTGGATGGCAATGTACTGTACGAAAGCATTCCGCGTGCCTCGCAGCAAGTACCACAACAAGCAGCTTGGCTAACCACTTACATCATGAAAAAAGTGGTGACAGAAGGCACTAGCCGTTCGCTGCAAGGTAAATACGGGTGGGCGACATTGGCGGCGAAAACAGGAACCAGTAATGACAGCCGTGATAGTTGGTTTGTGGGTGTTGATGGCCGTGAGGTCGTTACGATTTGGACAGGGCGTGATGACAACAAGCCGACCAAATTAACCGGAGCAAGTGGCTCATTACAAACTTACGCTAATTACTTGGCACAGCGTGCGCCGGAGCGTCTCACTTTGCCTTGGCCAAGAGAAATCAGTACGGCCAAATTCGATCAAACTCAGGCGGGTGGTTATGTAGAAGACTTCTGTGGTGGGGATATTGAATTACCTCAGTGGGATCCAAAAGGCTTACTCAAACAAAAAGATTGCAGCAATAACCCAGTCGGCTGGTTTAAGTCCTTGTTTAATTAATTTCAGCTCAATCAAGATAGCAAAAAGCCCTGCCAATATATTGTATTGGCAGGGCTTTATTATTGCTTTGATTATGCGTATTAGTGAGCGGCACCCAAGGCATCTGGCGAGATAGGTGTTTTGTTAACACGATACAAGCCTAACACCGCCAACAACGCCATCGCGAGCATCAGTGCGCCAAGTGGCATTTGGTTTTGTGCTGGGATCATCGCGGCAATCAGTGTCGCTAGTCCTGCGCCAAAGTTTTGAATACCACCCAATAGTGCTCCCGCTGTCCCTGCGTGGTATGGGAATGGCGAAATCGCTCCGGTTGTTGCCGCTGGGAATAGCACGCCAGCGCCTAAGAAATAAATGGTTGCGCCACCCACAAGGCTCACCGCATTGGTATAGCCAAATACGCCAGGAATGAAAATGACTAGTGCGCCGATCGCAATCGCCACTAGGCCAAAATTCAGGGCGCGCTTTTCAGAGTGACGAGACGCAATCCAGCTCGACATCGCTGCCCCTAATAAATAGCCCGGGATCGGCACAATAAACAGCAAGCTCACCGTAGTTGCTGGCAGTTTTAGTTTACCGCCTAGTAATACTCCCGCCGCCGCTTCAAATAGTGCAACACCCGCAAAGGTCGCCACTAAGCACAATAAGTACCCTTGGAATTGGCGATTACCCAGTACATAACGGTAGCTGGTGGCGACAGAATCGTAACGACGTGATGCTTTTGGCAGTGTTTCCGTCATGTGAGTGAACATAATAATGGTCACACCAATGCTAAACAGTGCCAAGAATAAGTAACTGCTACGCCAGTGAAAGATTTCAGTTAAAAAGCCGCCTAATAAGGGAGCCATCAACGGTGAAAACATTAAGCACATGCTGATCAGGCTGTTGACTTTATGCAGCTGAGGGCCTGAAAAGCAGTCACGGCTTAACGTACGCGCCATCGCACCACCACAGCCAATCCCCATACCTTGGATAAAACTACCCACTAAGAATAAGCTGAAGTTATGAGAAAATAGCGCCACTAAAGAGCCGATAATGTACACCGCAAGGCCGGCCAAAATAATTGGGCGACGACCAAGACGATCCGATAAAGGCCCATAAATAAATTGTGATAATCCATAAGGGATCAAATAACACGCCATGACGGCCTGCATTGCGGCCGCTGAAACATGGAACTCTTGCGCCATGTAACCCATTGATGGGACGTACATGGTTTGCGTCATTTGACCCACGGCTGCCAAGATAGCAATCAAGAAGGTAAGTTTGGCGAAACTAAAAGGCGCAGACATGTTGTTACTCCACAAAAACAATCAATGAACACGGAAGAAAGTGGCTTCTAGAGCCAAAATAATTGCGGCGGGGATAGTAGAGTTAAAGGGGAAAGTCAGCAATAAAAATGTGAGTATTTTCACAAGATGAAAATCAATGGTTTGGATTAGTTTTTCTAATGATTAACGGTCGCTTCGCTGCTTGGTCGCTTCGCTGCTTGGTCGCTTCGCTGCTTGGTCGCTTCGCTGCTTGGTCGCTTCGCTGCTTGGTCGCTTCGCTGCTTGGTCGCTTCGCTGCTTGTCGCTTCGCTGCTTGGTCGCTTCGCTGCTTGGTCGCTTCGCTGCTTGGTCGCTTCGCTGCTTGGTCGCTTCGCTGCTTGGTCGCTTCGCTGCTTGGTCGCTTCGCTGCTTGGTCGCTTCGCTGCTTGGTCGCTTCGCTGCTTGGTCGCTTCGCTGCTTGGTCGCTTCGCTGCTTGGTCGCTTCGCTGCTTGGTCGCTTCGCTGCTTGGTCGCTTCGCTGCTTGGTCGCTTCGCTGCTTGGTCGCTTCGCTGCTTGGTCGCTTCGCTGCTTGGTCGCTTCGCTGCTTGGTCGCTTCGCTGCTTGGTCGCTTCGCTGCTTGGTCGCTTCGCTGCTTGGTCGCTTCGCTGCTTGGTCGCTTCGCTGCTTGGTCGCTTCGCTGCTTGGTCGCTTCGCTGCTTGGTCGCTTCGCTTACTTATCCCTCATGATTGCTTTTTCTTTTCATCTTTTTCGAGTTACGAGCAGCGCAGCGCCCGAGCTTCGATAAACGAAAAAGAGACCGCAGCTTTCACCACGATCTCTTCAAAAATTATAAGTTATTATTTTTAGTTGAAATGAAAAGTTTTTATTTCATCCATATAGCGTCAATTTTACACATTTTATTTAGTTTGGAACCAAACCAAATCTGATCGTCATATATTTGAAATTCAATATTAGATTTAGTCGTGTAAGCAGTTAGCAGAAACGATACTATGGTTGAATATCCTGGGGCATCTGGAGATATCCATACACCATTAGGGCATGTAGTAATGCCAGTATCAAAAAATGCAACTACATCAGCACCTTCGAACCGCTCTTGCGCTCCTACATCATCATAAGTAATAAGCTGAGTGATGGTTCCGGAAGATGTATGCAATATTTCAGCATTAACAGTGAAGCTTACTAAAAAGGAAAGTATTAGAAAAATGAATTTATTCACAGGAAAACTCTGATTATTGTGGGTTTAGCCAAATTCGATCAAATTTTAAGTAGCCAGATAATACGTCATACATTTGTATTGAAATGGTTTTTTGTGTCGATTGGGCTGTGAGGGCTGTAGAATAAAATAATTTAGCGAAATCTGGGTTGTCAGTAAGTTTATAGGCGGCTGCTTCATATTTAGTTACATTCAGACCTGATTTTGAAACCTCTGAACTGGAAAGAGGTGATTCAAAATAAATTAATATTAAGTTATTGTCATTTACATATACTCGTTCTATTTTTCCAGTATAAGTACAAAAACCACCGAGGTTGTCACTACATGCAAGATTAGCTGCAAAGCTTTTTATTGATAGAGAAATGGTGATAATTATAAGCATTATGATTTTTAACATATTACACCTTCATTTTTCATGTTATTTATATGCTCTAATGACATTAATATCTTCGCCATCCTTCCAGCGAATGCAAGAATTCATACCTTCGACAGTGACTTTAGTTTGCGATGCAAAAGCACTTAAAAGTAAAGAATATTGTTGTTTACCAGTATTGGAGTTTTCATCTCTGATCATCCAATAATTATAAGTGGCACATTCAGGTTTATTCTTAGTCTCGCCATTCATGTAAAAGTAAATCAATCCGTCACTGGCTCTCACCGTTAA
This sequence comes from Vibrio gangliei, assembly GCF_026001925.1. NCBI lineage: Bacteria > Pseudomonadati > Pseudomonadota > Gammaproteobacteria > Vibrionales > Vibrionaceae > Vibrio > Vibrio gangliei. Next base: position 2,214,700 of record NZ_AP021869.1, on the reverse strand, counting down.
GTTTGTTATAACTCCAGTTTGAGATCCAGCAAAAGAATGGGATGGTATTAATGTGGCCATTAGGAATGTGAGAAACTTCTTCATGTTTGATTTCCTTGTTGGTTAATTCGAAATATTTATATAATTAAAAGTTGGAAAAGCATCCTGATATAAATAACAGGAGTCAGATACAGCAAAGGATACTTTTTTACCTGAGAAAAAAGCAGCGTTGAGTAATGAAAATATTTCTTTTCCATTTGCATCTTTTTCGGTATTCCAGCGTAATGAATCGCTTTGGCATGCAGTAGGTCCAACTTTCTCACCATCGATAGTAACATAACAGGTGTTATCTCCTTTGTGGCAACCTATAAGCTTTATATTTCTATAACCGCTAAGAGTTGTTTGAGAAAAGCTGGTTATGGGAAATATAATTAAAGTAAAAACTAACATGTATTTTTTCATTATGTCACTCTTGGGGATTAATTTTATGGAGTTTTTCATGTTGGTATCTACTTGTTCTTAATTTGTTATATTTGAATTGTATGGTCTGCAAGCATCATCAATAGACTCTTCATCAGAAAGAGGTGTTGATTTTACTAATTTGCAATTGAATTTTAATTTTTCTAATGCATCATGATTGCCTGTGAAAAAGTTACTAATTAATGATATATTTCCGTTTTTATTTTTTTTAGGATACATGTATGCTGTGTAGTTTTTATTGTTGTTTGTTACTTTTAACTCAACTATAGCATCTTCCAATTTCATTTTTTTTGATTTTAAATTAGTGATTAAGAATGAGTTGTTTTTATAAAACTCTGCTGTTAAAGGGTTTAAGCTTAATGAGATTTGATCTGCGGCTGCTTGAATTGTTTTTTCCAACTCGTTTTCTTTGATTTTCAATTCTATTCTAAATGTAAATATGAAGCTTTTGAAATCATAATGCTCTTTTGATTCTATAAAGCATAAGTTGACTTTGTTTTTAATATTGTCACAGCTTAGTTTTGATTCTAAGTAAGGTTGATCTACTATATTGTATTCGCTTTTTGAGTAAGCGTTGAAGGATATGAGTAATATGATGAAAATGAACTTGTTCATAATTTCCTCTTAAAATTTATAATGTACTTGTGAGGGTATTGTTGGATCTATGTTTCTTCTTTCAAAATCTCTTACATTAATTTTAGATCTCTTTGCATTAGTTTTAAAAAGATGTGTCACTCTTCGCCCTGTATCTATTTTAGGGCCTCTTGTGTAAGTGGTTCCATCTGAAAATTGAATAGCTTCTCTTTCCATTACCTTGTATGTTACGCCAGTATAGCCCACTCTTTCTACTGGAACATCTTCTGTGCTTGCAATGGCAAGGTTTATGGCTGCTACGGCAGGTTTTAGTGGTTTTGGTGCTAGGGCCTCAGATATTACTCCTACGGTATCAGTTACAACTGTTGAGGGTAGCTCACCTTGCTTAGCCTTTTTTAAATCACTATTAAGTGATTGTTCTACACTTTCATCTTGTTCTATGGTTCTATATTTACCTTGTATTGGTCCGCTGGTGTTGAGATTTTGATTATCATCAGCTACAAATTGTCCTCCCTTCAAGTCAGCGTATTCTTTATCATCAATAACTCTATTTTTTTGTTGAGAGCTATTGAGCTGTTCACTATTCGAAGTGGAATTTTTCTTTTGTGCATCTTTATTATTACCATTGTCCCATCGTCCAGTTTTATTTCCTTTTAAATCACGATTACTACCATCGACATTACATGTTCCGGCATTCTCTCCCCAGAAAAAACCAGTCGGGTCATTGTATTTTAACGGGTTATTCATAGCATAAGTATAGCGGTTAAAACTATTGGTCAAAAATGGTGATTGAATATGTGGATCTGGACTAATAAATCTCGCTAGTTCTTGATCATAAACTCGGCCATTCATATGAATTAAGCCAATTTCAGTGATTTCTTCGTGGCCTGTGTATCCTCGATTGGTGATGGCCGCTTGAGCGACGGCCAGTGGGTCGTTATCTTGCCATGTGACTTTACGTTGCTTGCCCCAAGTATCGTAACTTCTACGTTCGACAATTAACCCATAGCCATCTGTTACCATGTCGACCGAGTTTAATGCATCGTAATGCAAGTAGCGGATTTGTTTGTCTTTAAGTTTATTGTCTGCGTCTTGGGTTTGGGTGTTTAAGGCGATTAACTTACCATCTGCAAAGACAAAATGTTGGTTTTGCACTTCGCCTGTAACGGTGTTTTTGACGCGTTCATAGTATTTGCCAAGGTAAACCGTTTCTTTGCCATCACTGGATTTTTTCTTGTAGCGGTTGTGATTAGCATCGTAGAAAAATTCGACCGTTTTACCGTTGCGAGTTATCTTGCTTGGTTTGTTAAAGGCTGTCCAAGTGAGGGTGCGTTCAGCGGTATTATTGGTGGCATTAGTGGCTTTTGCGCTGAGCATGTTGCCGTTACTGTCATAAGTATAAATCAAACCATTTGCGCTAGTGACAGCATGCGGACCCGCGCCGTTATTAGTGTAGTGATAATTCCCGATACCGGTTTTAAAGGTGATGTTACCTAGGTTGTCGTAGCGGTATTCATAAGTTGATTGCAGATCTGGGTTATTCAAGCCATGACGGGCTCTATCTACTAATGAGATGCTATTACGTGTAACCCGGTCTAGGCCGTCGTATTGCCATTGATCCGTGATGCCTAATTGATCATCTTCACGATAAACTACGTTATTGTGATTATCATAGCGGTAATATAACTGCCTAATGTTGCGCTCTGATGAGACAGTAGCGCTTAATTTAGGGTTAACCAGCGTATTGGCTCTGTGGGTGGATATGTAATCTGGGCGGCCAGTATTTGGGTTGTGGTTGTAGGTATTGACCAAGCCGTTACCTAACGTTTCAGATAGGGTGTGATCATAAGCATCGGTGTCTCGGCGTTGCCAATAATAGATATAAGCAGGGTTATTGGTTGAATCTTCTAACTCTGATTGGGTTAAAATTAAGTTAAGATGATCCGCTTGGCTGGTTTGATTGCTGTCGGCGCATTTTTTACGTTGGCTGTCATCAACAAATGTACCACCCAGTTGAGCAGATGCTTCACAATATAACCCACTGAGTTCGGCGACCTTTTCAGAAAGGTTGATCAATTGATTGGCTAAGTCGGTGTATAAGCGATAATAACTACCAGCAATGTTGGCTGCTTCTGAGAGATCATCGGCTGCAAACAGTAATTCTTCGCGTGTTTGTCCATCGGCCTTCGCGGCATACACTTCCGAAGTACTGACCAGATCCTGTTGACCATTTTTATCGTAATCGGCTAACACTAAATCAGTGGAAGGCGTTAGGCTTTGGCTATCAAATTCTGTTTTTGAGACAGAATGCAGCGTGGTGTTGTAGTTTCTAACTCCTGTCTTACTGCTATTTGATAACGCTTTGTTTAAACGATAGATGGCTCCATCTAAGGTGATGTCTAAAGGAATGGAAACATCATCATGCAAAATCACCCAAGTGGCAGGGCGAAGGTAGCATTCACCTTGGTTATTGCACCATTGTTTATAGCGATAGCCATTACCTAACAAGGCTGCTGATGAACTATCAAGGTTATTGACGTTGACGGTTTTCTTGTTGTATTCGTTGGCTTTATTAGTAAAAAAGCTTTGTTGTGTGGCGTACTTTTCCGCTTTTTGTAGGTATTGATTGGCTTGTGTTATTGCCTGTTGTAGCAATTGACGAATGTCCTCACGGAAGCTCGCGCTAGTGAACATGTCATCGGCATAGGTTTTGGGGCTACGCACGGCAGACATGTAACCATTTGGGTTGTAAATATATTCAACCGCTAGCCTATCTGTCGGATTATTTTTATTGGAAATGCGATTGGCAGTACCGATCAGCGTATTATCAATACCATTAGGTCTGACTTCGCGTGCTACTCGCTCAAAGCCATCATAAAAGTAATGAGTACTAAATTTTTCATTCCCTATTGTGACGGCGATTTCTTCGTTTAGTCCACTCTCATTATAGAAGTAGTCAGTCTGGCTGCCATTGCCAGAGAAGCCAGATAGCGTACCGATTGCGCCGCGTTCATCGTAGCGCCAAGTGGATTGCTGACCATTTTCAATTTGCTTGGTTTTTCTTCCTAAAGCGTCATAACTGATGGTGGTGACATTATTATTGGCGTCTTTTTTGTAAATTAATTCTCCCGCGGCATTATAAGTGTATTGCCATTTGCCCATATCAGGATCATCAAGATAGGTACGATAGCCTAAGTTATCGTAACGAATTTGAGTGATGTTCCCTTTTGAATCAGTACTGGAGCGCAACTTGCCATCTGGGTAATAGCTATAGAGCTGATAAGCACCTAGTGGCTCATCTTTACGTAATATATGGCCAAGTAGATTCGATTGCGTGCTGTGTGAGAAACCTCTTGCATCCACAATGGTGGTTTTTAACCCGGAGTAGTTAGTTTTAAAAACAGCGCGTGATCCATTGGCCGCAGGTTCGGATTTTTCTATTTCTCTATCAAGGTCATCGTATTTAAATGTGACTTTAGGCGCAGGTTTAGTATTCGTAATAAATTGGGGACGAGTGACTTGAATTTTGCGGCCGTTGCGATCCCATAGAGTGTCCACTGTCACCAATTTGCCATTAAACGCGGTATGAAGTTTACGTACTTCTCGACCAGCGTAGTCAAAATGCGTAATGACTTGACCACCTGCTGGTAGCTTGATGATTTCGCAGCTTGTTGTGCTCGAAATAGCGTTAGGGCAAGCCGCACTGAGTTTATAAACTTGCTTAGTGGTGTTATTGAGCCCTGGATTGGTTTCACTGATTTGTCGGCCAAACTCATCGTAATGATAAGTTGTGGTTCGGTTTTTAAGTGGGCTAATGGTTTTGATTAATCGCCCTTGATCATCATAGGTAAATTGTGTTCTATGCCCGAGCGCATTTTGGGAGCTTGTCGGATATAAACTTTGAGAATCATAAGTAATCGTGGTTTTTCTGGTTGGTAAATCACTGCCTGATAGTGCTTCTTCTGTGACGTTACCCTTGCTATCGTAGCGATAATTGCGAGTGAGCCATTTACCGCCATCAGATATATTGGCATCTGATTCATAACTTGAACTCTTGGTGGTTTGGGCTATAACAAGACCTTGGCTATTGTAAGAAAACGTGTCAGTGGTGGATTTTGAGCGATTGTTTAGAGTGTCGGTGATACTTGAGGTTGATTTAGTTAATGCGCCGAGTTTCCAGAAATTATCGCCAGATTCGGTAACGAGTTGGGTGATATTTTTACTTTCAGTACTAAATTCAATTTTGCCGTCTTGGTTAAAATCACCTTGGACATAATGACCGCAAGATTGAGGATTGGCATTATTAAACGTTGTTGCTGTGGTTGAGACAATTGAGCCTTGTTTTGAGGTGACATCACTGGCATTGGTTGTTGATGAGGATTGTTGGTATTTAAAGTATTGGTTGTATTTTTGTACCACGATCGGTGTGTCAATTTCACCGGAAATCAGCACGATTAAATCATTGGGTTTGAAATAAATATCGCCATTCGCCGCGCAATAACGTGTTAGCCCAGCTTCATAGGTATTAACGAGTGTGTTGAAGTTACTGATGCCACTGGTTGTATCAATGTTATAAATGACATGATTATTAGTGATGCCATTAGCAAGATAACTATTGATGGTTTGTGTGGTGTAATTACCCGTATTGCTTAGATTGCTTGATAGAGTCGTCGTTTCTTTAGTCACTTGGCCAAAGGTATTAACGGTTCGATTGGTGACCTCTTGTCGTTCAATAGTGTTATTGTTTAGGCCGTACTGCTTTTTAGTGACGGCTTTGGCATACACTTGATAATATTTCGCATGGGCACCAGTTTTAGTGTTGACTTGATAAGTGTATGAGTTTTCACTAACGAGTTTTTTATTTTTATAGACTTTGGTTGATTTGATCTTGCCAGCTAATGGCAATGAAAGTTGCTCAAACTCGGTAACGGTTTTCGTTTCAATGGCCCCACTTTCCGTTTCAGAGATTCGTAAAAATCCAAGAAATCCACCACCAGCTAAGTGAGATTTAGCGCCTTCATAGTAATAATTATAGGTAGTGCTAGCATAGCCTTTCGGGGACTTAACGACATCAGATATGAGATAACGAGTAGGTGTTGAATTGACTATAGGGTATTGATAATACGCTATTTGACGGTGAACTGATGTGTCCGACGCTGGTTTGTAGGTGAGTCGATATTCTACATTGTGTTCTTCTATTTTATTGATTTTATCTTGAGCATAAGGCTTGGAAGTCACCAGAGATAATTTATTGTCTTTTGATTGTACGTAATCGGGAAAACCGTCGGAATTGACATCTTCTGATTGAGTTACGTCATTGAGTTGATCCACGTATGAGGTAAAACTGATATTACCAAAGTGGTTGAGGTAAAATTTATTGTTGTAATAGAGCTCTGGGTAACCATCGGCATTATTGTCTATTAAGGCGATTTTTTCAGGAGATATTATGGTGGAATTGGTTTGGTAAGAGGCAGTACGAATAAATTGTTTGCCATTGAAAAGGTAAATATAAAAAGTATTTGAATTTAATAAAACAAAATCTAAATAACCATCATTATTTATGTCACCAAAAGCGATTTTTTTGATGGAACTTAAATTCGTATCTAGTGTGTATGGCGCATGGTTTTTGCTAGATAAATAAAAGATTAATTTATCACCACTTTGACTGTAGTAATCGTCTTTTCCATCGTTATCAATATCAAAAACACCTAATGTGGGTTGATTCGTACCTCCAGGATAAGAAGACAAAGTTTGCTTACCATCGCCATTTAAATCGGCAGCAAATTTCTCGCCTTCAAATTTGACTAAATTTCCATCTGCATTGGGCATGTAAGAATAAGGTAGTTTATTACCTTGTAATTGTTCACTGCATACTGTTCTATCATGGCGTTGCCCCGCAGAGACAGTTTTACAGACAGTTTTATAGCTGTAGCTTTGTATTGCAATTGAAGGGGAATTTAAGCTATTAACCAGAGCAAAGCCTTGCTTGCTAGCGGTTTTTTGCCCATTACCACCAAATGGCGATATCACTTGAAATGGACATCCCTGTTCGTAAGTGCATGGTTTGGTTCCGTAAGCCGATAAAGATCCATTTCGGTCATGATCAAAAAATCGCACATCGGCAAAGTCTAAGCTTTTGGTTGTTCTTTGAGAGCGATAAATCGATGAGTTATTCCAAGAAAATTGAATGGGTGTGCTGCAGTTATTATTGGCTGAACAATATTCGATAGATTGAATTTGGCTACGTTGAGTAGTCGAAGATGATTGATAACGAAGATTGTAACGTCCAATCGTAGTGCCCTGTGAATCGTATATGACAACTTGATTGATTCTTGCGGTACGTTGCAGCTTACTACCAAATAAATACTGTGAAATTTTATCTGTGCGGTCTTGATAATTGAATAAGACTTTTCCACCTACATAAGCGATGGTACTTAATCTATGAGTGCCATTAGTCTTATTTTCTTCATATTTATAGTTAATGGTGTTGTTGCTGCTATCGGCAATTTGATTGAGCGACCACTTATAAACCAGCGATTGATTAGGTAACTCTACTCTTGAATCTGAGGTGTTGCCATATTGATAGATGGAACCATCGGTTTTCCATATTTTAAAGTAAGCCGGTCCATTGCCACCAGTTTGCCCGTAAGAGACAATTTTTTGATAGCCATTTTGCTCGAGTCTATATTCAGTTAGGTTAGCGCCCGCTTTACCTGAGATAGCGATTAACCTTTGGCCATCCAGACAATATCGATCATTAGTATTAAAATTAACGCCTCCCCATTTTTTATCTTTTTCTAAATTTTGTCCGCAGCGAGTAATGCTTGATTGCTCTGATAAGCTCCAACCCAATCCAAAATGGCCATTAGGGGAATCACTACGATAGTCTAAGCTTAACTTTGGAGTTAAATCCTTTCTACCATTAGGGATGTGAATTGGGATAGAGTAGGTCGCTTCACCACCAGAGGTGGCATAACTGCCAGATAATTCGATCTGCTTTCCTGAGCTTGCTGTGAAAGCGTAAGCACTAAAAGGAAACCAAGCTAATAAAAAGAAAGAAAAAAATGGGTAGCTTGTTTGCTTGAGCATGAAGTTGAATTCCGTTGACTGAATAGTGGTTATTGCCCAGATGATGATAGTGACTCAAGCCTTTTTAACTTAAGTTTTAGTTCCACTAATTCATCGGTAGGTTCATATTCTTGAGTGATATTACTGGTTGCGAATGTTTCTAAATCCCCTTTTAAAAGAGGAAGCTTGGGGTTCGAGGTTTTTATCAACCCTTGTGTTACAGATTGCTGTAGTTGCTGAACTGGAGATGGGTAGCTAATGTTTTCACTTAATTGATGAGTATTGGTATCTTGCTCATTCTGTGCTTGAATTTGATTTTCCTGTTGTCTAGTTACATTGGTTAAACTGGCTGGTTTATTCACTGCTATTAACCATGTTCCGATAGATATAAAGACAATACTGAGTGCCCAGTAAATGCTCGTTTTTTTTGAGTGTTTTTTTATGGGAATAGAAATGCTACCGCCCTCCACAGTTAAGTGGTGAATGTGTTTTTTGTGATTCATTTTATTTTTATATGGGTTTTTACGTGTTTGGCAATGTATAGTTTACATTGTTATGACATGACGCATAAATTAGGAGGGTAAACGTTTAAAATCAGATTTTTCTTACGGGAGCGTATGTCTAACTTTGGGAGTTATATAAATAATTATTGGATAGAAATAATAGGTAGTGGATATTGGAATTATGCAAAAGAGACCGCAGCGCTCACCACGATCTCTTCCACCTAGAAACTAGGCACTCAAACCTAGCAACCCTATATTTATAACGCTAAAAACGCCTTCATTTGCGCCACGACACTTTCTGCGGTTGGCTTATCGGCCATTTCGGAGAAAATACGCAACAGTGGTTCGGTGCCAGAGAAGCGGGCGATCACCCAGCCGCCGTTTTTGAAGTACACTTTCGCGCCATCGTCATAACTGACTTTTTCAACTTCAAACTCAAAATCGGGGAGCTGCTTTTCTACGTAGATTTTGTTGTATAGCGCTTCTTTTTGTGACGGTTTGAAGGTGCAATCGCCTTCGGCGGTGTAGGCGTAACCATATTTGCCGTAGATTTCATCCAGCATTTCAGACAATTTCTTGCCCGTCACACTGATCATTTCGACTAATAGGCTTGATGCAAACACGCCATCTTTGCCTTTAATATGGCCGCGAATGGTTAAACCGCCCGAGCTTTCCCCACCAATCAGCGAGTCATCGGCTTCCATTTGACTACTGATGTGCTTAAAGCCTACTGGAACCTCAAAGCTCTTTTCACCATGGTCGGCCGCGATCTTATCCAGTAGGTGAGTGGTAGCAATATTGCGTACAACGGAGCCTTTCCAGCCTTTGTATTCCAGTAGGTAGTAATACAACAAAATCAGCACTTCATTCGGGTGAATGAAGTTGCCTTTCTCATCGATGATCCCTAAACGGTCGGCATCACCATCGGTTCCGATTCCGATGTCATAGCCTTCGGCTGCTACTAAGTGCTTTAAACGATACAGTGTGGCGGCGCTCGGTGAAGGCATCAAACCACCGAATGAGGGGTTTTCACCGTCGTTAATCACATCGACATCACAACGACCATTGATAAGCACGGTTTGCAGAGCATTTTTCGCCACCCCAAACATAGGGTCAATCAACACGCGCAAATTGGCTTTTTTGATCGCTTCCATGTCAATGGCATTAATGATCGAATCGACAAATTCGTTCATCGGATTAATGATTTCAATACTGCCATTTTCAAGCGCGTCATCAAATTCAACTAACTGAACATCTGCGTTTTGTAGCTCGGCAATTTGCGCTTCAATTTTTTGCGTGATTACTTCATCAGCATCACGTCCACCTTGAATGAAGACTTTAATGCCGTTGTAATCGGCAGGGTTGTGCGAAGCGGTAATGCAAGCCGAATAATGACAGTTCATGGCTTTGGCTTTAAACATTACAATCGGTGTCGGTACAAAGCGGTTGATAAAACTCACTTTCACGCCATTCGCCGCTAATACTTCGGCAAACCATTTGGCGGCTTTATCGGATAAAAAGCGGCGGTCATAGCCAATCACAAACCCGTTATCTGCCGCATTTTCTGTATTAATGATATTGGCCAACGCTTGAGCAACCAAGCGCACGTTGGCTTGGGTAAATTCTTCCCCAATAAAGGCGCGCCAGCCACCGGTTCCAAATTTGATCATAATGACATCCTTTTAAAAGAGCCGAAAAAGAACGAATACTCGTTGCTCGTGGCTCGAAATTATTGCTTTGAAATTCGAAGTTTTTTTAAGCTTTCTCCGAGACCCGAGACCCGAGACCCGAGACCCGAGACCCGAGACTGACTAGCCTAAAACCACCAGAACCTCGTTCACGCTGCCTTCCGCTTGAACTGGAATCGCGCCTTCAATCGCTTCGCCGTTTAGGGTAATAGAAGCAACGCCTTTGCTGACATTATTCGGGTTTTCGACTTTGATGTGGTAAGTCGCCCCGCGCCATTGACGAGTCACTTCGAAACCAGGCCATGAGGTTGGAATACATGGATCGACGGTTAATCCTTCAAAGCCTGTGCGTACACCTAGGATAAAGTTTGTAACCGCAAAGTAAGCCCAGCCTGAAGTACCGGTTAGCCAAGGGTGGTTGGCTCGACCATGATCTTGATGATCGCGGCCCATGATGAACTGCACGTAAGAGTAAGGTTCTGCAATACGAGTTTCGATCATGTCGTTTTGGTTGTATGGGTTGAGTGCGTCGTAGAACTTCATCGCTTTATCACCACGGCCAAGTTTGGCTTCAGCCACCCACGCCCATGGGTTTGGATGTGAGAAGATCGCGCCATTTTCTTTCACGCCTTGATACACACGAGTCACGAAACCGATATCATCATTTGGTGTAGCAAAAGAGGGTGCATTCAAATGCAAGCCGTAAGGTGAGTATAAGTGCTCATCAACAGAGTCCATTGCGCGCTCACCACGCTCTTGAGAGACTGCGCCAGACAATACCGCTAGGGTATTAGACTCAAGATGGATCTTACCTTCGGTTTGTTGTGCGGTACCGATTTTGTCGCCATTTTTAGTGAGGCCGCGAATGTACCAACCGCCTTCTTCATCCCACAAATGTGTTTCACACGCGTTGCGTACGCCTTCAGCCATGGTGCTGTATTTATCCACGTCTTCAGCTTTGCCTAGGTATTTGGCAAGGTCGATAAACTCTTGCAGTGCCCAGTAATGTAGGAAAGACACCATAGACGATTCACCGCCACCTAAGTTCAAGCAGTCGTTCCAGTCAGCGCGTAGACCTTTACAAATACCGGTGTTACCCACGTATTCTGCTGAGAAGTCCAATGCCGCTTTCATGTGTTCATACACGGTTGCATCGCCACCGTCTGCGTATGGGATCACTTCATCAAAGAAGCTTTGCTCACCGGTTTCCATCACGTATTTACAGATGGTCGGAACCAACCATAAATGATCGTCTGAGCAGGTGTCTTCAATGCCGTGGATCTTATCTTCATCACTTGGCGTTGGCACAACCGTTGGTGATTTTGATGGTTTGACATCGGCTTTTTCTGGATCGAACCAGTCTGGATCAAACAGGTGTAAACCATAGCCCGCTTTGACTTGGCCACGTAGTAAGTCAACCAGACGTTTACGTGTCATTTTCGGGTTGGCATGGGGGACAGAAATCGCATCTTGCGCGGTATCGCGGTAACCCAAACCAGTACGACCACCCACTTCAATGAAAGAAGCAAAGCGAGACCACACCACACAAGTTTCCGCTTGGTAGAGTGTCCAGGCGTTGATCATGGTATCCAAACCTTCATTTGGCGATTTGACTTGGAACTTATTACAACGCTCATCCCAGTGCGCTTTAATGCCAGCAAAGGCAGCGTCAACATTGGCAAGATCTTGGTATTTGGCGCGCAGTTTGTCGCCGTTGCCTTTACCAATACCTAAAATGTAGGCAAAGCGAACTTCTTCACCGGGTTGGATAACAAATTGCTTATGCAGTGAACCACAGTGGTTGTAGCAAGTTTGCGCTGAGTTGGAGCATTGGCCTTTTTCCACCGCAATTGGATTCGCTTCATCGCGGTATAGACCTAAGAAACTGTCGCGTTGGCCATCATAGGAATCCGGATCGAACGTTGAAGCTAAGTAATAGACACCTTCAAAATCATTGGTGTTGTAGTACAGATCGTATTCAATCACACCAGTACGATAAGCGGTGCCCGCCGAGTAGAGCGACATCTGATGGTTTTGGTTATCCGATTGAATGTGGCTGAATGAGAACTCCACAAATGAGAAAGCACTGATGGTGCGAGGTTTATCACCCGTGTTTTTAATCACGACGTCCCAAATTTCTGCGTCTTCACCTTTAGGTACAAATAAGGTTTTGGTGGCGGTAATGTCGTTGTATTCACACTTAAATTTTGAATATGACAAGCCATGGCGAACTTCATAGCTCGCTTCATCTAAACTTTTGGCTACTGGTTGCCATGAAATGGACCAGTAATCTCCGCTTTCATCATCACGCAAATACACATAGTGCCCAGGGCGATCGAATGTTGCGTTTGGACGGAATTTAGTGACACGATTGTATTCTGGTGAGTTATAGAATGAGTAACCACCCGCGTTGTGAGAAATCACGGTACAAAACTTTTCCGTGCCTAAATAGTTAGTCCATGGTGCCGGCACGTCAGGACGAGTGATGACATATTCACGATTGTCATTATCGAAAAAACCGTATTTCATAATGTATTCCTTACTAAAAATAAAACCGTGGTGGCGCTTATTGTGTGCGCTCCATGGATAATTGATTAATTCTCTTTATACCAAGGGCGATATTGAATGCCTTGGTGAGTTAAAGTGGCTTGATGCCCATTAAGGCGGGCTAAAAAGTCGAGCCAGTTTCTTTGGGATTTATTGGTCCAGCACGCTTCTGAAATTGCTAGCAAACGTGGGAAAAGCATGTGATCAATGCGATCTTGGTTATCGACAATTTCGCACCATAAGCCGCATTGAACGCCAAAAATATGTTGTCGACGCGGATCATCCGCATCTAACTCGGCCAATGGTTCATAGCTGTAGGCTTTTTCAAGCGGGGTGACGCCAGCCCAGTTAACGCCCATTTCTTCACAGTTAAAATCCTGCACTATGTCTAAATAGGTGTATTGCGCCGGTTGTAGAATGACATCGAAGCCTTTTTCTGCCCCTTCAAGGCCGGCTTTTTCACTTAGCCAAGAGCATACAATGGTGTCTTTACTGACTTTGTCGCCATGTTGCACTTCTTCCCAGCCAATCATGCGCTTGCCCAGTGACTTCAATTTTTCTTCTGCATATCGAAGTAGGTGGCCTTGAAGCTCTTTTTCATCGCTATAGCCTTGTTCTTTCATCAAAGCCTGACATTTTGGGCTATCCGTCCAAACGCCATGAGGCACTTCATCGGCACCAATGTGAACGTAAGGCGCAGGGAAGAGTTGAGCCACTTCTTCTAATACGGTATCGAGAAAGGTGTATGTGCCCTCTAGCGCAGGTGAGAGAACATTATCGGTGTAGTACTGAATGCTACGGTACTCAGAGTGATCATCAGGATCGACTAAGAGTTCTGGTAACGACTTGATCGCCGCTCGGCAATGGCCAGGAATGTCAATTTCAGGGATAACACTGATATTACGTTCCGCCGCGTATTGGATCAGATCACGAATTTGCGCTTGGCTGTAATAGCCGCCGTGCTTTCCTGCAAGGTTGGAATACTGTGGTTCAATTGGGGTGTCTAGTCCTCGCCAAGCACCGATTTCCGTCAATTGTGGAAAGGATTTAATTTCAATACGCCAGCCTTCGTCATCGGTTAAATGCCAATGGAAAACGTTGAATTTGAGTTGTGCTAATTGATTGATTAAGCGTTTTATTGTGTCAACAGGGTGAAAGTGTCGAGCACAATCAAGCATCATGCCACGGTGTTTAAAGCGCGGTTTATCGGTGATCAAGACACAAGGTAGTGAACGATTGCCACTGTGCACTTGGTGACTTATCCATTGCCATAATGACGCGCAGCCGTGCATAAAGCCGCTTGGTGAGTTGGCTTCGAGAATAATTTGGTGTGCCTGAACTTCCAGCTTATAAGCACCTTCCGATAAGTTCGGAGAAACCACTAAGCACAAGTTACCTTGAGTGCTCATTTTGATGGTGTTGTCTAAAATTTGGCTCAGTTCATGCGCGAGCCAATTTAATGCGCTTTTGGCTTGGCTAGAATGAGATTGAAATACCAAGGTTTGGTTTAAATCAAACTGCCCATCCATAGGTTGTATATTTTGCGGTTGTGGAATGATGCCACACAGGTTTGCTGCGACTTCAGGAACCGGAGTCTTTTGCTTGCTTGGGGATTTGAGCGCAACAGGTGTAAGAGCAACAGGAATTGATCCGGCTGCCGTTTGAATGATCGCATCATCGAAGCCATCATCTAATAATTGAAAGGCGGCAGTATGACAACCGAACTCGACGTAATAATGTGAGTTTGCACTCAGCGTTTGATTGTCTTGTGGTAGGAATGTGCATAACCCGCCCACTTGCTCAATAGCGCCTTGGCTGACACTGGCAGGTTGGATATAACGGCGAAAGCTCACACACAGTTTCCAGTCTTGTAAATCGACATCGCTTAAATTATGAAGCGTTAATGCGAGGCGAGAATAATTTTCTTGTTCTTCCAGAACAGCAAGGTCAATACGGTAATCCATGTGTCCACCTTTAAGACTGCTTTGAGTCGTCATCATTGTTAGTTATGTATTGGTTATTTAGGTATCGGTTATTTATTCGTTGGTATCGAGTTGAAAAAGATTATGTTGTGGCTGATTGGCCATCATTAATGCTCCTTCGATGGCATCTTGTTTGGCATCGACAAGGTAAGAGCGCACATGTTGACTTAGCCAAGGCGTAATACGTTCGCCAATCCCCCCCATTAATACGATTTTCTCTGCGCCTTTATTGATTAGGGCATTGAGGTACATCTCAATATCATCAGCGCTGTGTTGCAGTAGGTTGTTGGCCACTTGGTCGCCTTGGGCTGCACAAGCAAAAATTTGTGGTGAAAATTGACCATAATCGCAAGGTCGAGCAGTTTTGGACCAATCGACAATCGCATCAATATCGTGAGTAAAATGCTGCAACACGACGTCAGTAATAGCACTTGAAGGCTTGATGCCATCGACAGTGAGTAAGGTATATTGGATTAAACGCAACCCCATAATGGCCCCACCGCCGAGATCGGAAATGGGAAACTCACGGCCACCGACCACATATTGCTGGCCTTGTTTGAGCAATAAGCCACAAGAGCCAGTTCCTGCGATCATGATTGCGCCATCTTCACCTTGATGCGCTCCTAGGCAAGCGCCGTAGGCATCGGTATTGAGCACCATGCTGGCAAAAGGGTGGGCTTGAGCCATAAACTGTTGCCAAGCTTGCTTTTGTTCTGCTGCCGCCAAAGCCAAGCCAAGGTGCATGCGAGCAAAGTCTGCTGAGGTTAATTGGCTACTTTCCATCGCTTGTGAAATAGCTTGCTTTATTGAGCTCATGGCTACATCAACACCTAATAGGATATTGGCGCTGCCACTTTTTCCTTCGCCAATTAAACGACCTGATTCATCTCGAATGCGTGTGCGACAAGACGTGCCACCACCATCAATACCGACCAAATAGTGCGTCATTGTTTGGCTCCTTTTTGAGCGATAGATTGGGAGTCAGCTCCGGCATACTGTTGGCTGATGATCGCAAGTAGATACCAAGCGCCATGTGGGATCCATTGCTCGCCCCAGCGCCAGTTTTGTAGCATGTCATCTTTTTGTTCGGGTGGATTGAAGGCAATATCTCGCTCATCTTCAAAGCCCGCGGTAATGCCATTGCACACGCCTCCTTTGGCGTTGAAAAAGCCCAATTCAGGTAGGTAATCAGGGTTGTTGTAACCATGGCCATCGAGCATGCACATGTCGTAAGGATTTAAGCCTAAAATCCAATCCAATGCTGACTGAGCGTAGCTTTTGAGCGCGGCTTTTAAATCTGCATCTTGCACATGTGGCAGGGCTAAATTGGCCATAGTAGACAGTGACCCTAAGCGAGCATTTTCACCTTGCCACCAATAACCAGATTCGTTGTTATGAGCGATAAAAAAGGCGCTACGCTTATCTTCATCCATGCCTTTAACGTACTGGCGCGGATAGCCAAATGGATTCGCCACTTCTTGAGTGATCGCCAACTCAAATCTGAGCGCATTTTCGATAGTGGTGAGCGCGGTTTGTTTACGTGCATCTTCTGCTTCAATTGCTACATATTCCAATAAGGCAATCACAGGCAAACCCGCTTCAGCCGCATGAAAATAGGGGCGTGAGCCATTTTCATTCGCCGCCCAAAAGTGTTGGTATAACTCGTCACTGCACTGTCTTGCCATTAATGCGTTGGCCCAGTTTCGCGCTTGTTGAAAAAATGCATCATTTTGAGTGGCGTTAAATAACTCGGTTGCCGCTAATAGCGCACAATATTCATCAATAATGTTAGGTGTGCCGTCATTAAGATATTGGTGGTTGTGTTCGACTAAATGCCAATAACCTTTGATTGCGGCCTCTAAATATTGACTTGGTTGATATTCTCCGCCTTGCTCTAACTGAGACGTACGAGCTAAAGCCGCAATGGCAATACCGCCACCTTGACGGAAGCCAGCTTGATAATCTTCGCCTTTATGACCTTGTTGTGTTTCATAGGCACAGATCTCACGCTGCTTGATATCTTTGCTCCACTTATCAAACACCGTCATGTAAAAGAAACCTTGCTCGCTTTGCATGCGCATTAAAAAATCAGCACCAAATAGCGCTTCTTCCATTAAACGAATGCGAGAAAAACGGGCAAAGTCATCTTGTTCAGAAGTCAGAGATAAACCTTTGAGCATATTCCAAACCACCATTGGAATTTGCTGAGGATTGAGATAATTGGCATACGAGAGGTGGCTTAGATATTTACTCACATCACCGGAGGCATCGTACCAACCACCGTGCACATCAACGCGTTGTTCGCTATTGAGGAGTGGCACCGCTTTGTCTTGCTGATCAAATATCCCACCGCAACGTTGTGACTTGAAGTAATGCAGCACATCAGAGAAAGTACGTTGCATCAGTACATTTTCACAGATGCTAAAAGGATGTGATTGATGCTCGCCAGAGACCAAACGGTAAGTTCCAGCTTGAGTCCATGACGAAAAGTTAATTTGATAAAACTCACCATGATGCCAGTTATCGACACGGCCAACAGGCTGAGCATCAAACTCAGCGACGGTTTGATGTGTCTCCATATTCACTAGCATGACAGTGATGGGTAACTCTAACGTTGAGGCAAGTACGACGGCATTTTTGCTACTAAAGCGAGCGTAACCTAGGTGGTTAGTAAGTATTTGCATATCTGCTCTAAGCCTCTGTCTGAATTATCAGAGAAAGTTCAACGAATCCGTCATACCCATGCCTTTATCACATGGGTGACGGAGTGAATGATTGTTAAATTAACAAGTTACTTGTAAACCGATAATTTATTGCTCAAACAGGTAACAGCGAACGAAGTGGTTTTCACCCAGTTGAGTGACACCTGGCATTTTTTCACGGCACTTATCGGTGGCATGTAAACAGCGTCCGGCGAATGGGCAACCGAGTGATTCAGGTGTCCACAATGGGATTTCCCCTTTGTTACCTTTTAGTTTCTCGTGGATAGATTTCTTCGGATCTGGTACCGCAGAAACCAATAGTTGAGTATATGGATGCTGTGGATCGTGAATGATTTCATCGGTATCACCCCATTCAACCATGTGGCCAACATACATAACCGAAAGATCTTCTGCGATGTAACGCGCGGTGGCGATGTCGTGTGTGATGTAAAGCAGTGACATTTGTTTGTCGAACTTCATTTCTTCCATCAAGTTCAACACACCCGCACGAATCGATACATCCAGCATGGAAGTTGGCTCATCGGCCAAAACCACTTCTGCGCCAACCGCAATATTTCGAGCTAAGTTAACGCGTTGACGTTGACCACCAGAAAGTTGGTGTGGGAATTTTTGCGCGGTTTCTTTAGCAGGGTTTAAGCCCACTTGTTCAAGTAATTCATACACACGTTCTTCGAGCTCTTTTTTATTGCTGCTTTTCACTTTGTTGTGAATGATCAATGGGCGCGCAATGTGGTGGAAAATGTTATGGGTTGGGTTTAACGATCCGAACGGATCTTGCCATACCATTTGTACCCCTTCGCGATAGTGCATCAGATCTTGTTTCTTTTTGATCTCTTGAATATCACGGCCTTTGTACTCGATGGTACCGGCAGTTGGGGCGTACATTTTGGCGATCATTTTAGCGGTGGTGGATTTACCTGAACCGGATTCCCCTACGACCGCTAAGCCTCGGCTTTTGTACATTTTGAATGACACGTCATTAATCGCGCGCATCATAGGCTGTTTCAATGAATTACTGGTGATAGGGAAATCTTTAACGAGATTTTTGCCTTCAATCAGTAATTTTCCGTATTTGTCTGATGAGCTCATAATTATGTCTCCAGCTTTCCTAATTCTTATCTGGCATATCGCCGGTTTCAGTCCCGATTACGCTTTTACTTGGACTATCGGCTCACCATATAGATGGCAATTAGATAGTCTTCCTGGCTCAATTTGACGAAGTTGCGTCGGGACTTGACGACATGTGTCATGAACTCGCTCACAACGAGCTTGGAAGCGACAACCTTGCGGAATTTCGAGTAAGTTCAGTGGATTACCCGGAATACCTGTAAGTTTTGTTTTCGGCCCAGTTAAAGGTGGGAAAGACGCACCCAAGCCTTTGGTGTATGGGTGATATGGCGATTCCAAAATTTCTTTCGACGGTGCCACTTCAATTAATTCACCGGAATACATGATGCCAATGCGATCCGAAAACTCGACCATTAGGGATAAGTCATGGGTAATGAATAAAATAGAGAATCCAAATTCCTCTTTTAGTGCGTAGATCTTTTGTAAAATCTCACGCTGTACTACCACATCCAGTGCGGTGGTTGGCTCATCCATGATGATCATTTTCGGGTTCAGCGCTAATGCAATGGCGATAACCAAACGCTGACGTATACCGCCAGAGAACTGGTGAGGGTAGTCGCCTAAACGATCTGGGTGAATATCCACGATTTCCAATAAACCTTCGGCGCG
Organism: Vibrio gangliei; assembly: GCF_026001925.1. Classification (NCBI taxonomy): domain Bacteria; kingdom Pseudomonadati; phylum Pseudomonadota; class Gammaproteobacteria; order Vibrionales; family Vibrionaceae; genus Vibrio; species Vibrio gangliei. The sequence goes on along the minus strand of NZ_AP021869.1, from coordinate 2,195,399 downwards.
TTTTTTCGCTTGCTCACGGTTTAAGTTGGTGTGACGCATGATCACATCGCAAAACTGTTCTTCCATTGGTAATACTGGGTTCAAAGCGTTCATCGCACTTTGGAACACCATCGACATCTCACTCCAACGGAAACTTTGAATACGTTGCTCGCTGTATTTCAAAATATTCTCACCGTTGAAGATCACTTCACCACCAGTAATGAAAGCGGGCGGCTTATGTAAACGCATCAGCGAAAAGGCAACGGTGGACTTACCACAACCCGACTCACCGGCGAGACCAAAGACTTCGCCTGGTGCAATATCAAAGCTAACGTTGTTTACCGCTCTTACATCACCTGCGTCGGTAATGTAGTCAACACAGAGATTGCGAATGGAAATCAGCGGTTCTTGGTTTTGAATAGTGCTCATAATTATTTATCTCCGCTCCATACTGCATTTTGTGGTGGCAACTCAGGCTCACGCGCTTTCTTGTCTTGCTCGGCAATTTTCTTCCAACGTTTCATGCCTTTGTGTGAACGTAATTGAGGGTTTGCCACTTCATCCACAGCAAAGTTCAACATTGCCAGGCCAACCGCTAGCGTCGTTAATGCTAGACAAGGGGTGATCAGCTCCCACCATGCACCAACTAGGATGGCTGATGAGGTTTGTACGTTGTAGAGCATGATGCCCCAACTGATGGTGCTTGGGTCGCCAAGACCTAAGAAAGAAATGGTGGCTTCCATCATGATGGCGTACATCACCGAACCGATGAAACTTGCACCGACAATTGAAATAAGGTTTGGCAGAATCTCAACAAAGATGATGCGGAATGAAGATTCACCTAATACTTCAGCGGCCTTAACGAACTCTTTTTCACGCAGTGCTAGAGTTTGTGAGCGAACCACACGTGCGCCCCAAGCCCAGGAAGTACAACCGATAATCAGGGCAATGGTTAATGGGCCAGCTTCACCGATAAAGGCAGCCAGTACGAATAGTAGTGGGTATTGAGGAATAACCAGCATGATGTTCATCGCTGCCGTGAGAATGTCATCGACACGACCACCAAAATAACCGGCTGAAACGCCAATCACAGTGGCTAAAAAACACACCACAAGGCCTGCACCAAAGCCTACACCGAGTGAGACTCGAGCACCGTAAGCAAGCTGTGACCACACATCACGACCCATGCGAGTTGTGCCTAACACATGATCTTCTTTTTTCGACATGATCATAGTGCGGCGATCATTGGCGAGGTTTTGCGCTACCCAACCATCCGGGTTTTGCTTAGCAAGATGAGTTACTGCACTTGGGTATTCATGTGGGTTACCAGTACGGCGATCTGGTTCATGTTTGGTAATTAAAGGGGCAAACAGTGCCATTAAAATAAATAGGGTTAGAATTACCACACCAATCATGGCTTTTGGGTTACCAGACAATAGTTTAATTAAAGCTTTCATGATTATTTACCTCCCTTGCGTAGGCGAGGGTCAAGTACGACATACAACATGTCGGCCAGTAAGTTAAAGAACAACATGAACAGTGTCATGATAAGCAACTGACCTTGTAGGACTTGGTAGTCACGTGCGTTGATGGCATTGAACAGAACCGTGCCAAGCCCTGGATAGTTAAAAATGATCTCAACAATCAGCTGACCACCAATTGCCATACCCAATGACATAGACAATGCGGTCACACTTGGTAGCATGGCGTTACGAGCTGCGTAGTTGAACACGACACGGTTTTCACTGAGGCCTTTGCCCTTTGCCATGGTGATGTAGTCTTCATTGAGAAGGTTAATCATGTTGTTACGCATGTTGATTAAAAAGCCGCCGATTTGAACAACAGAAGCACAGAATAAAGGCAGTACAGCGTGATAAGCCACGTCTTTAATAAATGCCCAGCTAGTCCAATCAGGTATATTACCTGCGGTATAGGCGTAACCGGTTGGGAACCAGCGCAAACCAACCGCGAAGATAAACATCGCGAGCATGGCGATAACCACTTGAGGTACGGCTTGAACTACCAGCATTCCCGGTGAGATAAAAGCATCGTATTTACTGCCGCGTTTCCAAGCTGCAAAAATGCCCAGGATAGAACCAATAGAGAAAGAGAAAATAACCGCAGTACCCGCTAAGAATAGTGACCAGCCGAACGCGCCACCGAGTAGCTTTTCAACCGAAAGCGGGTAGAACTGGATAGATGTCCCTAAGTTCCAGCTGAAAATGTTTTTAATGTAAGCCCAATATTGAGCAATGATACCGCCATCAACAAAGCCTAATAGCTCTTTCATAGCAGCAATACGCTCAGGCGTTACTTGAACTGTCGCGTGTGCAAACATCATGGTGACTGGGTCACCTGGCATGGCACGAGGAATCGCAAAGTTAATCGTGGCCGCCACCACGAGTGCGATAAAATAAAAACCTAAACGTTTTAAGAAGAATCCCATAACTTACACCTTCTACTTCCCCAGAATTTTTTGCCTGACTCTGGTTGCAGGCAGCCTAGTTCATTAGGCAAAGAAATCCCCTGACGACGAGCGCCATACATTTTTGTACTAGGAGGGGATTTTAAAAGCGGTACACTGCTAGCATCGAAGATGTGTGCACCGCTAAGTGGAGCGTGTTACTTAACTGGTTTTAGGTCCAGTACGTGTAGTAGACGCTCAGGAATACCAGCCCAAATTTGTGGACGACCTTTTGGATTTTTCTCGTTCCACCAGCCAGTGAATTTCTTAGTGTTGTATTGGTACATAGCCGCACCAGATAACACTGGGATAGTCACTTGGTTTTCAGCGATGATTTGCTGAATTTGGTGTGCAATGTTTAGCTGCTCATTCTTGTCTGCTGTTTTGTAGAAGCTGTTTAATAGGCTGTCTAGCTTAGCGTCTTTGAAGAAGTGCATTGCGAAACGAGGCATACCTTCACCACTTTGTAGTGCTGAGTTGTACGCAGAGTTCCAGTAAGTGTATGGATCCGCACCGTGGAAGTAGTTGGTATAAGCTACATCGTAGTTACCTTCTAGCATCGCTTGGTTGTAAACTGCGAATTCAGGTGTACGAGCTTTCGCTTTAATACCCACATCTTGAAGCTGTTCAACCGCAAGTTGTACTGTGTTGTTAAAGTCAGTCCAACCGTTTGGTGATTGAATTAATAGCTCGAAAGATTTGCCTGATGGCGTTTCGACGAATCCGTCACCGTCTTTATCAACGAAACCGGCTTTTTTCAGTAATGCTTTTGAGCCTTCCACGTTGTATGTGTTGTAGCCTTTGTATTTGTCGTGAATTTTCTCATCTGACCAAGCTTCAAATGTGTAGCCTAGGCCTGATGCGAAATCATTCGGTGTACCTGCACCATAGAACGCGATGTCAATAATAGTTTGACGGTCAAGCGCCATTGAGAATGCACGACGGAAGTCTACGTTACCTAATGCTTCTTTTTTCGCTGGATCTTTTTCAGCAAAGTTTACCATGAACGCTTGTGTACCTGCTGGTGGATACCAGTAGTGATGGTTAGGGCTAACTGATGCGTAAGTCTTGTCGATGTCTGGTACGAAAGAAGAAGTCCAATCTAGCTCAGAGTTAACGATTTTGCTAAGAAGCTGGTCGTTGTTTGCGATTTGAGGTACACGCAAACAGTCTACGTCTAGGTTGTCTGCATCCCAGTAGTTAGGGTTAGCGCACTGAATGTAAAGCTGTGGAGTAAAGGTGTCGATTTCAGTAAATGGACCCGTACCTACAGGGTTTTCGTTAGTGAAAGTCGTAGGATCTTTGACGTCTTTCCATACGTGTTCAGCAACGACAGGTACTTTAGAAATTTCGTAAGGAACGTTTGAGTTCGCTTCAGTTAGGTGGAAGATAACTTGGTAGTCGCCTTTTTTCTCAACACCTTTTACCCACTTGTTGATGCCTGATTGGTCAAGTGCTGGGTATTTTTTCAATAGCTCGTATGAGTAAACCACATCGTTTGCTGTGAACGCTTTACCATCCGACCATTTCACACCTTCACGGATGTCAAAAGTTACGGTCATTAGGTCGTCAGACATTTTGAAATCTTTAGCTAGACGCATTACCGGCGTATTGCCATGCATTTCATTAAAGATAACCAATGGCTCATAAATAAAGTCTGTGGTTGTTTTTAAGTTGGTTGCACCAAGGTACGGGTTAAAGTTACGCACCATTGTAGGGTAGAAATCAGGCACTACAGTCAGTTCGCTGCGCTCTGCAGCCGAAGCGACAGAAGTAAAGCCTGTTGCTGCGACAGAAAGGACTGCGGCAGCGATTGCTGTTTTCTTAATATTGGTAAGCATAGCTGTTCCTTACTTTTGCTTTTGTTTTAGCTTAATTAAAAGGAATGTCATCAATTGATAAACACTCGCTTAGACCTACCTCGCCATGCCAACTGATTTTCAGTGTGATGCTCAAACACTGAGTTGGTGATGTCGAGTGGCCTGTAGGCCTCGGCAGTAGTAAGAAAACACCTTGTCGTTGAAATCGTCAATTTCAATTCTCGTTAAAAACGTTAAAACAGCGGTATTAGACGTTAAAATCGTAAAAAAAAAACTCTGATCGTTTAAAAAGTGAACTCTATTCCGTTGTGATCTTCTTCTCAAAAGTTTTTTTGATTTTCTTTGTTTGTAAGTGTTTACTATCTTTTTTGTTCTTTACTTTTGGTGCTTTTTATTGGTTTTCTTTTACGGGTGATGAAGATCACTTCTTTGAATTAACCTTTATTTCCTTAGCGAAAATAATATTGCCAATTTGTTGTGAGTGGCTTCGCATTACCAGTAAATTAATACGGTTATTGGTTTTTCATCGGTGAGTTTGCACGAAATTCAGACAATGATTTAGACTGAAAATGAAGTTAATTAATGTTGGAAAATAAGTGGTTTTACTCTCTAATTGAGCCTATTCCTATATAACTGAGGTGTCACTAGGCTCATGATACGCGGTCATTACCTTCATGAGTCTTTAACTGTGTAGGCAGTCATTAATCCTTATTAAAGCGGTTTTTATAGTTAGGTTCTAAATAGTTAGGATGTAAATAGCTCGGTTGTAGTGAGTGGTGTGGCACTCGTTAGCGTCTTGACTGTGTGTTTCAGGGATGTGGTTAGAGTCAGTGGTCGGGATATGTGATTGGTAAAGCAAAAGAGTGGAAGTGAGTAAAATAAAGCCCATAAATCACATTATGGGCTTGAAAGTTTAATAGCAGTATGAAAAATCGAGCTTCCGAGCTTCCGAGCTTCCGAGCTTCCGAGCTTCCGAGCTTCCGAGCTTCCGAGCTTCCGAGCTTCCGAGCTTCCGAGCTTCCGAGCTTCCGAGCTTCTTTAGTTAGTAAGCAAGGTTTGTATCCTTTCTCGACATGCAATTAAGTGCTGACGTTGCGTATTCTCTGCCGAGGTATTTTCCAAGATGTAATCAATAGTATTGAGTACTGTGCGCCAACGTGGGGTTTTCGGTAGCGTTTCTATTCGCAAATATTTATCTAAGGTGCGAGTTTGTAGAGTGCTTCGGTCAAGGTATACACGCCATAGACCACTTTGTTCAGCTAGAGTAAATTTCGTCTGCCCGGTATCTGATTCCCAGTAATCTAGCGCGGTATTCATCGTTTCAACCAATATTTCACGCATGATTTGTTGTTTATCTTCACTCTTATGCGCCACTTTGTCGGCTAAACGGGTAAATTCTCCCCCTAGCTCTTTGAGTTGCTGAAGTTTGTTCTTATCCCCTTCAAAGGCATAACTGGATAGCGCTTCTATGGCTGTTTCGAGATTATCAATTCGTTGTGCGTTGACGCCGCCACCCATATTAAAGATATACATGTATTTCAGCCCTGAGCCTTCTGGCAGTGTGAGAATGTCGCAAATGAGATGCTCACGTTTATCCTCAATAAATACATCAATTTCGCCGCAGAAATGTTCTTGAGTAATTTTTAAGAACTTAGGTGCAATGATTTCATCGGCTTGTGAGCGCCTAAGTTGCTCTGGTGTGCGTCTAAATAATTTGGCGGCAGAATCATTGGCAAAGCGAATACGACCATCTTCACGCAAGCAGATAATGGCTTCAGGAGCGGATTCGAGTTGTTCTAATAGACGCCCTTGGGTTTCTAGTAGACTCGCTTCAACTTGCTCACGCAGACGTAGCTCTTGTTGCAGTTGTGCGTTTTCAATTCGTCTCAATTCGGCTTTGCTGGCCGTGAGATGTGCTCGAATACGAGCGGCAAGCTCTTGCTTATTAAAAGGTTTAGTGAGGTAGTCGTTTGCACCGGCTTCAAAGCCACGGATTCGATCATTGGTTTGGCTTAACGCCGTTAATAAAATGATCGGTAATTGGGCATGATCGTATGTTTGACGTACATCCTGACAGACTTCATAGCCACTCATGCCTGGCATCATAATATCCAGCAGAACCAATTCAGGCTTTTCATCTTCAATGAGTTTTAACGCTGTCAGTCCATCGGTTGCGGTTTTAACTCGGTAGCCTTCTAAACGTAGGAAACTGTCAAGAATCTGTAGGTTAACTGGCTCATCATCTGCCACCACCAATAGGGGGCCATTGGGGTTTTGTGGCAATGAAGAATCATCATTATTGACGAAGTTATGCACTTCTGGGGCTTGGAAGTGATGATTAATCTGGCTTTGCTGATAGGCTTCAATTTGCTCGTCGGTCGCGATCGGCAAAGTGAAACTGAAGGTGGTTCCGACCAGAGGTTGGCTGCTAACATAGAGCGTGCCACCCATTAACTCTATGAGTTGACGGCTGATCGATAAACCAAGACCAGCACCTTGGCGATAACGGCTAGAGTCTTGTCCAGCTTGGATGAGAGGTTCGAAAATGTGTTCGAGTTGATCGGATGGAATGCCTTGCCCCGTATCCACGACTTGAACACGAATGCTGTGCTCTAAAATCGTTGCGGAAATGATGATTTTACCTTCCGAGGTATACTTGATGGCATTACCAACCAGGTTATAAAGCACTTGTTCTAAGCGTTGTGCATCGGCTAGAACCAATGGCAGTTCGACCGGGATCTGATTAATGATGCGGATGGGTTTATTACCGAGCAAATGCTTTGACAGCTCTAGCACTAGGTGAGTCGTCGAGGATAAATCGACCGCGGTTTTTTGAATGTCCAAGTTACCGTAACGCATCTTATGGTAATCAAGTAAATCATCGACTAAGGTTGCCAAGCGTTGACCGCTATTGATGATAATAGAGAGTTGGTGTTTTTGGTGTGCAGGAACTGGGCCATTTGCACCTGAGTTTAACGCTTCGGCAATACCCACCATTCCGTGTAGTGGGGTTCTTAGCTCATGTGATGTGGTGGCTAAAAATTCATCTTTCAATTTGTTTGCTAGCTGTAATTCATCATTTTGCTGGCGAATGGTTTTAATATTTTCTTCTAATTTTGCGTTTTGAGATCCAATTAAATCAATCTTATCTTTGATGGATCGTTGCATGCGTGCAAAGCTGGTGGCAAGACGCCCAATTTCATCCTTTCGTTCTATATTGATGATATCTTGAGTCAGGTCACCAGCAGATACTCGTTCCGCGACCCAAGTTAGTTTCAGCAGCGGCAGGGTAATAAAGTTTGATAGATAGTGAGAGCAGATGATCACGACAGCCACTCCTATCAGCATCACTAGATAGAAAATATGCTCTAATTGCTGAACACGTGCGTAAGCTTCTTTTTCTGGTAATTCAACCACTAAGGCCCACGTCTTATCTTGTACTTTAACCGGTGTGTAAGCCGCGATAATTTTTTCATCATGGGTATTGGAAAACGAACCTACAGCAGTGTGACCGGCGAGAGCTTTGGTGATGACTTCTTCACTGGCCGTGATTTGTTCTGTTTTGAGCCCTTGTATCCTGGCTAGATTGTCTGAACCCACTAGCAATTGAGTGGTGTCTTTATTGGTTTCTGTGATGGTATTGGTGAGTGCGGTACTGGGTAGCTTAAACATCGCGTAGCTGTGTAAGTAGCCCTGTTGAATGATGGGCGCACCAATCCACATGACTTGCTGTCCATGCTCTTGACTGAAGTCGGAGACAAGAATGGGGGTGTAATCTTCATTGTTTTGGCGTGACGCTTTCACCACTTCCGTTAAACGCTTGAAAGTTTGCCCCAGCATAGAATCTTTATGCTTGCCGGTGAGTAAGTTGGTACCAAAATCGTCATTTTTCATCACCGAATAAGCAACATCGCCATCTAAATCAATCAGTAAAATATCACTAAAATCTGAACGTTTTAGAATATCAAGATAAGCCCAGTGATAGCGTTTATGCAGTAATCGATAGCGTTCGGTGCTCGCGTAATTTTTCGACTCTGGTAGCACCGAGGTTTTAATTTGATCGCCTGAGCCCAAAATATAGCGCTGCTGTGCATTGGCTCGAGATTCTTCTGGTGAATCCCCTAACTTGGTAAATGCGCTGATCAAACCATAAAAACGCCCACCACTGGCATAAGCTAATTCTGAACGAACAATGCCTAATACTTCGGATTGCTTGGACTTGATGTAGTCATTTATTTGTTGTTTTTTCGTGTCGCGAACTGAGACCAAATAAGAGGTACTTTGTTCTTGTAAGTCTTGGCTGTGCGAATGCAAGAAAAATAAACCAATAATGGTTAAAGGTGTGAGACTTAAAACGAGAAATGCCACCATTAAAGTGTGCTGAAGTCTTTGAAATTTATGAGTCTTACGTGACTTTAACATGATCGTGATGCTTGCCTGTGATTGATGGTTTGATAATGACGTAACCTAAATAGTCAATGTTATTACTTGTGAGTAAACGAGATAGAATTGCGATGCTACGCCCAGTTGTTATTTTATCTGCGAATGGATAAAGAAGCTTGATTTTCGATAGAAAAAAAGTTCTTCAAAAGTGATGAAGTTCACAAACTGCCAGATTGACTGCCTGAGTGAGGGGGAGAAAGTGAGATTGATTATTGTTAAAGCGGCTTTTCTAATGCTTTCTCACGCCATGTGAATAGTCAACACGGCGTGTGAAATGAAAGGCGGGTTGAATTTAGCCTTTTTGAGCGGCGTAAATCGCGAATTTATTATTTTTAGCTAAAGTCTCGCATTCGCCAAAAGCCGCTTGAATGATAGGTTGATACTTTAAGAAGTTATTCGCCACGATGAGCATTTTTCCTGCTGATTTGAGATAGCGAGGTGCTTGAGATAATAGGGTTTCTGCGGCGTTGTAATTGGTATCTAACCCGGAATGGAAAGGTGGGTTACTGACTAAATAATCGAATTGGCCTGTAATATCGGAATAAATATCAGAAGCGAACACTTTTCCTTCTAAACCATTCGCCTCTAACGTTGCTTGGCTAGAGACGACGGCTAAAGCACTAATATCACACATTTCTACTTGAATGCCTGGGTTTCGCGCTGCCATGACACAGCCAATGACGCCTGCGCCACAGCCAAAATCCAGTACTCGTCCATTCAGTTTTGGCAAGGTTTCTAATAGTAATTCACTGCCTTTATCAAATTCACCGTGACTGAATACTCCCGGCAAACTTTTTATGGTTAATGTCGTTTCTCCTACCGTGAGTGGGTAGGTCTTGAACCATTGCTCTAGCTCAAAAGGTGCCGCTTTATTTGATACTTGCCCCCAATAAAATGAGCATCGGCGAGCCGAATCGTACTTTTTAATATGACCATAATCGGCAAACATTTTCTCAATGCTTTTGACACCAGAACGGTTTTCACCAACGACACAAACTTCGGTGTTTGGTCCTAATTTATCCATTAGCATCGCTAATAAAAATTGCGCTTCGGCTTTGGCTTTTGGCCAGTAAAGTAAAAGCATGTCGGCTTGGGTATCGGCGGTAAACTGTGCACCAAAATAAGATTGAATATGCGAGTGCTGGTTAAATTGTTGGTGGTAACCATAGTGAGTCGTAAAAATAGAAACTGACTCGCAATGCTTAGCTAATTCTAGGCAAAACATGTCCTCAGCTTCACCGGCAATCAAAACATGCTTGCCATTGAAGTATTCAAGTTGACGTTGGGCAATTTGGCTTGGTGCAGTATATGTGGACATGGGTTTCTACCTAAAAATAAAACAGGCCCGATTTTCGCACAATCGAGCCTGGCAATGAAGTGTTGAGTCAAGTTAACTGCTGAAGCTAGCTATTATCTTGCATATTAAGGAAGTGTTTAAATTCTTCTTCATACATTTTGAAAAGTACCATGGTGATGGCAAAAATCAGCGGGCCATAGATTAAGCCGATCAAGCCAAATAATTGAATACCGCCCAGCAATGCAAAGAAGATCATTAACGTATCCATGCCAGCACTGCCTTGCATCAGTAACGGACGAAGTAAATTATCAATCGAGCCAATGACAGCGATACCCCATACCACAATGAAGATAGCCCAAGTGATTTCTCCGGTTAAGAATAAATAAGCTGCCGCAGGTACCCACACGAGCGCAGTACCGACAACCGGAATAAAAGACGCGGCGCCAATCATAGTACCTAAGAATAACCCAGGCAAACCGACAAACCAGAAGGCGAGACCACCGACAACCCCTTGCGCTACAGCGGTTAAAAATGATCCTAACACCGCTGATTTTGATACTTGTTCGATTTCACTTAACAAGCGATCTTCTTGGCTGCGTGAAAGCGGCAAAATATGGCGCATGGTATTCAGTAATCGTTCTTGGTCACGAAGTAAAAAGAACAGCACAAATAACATGAGGAAGAAATTCATTATAAAATTGGTGGCATCCCCCAGCACGCCAGCACTGATGGAGACCAACGTTGAGCCAAATTGAGAAATAAACTTGGCGGCACGTTGGGCGATCTCTTGCGGGCTGATGTGATCAAAAGGCAAGTAATGATTAATGATATCCAACACTTTAACCACATAAGGGTGAGCTAATAATTCTTGGATCCCGCCACTGGTAGCCCATGAATAAACGGTTTGTGACAGATGCGCCCCTTGTTGAACAATAGCTGCAAAGATGGCTAATAAAGGCAGTACAATCACCACGGTGAGTAACAAGCAAGACAGAAGGGCGGTAATATTTTTACACGAAGGCCAACGCTGAGAGAGTTTTGAATGTAAAGGTGACATCAGCAGTGAAATGATAAACGCCACTACAATAGAATTGAGATAAGGTGTTATCAATAAATAGCATGCATAAGCAGCGGCGAGGAGCGCAATGATCAAGACCCAATGAGTCGCGGTCATTCTAAATTTGTAAGGCATATTTCTTCCTTGCTGATGGAATTAATGGGGCATATGTTGTCTTAGTTATCCTGAGTTCAAGTGAGTTAAGACATCAAGCGTGCCTATAATGGCGATAATTTGATATACGATCAATCGTAAAGATGGGGGTGGAGAAGAAAGATGGGGTGTTGTGATAAGCAGTGCGGTTGCGATCAAAAAGCCAAAAGAAAGATCCCTTGGTTTTTATTGGGGGCTGTGGCCTTAGTGGTCTTAGTTGTGCTGAATTGGCATTAATCGTTTCCGAGAGCAGATAAAAAAGGGAAAGATCGATGATCTTTCCCTTCTTGCTTAAAAATAAATCTTAATGTTTTACGTTTGCTCTTGCGTCAGGTTTTTTATTCTTGCGCCATAATCGCAAAGCAACGATCAGCGGCTTCAATGGTCGCTTCAATTTCACGTGAAGAATGAGCTAAAGACATAAAGCTTGCTTCAAATGCAGAAGGAGCCAGGTAAATTCCGTGCTCAAGCATTAAATGGAAGAAACGTTTGAAGCGTTCAGTGTCGCACTGAGTTACATCTTGATAGCAAGTAATGTGTTTTTGCTCAGTAAAGAAGAAACCAAACATTGCGCCAACGCGGTTAACAGTAAACGGAATGCCGTGTTTTTCCGCTGCTTTTTTCAAACCCTTGGTTAATTGTTTAGTGCGTTTTGCTAGTCGAGCTTCGTTTTCTTCACCGCGTAATTCTTTTAAGCACGCAAGACCCGCAGCCATCGCAATTGGGTTACCAGATAACGTACCCGCTTGATACACAGGGCCTGTTGGTGCGATGTATTGCATTACATCTTTACGGCCACCGAAAGCACCGACAGGCATACCGCCGCCTATGATTTTACCTAGTGTAGTTAAATCCGGTTTGATGTCGTAGAAATCTTGCGCTCCACCTTCAGCCACACGGAATCCGGTCATTACTTCATCGAAAATTAGCAACGCTTTGTGCTCATCACAAATTTCACGTAGACCTTCTAAAAAGCCTTCAACCGGGGGAATACAGTTCATGTTACCCGCGACTGGTTCCACGATGATGCAAGCGATTTGTTCTGGGTTGGCGGCAAATAATTCACGCACAGAATCAAGATCGTTGAAGGTGGCCGTTAAGGTATGTTTGGCAAAGTCAGCAGGTACACCAGGAGAGCTAGGCTGACCAAGCGTTAAGGCACCAGAGCCGGCTTTGACCAATAAGCTATCAGCATGACCATGGTAGCACCCTTCGAATTTAAGGATTTTATCACGGCCAGTAAAGCCACGAGCAAGGCGAATTGCGCTCATCGTTGCTTCTGTACCTGAACTCACCATACGCAGTTGTTCCATCGATGGAACCATTTCAGAAACCAATTCCGCCATTTTGATTTCAGTTTTGGTTGGAGCGCCAAAGCTCAAACCGCGCTCTGCAGCTTTAATCACTGCATTGCGAATCGCTTTGTTATTGTGACCTAGGATCATCGGGCCCCAAGAACCAACGTAATCGATATAGGCTTTACCATCGGCATCAAAAATCAGTGGACCGTCAGCACGTTCGATGAAAAGTGGATCGCCACCGACACCGTTAAATGCTCGAACCGGTGAGTTAACACCACCAGGAATAGTCTGCTGTGCTTTTTGGTAGAGTTCTGCGGATTTGCTCATGCTTTATCCTTACATAGGTATTACAACTAGTGGCTACTTATCAGGCCTGATGACGAGATGAAGTAGCTCAGACTGTGATTGGTGCCCATATTGTATATAAGATGACGGGTTTTGCACTTGTTTAACCGGGGTTTTTAGCAATATGGGATTGTAATGTTATATTTCATCGACGGATTCAAGCAATTTTAATCAAGTGGCGATGAATACTTGAACGATAAGGTCAGGTATTGGATAATCAGGTCATCCGAATTCAAATGAATTCCCCCTAATTCGTGATACTAAGCAAAGCTAGGCTTGGTAACTACGCTAATGAGAGAGGTCGTCATGAGCGATGAGCAATTACCATTATCTTTTTCAGATGCCGCGGCATCTCGTGTAAAAACATTGATTTCTGAAGAAGAAAATCCAAATTTAAAATTGCGTGTATACATTACCGGCGGCGGTTGTAGTGGCTTCCAATACGGTTTCACTTTTGATGAAAACGTGAATGAAGGCGATACCACTATTGTAAAACAAGACGTGACATTAGTGGTTGACCCAATGAGTCTGCAATATTTGATTGGTGGCGTGGTGGATTACACTGAAGGCTTGGAAGGCTCCCGCTTTTTCATTGATAATCCGAATGCAACGACAACTTGTGGTTGTGGCGCGTCTTTTAGCGTTTAGTGTTCGTTATTGTTAAAGATAAATAAGATAAATAAGATAAAAAGAAATAAGAAAACGGCCAGTGAGTGATGAACTTACTGGCCGTTGTTATATTTTAGCTGTGATTATTATTTTTACTCTTTGGCGATCAAACGATGTTCGTAGCGCTTTAATTTGGCCAATTGCTGGCTTGCTTGAGCAACAAAACGTTCTTTCTTTTTCCCCGTAAGTGATTCCGCTTGTGGTAAATCGACCGTTCTTGGGTTTTTATGTACGCCATTCACTAAGAACTCATAATGCAAGTGTGGACCAGTGACTCGCCCAGTTCCCCCCAATGTACCTATTGTATCGCCTTGTTTTACACGCTGGCCTGTTTTGACTAAACGTTTTTGTAAATGCAGGTATTTCGTGATGTAGGTACTGCTGTGGCGGATGAACACATAGTTGCCATTAAACTGGTTGTAACCTGCTTTATCAACAATACCGTCTCCTGCAGCCCAAATCGGGGTGCCAACCGGAGCGGCGTAGTCTGTGCCACGGTGTGCAACGACTTTGCCTGTGACTGGGTGGCGGCGAGTGGGGTTAAAGTTAGAACTCACTCGACGGAAATCAACCGGTGAGCGTAAAAACGCCTTTTTCATCGCTCGGCCATTCTCATCGTAATAATTGCCATCTTCCGGGTTTAAAATGGCTTTGAAAGTCGAGCCTTGGTTGGTGAAAACTGCGGCGATAATGTTGCCGCCACCAATGTTTCGTCCTTCCACAAACTGCTCTTCGAATAACACTTCAAAGTGGTCTCCGGAACGAATGTCTAACGCAAAGTCGATGTCCCAACCAAAGATCCCGGCTAAGGACATGATTTGATTGGCGGTTAAACCAGATGAAACGCCAGCATTCCAGAAGCTTGAAGTAATCGTGGCTTCGGCATGATTAAAATGTTTGTTGATCTCTTTTTTCTCTATATGAGAGCGAAATCCATCTTTTACTTTCGAGATACGAAAAGATTCATAAGCCGAAATAGGGCGAATTAATTGAGTAAACTCATGGTCTTCATTGAATCCGAAAATCAACTTATCACCAGGGCGTAAGCGCGAGAGCTGGTTTTCAATTTCTTTATCAGCAGACACTAATTGATACAACAATTGGGCTGATAAACCGATTCTATTGAATAATACTGCAGTACTTTCACCCGGTTTGACAGTATAGGTTTCCCAATCGGTAAACACTTTAGGCGGAGCTTGAGAGGTCAGAATATCGTCAGGGATGGCGAGTGGATAATGCTTACCTACTTTTAATTTCGGTTCATTGCGAGTGAGCTCTTCGATATCAGGTAGAGAGAAGGCAAGCATAACGGTCAAGGCACTGATGAAACCGATCCCAGCTTTGTGAAAAAAAGGTAATTGATTGATGAAATCACGCATGATTGAGAATTATTCTGTCATTGTGGCAATTAATTGCTCGGAAAAAAGAGTTGTGCCAGTCTAACTGGTTTCCAAAAACAGCGCTATTGCGTATTATGTCCTGATATATATTTTTACAGAATTGTTGGAGTAACCCTACATGTCGAGTATTGAAGCAGCACTGGCTGAGATTAAGCGTGGTGTTGAAGAACTGATCCCAGAAGAAGAACTGATCGCCAAGTTAAAAGAAGGTCGTCCACTACGTATTAAATTAGGTGCCGATCCAACCGCACCGGATATTCATTTAGGTCATACTGTGATTTTGAATAAATTACGTGCTTTCCAAGAACTTGGTCATGAAGTGACTTTCTTGATTGGTGATTTCACTGGCATGGTAGGTGACCCGACCGGTAAAAATACAACACGTCCACCATTAACCCGTGAAGATGTGTTAGCCAACGCAGAGACCTACAAGCAACAAGTTTTTAAGATTTTAGACCCAGCTAAAACTAAAATTCAGTTTAACTCTGAATGGTTATCTGAACTTGGCGCAGAAGGCATGATTCGTTTGGCGGCTAACCAAACCGTTGCGCGTATGCTTGAGCGTGATGACTTCAAAAAACGTTACTCAAATAACCAACCAATTGCGATTCATGAATTTATGTACCCGCTGCTACAAGGTTATGATTCTGTTGCGATGGAAACGGATGTTGAGTTAGGTGGTACAGACCAAAAATTCAACCTACTTATGGGCCGTGAGTTACAAAAAGCCAATGGTCAAAAACCACAAGTGGTATTGATGATGCCATTACTTGTTGGTTTGGATGGTGAGAAGAAAATGTCTAAATCGGCTCACAACTACATTGGTGTGAGCGAAGCGCCGAGCGAAATGTTCGGTAAGATCATGTCGATTTCTGATGATTTAATGTGGAGCTACTACGAGCTGCTTTCATTCCGTCCATTAGAAGAAGTGGCGCAATTTAAAGCCGATGTTGAAGCGGGTAAAAACCCACGTGATATTAAAGTATTGCTGGCTAAAGAAATTATTGCTCGCTTCCACTCTGAAGCAGACGCTGATGCTGCGGAACAAGAGTTTGTGAACCGTTTTGCTAAGAACCAAGTACCTGATGAAATGCCGGAATTTGAGTTTGCTGCTGGTATTGCGATTGGCAACGTACTTAAGGAAGCTGGCCTAGTGTCTTCAACTTCTGATGCCATGCGTATGATCCGTCAAGGTGCGGCGAAAATGGATGGTGAAAAATTGGAAGATACTAAGTTTGTTCCAGAAGCAGGGACTGCGGTATACCAAGTTGGTAAGCGTAAGTTTGCACGCATCACGATTAAATAATCGAATTCGTTAGAATACATAACCTCTACTGAGGTTAAATAGGCTTGAGCTCGTGGGTTCAAGCCTTTTTTATTGCCGTATATTTATGGCTTCTTTCTCCCCATTCTATCAAAATGACCATTCTGATTTTCCTTTCTTCCCTATCTCGTTCAACCGTTTAATTGGCAGAACTTTGCCGAGGTGTTGGCAATTTCTTGCCAAATTAAAATTACCGAAAATGGGATGTTATTGATTTTATTAGTAAATATAGCCCCGATCTTCTCAATGCCATTCAGGATATTGATAGCACAATAGATCTGGCGTGGAATGAAGCAATGGAAAAAGGCTTTGATGAGGATCATACACAATCTTGGGTATTAGCCCGTTTGGTTGGGCTAAGCGATTACCCCTTAGAGCAGTTATTTCAGGAATTGAAAGTATCAGCGAAAGGGCAAGTTTTGATCAAAAATTATGTTGATGAAATGTGTCGTTCTTAGTCAGGATTATAGTTAATTTCAGCTGAGGTTAATGACTTAATCGATAATGTGTTTTCAATATACAAAAGCCCCCAGCCATAATGGTCAGGGGGCTTTACTTTGTGCTTTTTATTGGTGATTAAGCGTCTTTTTGTACAGTTTCACTCTGAGAATCGTTTGCAACTTGAGCTTTAAGTTGTTCAGCTTCTTCCATTTGTTTTTGTACCACTTTGGCTTTATTGATCATTGGCGTAATGGTTGAACCTTGAATCAGGATCGAGAACACCACTACTGCGTAAGTCATCACCATGATGATTTCTTTGACATCAATTTGATCGGCGGTAACGAAATACTTACCGTGTGGAATGGAAAGCGCCATTGCTAGAGCTAGACCACCTCGTAACCCGCCCCAGGTTAAGATCTTCACTGACCATTTATTGTAAGTTCTAAAGCGTTTGAAGCCGATGAATGGGATCCACACACTTAAGAAACGTGCTAATAAAACCAGTGGAACAGCAATCGCCATCATGATCCAATCTTCAGAGTGGAATTCAAATAATAGCAGAGACATACCGATCAACAGGAATAAGATGCCGTTTAAGAACTCATCGATAAGCTCCCAAAAATGATCCATGTGCTCGGTACTTTCTTTCGAGAATCCAACATAGCGAGTCCAGTTACCAATCATGATACTTGAAACCACCATGGCTAGCGGGCCAGAAACTTCTAGTGTTTCTGCAAAAGCGTAACCGGCTGTTGGAATACAGATCATCAATAGTAATTCCATTGAGTGATCGTTAGTTGAACTGATCAAATAGTGGAAAAGTAGACCAAGTACAAAACCATAAGCAATACCGCCCACTGCTTCTTGCATGAATAGAGACAGTACGCCACCAACGGTTGGGGCATGGCCACTGAATGCGACGGTGAAAATCGTCACAAAAATCACCAAACCAATACCATCATTGAATAGAGATTCGCCTTCAATTTGAGTGGAAATACGTTGCGGAGCTTTGAGTTTTTTTACAATCGCCAATACAGCTATCGGGTCGGTTGGTGAAATCAGTGCACCAAATAATAAGCAGTAAATAAGGTCAATATGGATATCAATGACATTACAGATGCCATATAAGCTAAAGCCGATAAAAAAGGTAGAAAACAGTGTGCCACCGAAAGCAAGGATTGCGATTTCCCATTTTTGGTCAGCGAAGTGAGGCAATTTAATGCCTAAGCCACCTGCGAATAGTAAAAAGCCGAGAATCCCGTTAAGCAAAAAGCTTTCAAAGTTAATCTCGGCCATGGTTTTCGAAGCAATGTCGACAAGGTTGAACCAGCCACTTTGACCGGCAATAAGAATGAGAAGTGAGAGCACCATTGCACCCGCAGTAATGGCAATCGTCGTCTGTAAACGACCAAACTTACTGTTTATCAATGCAATCACCATCGCTGCAAACGACAGGAAGCACAACGTATTATAAACCGACATATTCCAACCTTGGCTAGTGTAACAAATTGTAATCCCGCAATTTTCGTGCGCTTAAATATAAATATCAATATATTTTTAACAAGATTAGAGCAAAGCAGACAAAATGCATGTTAAAAAGGAAGATATTAGTCGATTAAACTTGTTTTAGACGTCTAGATTTCTATGGTAGGATGTGACTTATACCCAAGTGACTTCAAGATGCAGAATTCAGAGCTATCATCCAACCTTTTAGGCAAGGAAGATTGGCGAAGGAATGTAAGCACCTTTCAAACCAATCTGACGTAGTATAAAGGATTGGATGAAGCTCCCTAAGGGCAAGTTAAAACAAGCTTTATGCTGCGTTAAATTGAACAGAGATAGAATAACTATGATCATGTCCAATTTGCCTTGCCTAAAACTTGTTTTATTCTTGCTGAAACTCGCACCTTGAAGTTACTTGGGTATAGAACGAGTAAGATGTCGCCAGAATGGTGGCAATATCGAAAGATTGAAGGAAAGAGGTTGTATCGTGGCTGGAAGCTCAAATTCATATCGCAATGAAATAAAAAATCAAATTGAAGCATTATTGCAATCCCGCATTTTATTAATTGATGGCGGTATGGGTACCATGATCCAATCGCATCAATTACAAGAATCTGATTATCGTGGTGAGCGTTTTGCTGATTGGCCAAGTGACCTTAAAGGCAATAATGACCTGCTGGTATTAACTCAGCCACAACTTATCAAGCAAATTCATAGTGATTATTTGGCCGCAGGTGCCGATATTCTCGAAACCAACACCTTTAACGCCACCACCATCGCGATGGCTGATTACGATATGCAAAGTTTGAGCGCTGAAATCAACTTTTCTGCCGCTAAGCTAGCCAAACAAGCTGCGCAAGAATGGACAGAAAAAACACCGGACAAGCCGCGTTTTGTGGCTGGTGTATTAGGCCCAACCAACCGTACTTGTTCGATTTCGCCTGACGTGAACGATCCGGGTTTTCGAAATGTCTCTTTTGATGAGTTAGTCACAGCGTATTCTGAATCAACACGCGCCCTAATCGATGGCGGGGTTGATATCATCATGATCGAAACCATCTTTGATACTTTGAACGCCAAAGCCTGTGCGTTTGCTGTATTAAGTGTGTTTGATGAGATTGGCTACAAATTGCCAGTGATGATTTCTGGTACCATTACCGATGCCTCGGGCCGTACACTTTCAGGGCAAACGACCGAAGCGTTCTACAATGCTCTGCGCCACGTTGAGCCATTATCCTTTGGCCTTAACTGTGCGCTTGGCCCTGATGAATTGCGCCAATATGTCGAAGAGCTTTCTCGCATTTCTGAAACCTTTGTTTCTGCTCACCCTAATGCCGGTTTACCGAACGCGTTTGGTGAATACGATCTTGAACCACGTGAAATGGCAAAACACATTCAAGAGTGGGCGCAAAGTGGCTTTTTAAATATGGTCGGTGGCTGTTGTGGTACTACGCCAGAGCACATTCGCCAGATGGCACGGGTGGTTGAAGGTATTAAACCTCGTGCTTTGCCAGAGCTGCCGAAAGCTTGCCGTTTATCGGGTCTTGAGCCATTAACCATCGATCAAGATTCATTATTTGTGAATGTGGGTGAGCGTACTAACGTCACCGGTTCGGCTAAGTTTAAGCGTTTAATTGTTGAAGAAGCTTATGATGAAGCGCTCGATGTGGCGCGTGAGCAAGTAGCTAATGGCGCACAAATCATTGATATCAACATGGATGAAGGCATGCTGGATGCTAAAGCCTGCATGGAGCGTTTCTTAAACCTTTGTGCCTCAGAGCCAGAGATTTCCAAAGTGCCAATCATGGTTGATTCCTCAAAATGGGATGTGATTGAAGCCGGTCTGAAATGCGTGCAAGGCAAAGGCATTGTTAACTCGATTTCGATGAAAGAAGGGATAGATAAATTCATCGAACAAGCCAAATTGATCCGTCGTTATGGAGCGGCTGTGATTGTAATGGCGTTTGATGAAATTGGTCAGGCGGATACTCGCGAGCGCAAAACAGAGATTTGTACTAAAGCGTACCGCATTCTGGTCGATGAAGTGGGTTTCCCGCCAGAAGACATTATTTTCGACCCCAACATTTTCGCTGTTGCGACCGGTATTGAAGAGCACAACAACTACGCGGTCGATTTCATTGAAGCGGTCGGAGACATCAAGCGTGACTTACCTTATGCGATGATTTCTGGCGGTGTGTCTAACGTTTCATTCTCATTCCGTGGTAATAACTACGTGCGTGAAGCGATTCATGCGGTGTTCTTATATCACTGTTTCAAACGTGGTATGGACATGGGGATCGTGAATGCTGGTCAGCTTGAAATTTATGACAACGTGCCGGAAAAACTGCGAAATGCGGTGGAAGACGTGGTGCTTAATCGTCATCCTGATGCCACAGAAAACCTACTTGAATTAGCGGAAGAATACCGCACCAATGGGGTTGGGAAAGCCGAAGATCCTGCCTTGTTAGAATGGCGTACTTGGGAAGTGGAAAAACGTCTTGAACATGCGCTAGTGAAAGGCATTACCGAATTCATTGTTGAAGATACTGAAGAAGCGCGAGCCAAAGCTTCTAAGCCACTGGAAGTGATTGAAGGTCCGTTAATGGACGGTATGAACGTGGTCGGCGACTTATTTGGCGAAGGTAAGATGTTCTTGCCACAAGTGGTGAAATCGGCGCGAGTGATGAAGCAAGCGGTGGCGTATCTTGAACCATACATCAATGCGGAAAAACAGGTTGGTCAAACCAACGGCAAAATTTTGCTCGCGACAGTAAAAGGCGATGTGCATGATATCGGTAAAAATATTGTCGGCGTAGTGCTGCAATGTAATAACTACGAAATCATCGATCTTGGCGTGATGGTACCCACCGAAACCATTTTAAAAGTCGCTAAAGAAGAAAACGTCGACATCATAGGTTTATCTGGCCTTATCACGCCATCATTGGATGAAATGGTACACGTTGCTAAAGAGATGGAACGGCAAGGTTTTGATTTACCTCTACTCATTGGTGGCGCAACTACATCGAAAGCGCACACAGCGGTTAAGATTGAGCAAAACTACTCACAACCAGTGGTTTACGTGAATAACGCCTCACGAGCGGTAGGGGTCTGTTCTGCTTTGCTTTCTGAATCGCAACGACCAGCCTTTGTTGAAAAACTAGATTTGGATTACGAACGCGTCCGTGATCAACATGCGCGTAAACGCCCGCGTACTAAGCCAGTTACACTCGATAAAGCGCGCGACAATAAAGTGGCGATTGATTGGCAGGCTTATACTCCGCCAGCACCTGCTAAACCTGGCGTACATGTGTTTGAGCATATTGATACGGCTATCTTACGTGATTACATCGACTGGACACCGTTCTTTTTAACTTGGGGATTGATGGGCAAATACCCAGCGATTTTTGAGCATGAAGAAGTAGGGGAAGAAGCTAAGCGTTTGTATGACGATGCTAACGTATTCCTCGACCGCATTGAGCAAGAAGGCTTGCTTAAAGCGAGCGGCATGTGTGGCATGTTCCCGGCTAACAGCGTCGGTGATGACATTGAAGTCTATGCTGATGAATCGCGCAGTGAAGTAATTAAAGTGTTGCACAACCTTCGCCAACAAACCGAGAAACCGAAAGGGGCGAACTACTGTTTGTCGGATTACATTGCGCCAAAAGACAGCGGCAAATCGGACTGGATTGGTGGCTTTGCGGTGACCGGCGGCATCGGTGAGCGTGAATTGGCGGATGCTTACAAAGCACAAGGTGATGATTTTAATGCCATTATGATCCAAGCGGTAGCAGACCGTTTAGCGGAAGCCTTTGCCGAATACATGCATGAAATGGTGCGTAAAGAGATTTGGGGTTATTCACCAGAGGAATCGCTCAGTAACTACGATCTGATCCGTGAAAAATATCAAGGCATTCGTCCTGCTCCGGGTTACCCTGCGTGCCCAGAGCATACGGAAAAAGGCAGCTTATGGGAGCTTCTTAACGTTGAAGAAACCATTGACATGTCATTAACCTCAAGCTACGCTATGTGGCCGGGCGCGTCAGTATCCGGTTGGTATTTCTCGCATCCAGACTCTCGTTATTTTGCCATCGCTCAGATCCAACAAGATCAAGCAGAAGACTACGCCAAGCGTAAAGGTTGGGATGACGTTGAAATGGAGAAATGGCTAGGGCCGAATTTGAGTTAACGATCGTTACTAGGGCGCTTTGCTGCTAGGGCGCTTACGCTACTCGTAATACGAAAAAGAAAACGCTATCAGAGTGATATCTGCTAGCGTTTTTTGTCTTTTGTAGATAGAAATAAAAAACGGTACTGATCATTTTTCAGTACCGCTTTGCTTTTTCGAGAAACGAGCCTCCGAGAAACGAAGTGCCCGATAATCGAATCTATTCAAACAACTCTCTATGCAGCACTTCCACCGCACGTTTGGCTTCTAGTGCATCGACTAAGAAGCACAAGTTATGTGGGCTTGCGCCGTAGCAAATCATGCGTAAGTTAAAGTCTTCTAATGCACTGAATACTTGTTTTGCATAGCCTTTTTTCGCACTCATCTTATTACCAATTAGGGCAACTAGGCTTAGGTTATGCTCGACTTCTACGCTGCACAGTTCCGCCAATTCAGCACGGACCTCAGCTGGCAACTCAGGTGCTTTGCCTGAGGTGTTGGTTTGATCTAGCGTCAAAGAGACGCTCACTTCTGATGTGGTAATCAAATCAACAGAGATTTGGTATTTAGCCAAGATGTTGAACACTTGTGCCAAAAAGCCGTAAGTTTGGAACATATCAGGGCTACGCAATGTCACCATCGTTTGGTTGTTACGGATCGCCAAGGCGCGGAATAGTGGCGCACTTTCGACTTTCTGACGGATCCAAGTACCGCCTTTTTCTGGTTCACGAGAAGATCCAACAAAGACTGGGATCTGGTGTCGCAAAGCAGGAAGCAAAGTTGAAGGATGCAAGATCTTCGCACCAAAGTTGGCCATTTCTGACGCTTCACTAAAGCTGATCTCTGGGATCGGAGTCGCTTTTGGTGCAATGCGTGGATCGGTAGTGTAGATCCCTGGAACATCTGTCCAAATCTCTAGGCCAGAGGCTTTAACCGCTTCTGCAATTAATGCTGCACTGTAATCACTGCCACCTCGGCCAAGTGTGGTGGTATTGCCTTCCACATCACTGCCGATAAAACCTTGAGTGATCACCACAAAGTCCTGGCAAAGTGGGGTTAATTTTTGCTGAGCTAAAGCTGAAATTTCAGCAATATCAGGCTCGGCTTTGCCAAAATCGTTATTAGTACGTAGCACTTCACGAATATCAAAGCGCGCGGCATTGATACCACGTTCGATCATCAATTGAGTCAAAATATGAGTCGACATCAATTCGCCACATGCCACGATATGGTCAGTCAGTTTATCGCTTGATTGGAATGAGGCGGCTTCAGCCATACTAGCGAGTGCATCTAAAATAGAATCCACTGCTTGTCTGGTTTTCTCTTGTTCAGAAAATTGTTCAATGATGGAGTAATGGATCTCTTTCAATTGAGCAAAAATAGCATCACGGTCATTTGGGTTTTGTACCCCTAATGCCAACTCAACTAATAAATTTGTCACACCAGAACAGGCGCTGCTGACCACAAGTTTGGTCGATGGATTATTTTCGATGATGGCGGCACAGCGGCTCATGGCTTCAAAGTTTGCCACACTAGTGCCACCGAATTTTGCTACGTTGAATGCGCTCACGGCATTGTCTCCCAGATTACTTCAAAAAAGCTTATCAAAGTGCGATAAGCAAACGTCCAATGTTGAAGAGAGATTTCTTAGAGCAGGGAAATACATAGAGGCCATAACTGAATAGTGTGACCATGCAAAACCTGAGAAGCTCTTCACTATATACCTATGTCAAAATTCAACATACATAGTGACAGTTGCCAGGATTCAACCTGTACAACCGATGCGATAAACACCCGAGTATTTACCCATCTCGGCGTAACTCCCCCTGAATGATGGGTATTGGATATCGGGATCCACCTATCATCTGCCTGGGTTACGCTCCTCTTCTTAGTTAACCTTTTCGGTTAAATAAAGGCCCTGTGTGAGCCTTCGATTCATGCTTCATATCCTATGAAACAATGAGCCTACATTGAACGTTGTTGCACCAAAAAAGTCAATCATAAAAGTGTTGCTAACCTTGCTTAGGTGATGATTTTTTATGCTTGCTTTCGTTTTTATAAAATACAAAAATGTATACAATATTTTGAGCAAGATCACAGCTTCTTATCTAACCGTAAGAAAGCAAGGTTTAGCGTGGTAATTTATCAGGGCGTGTTTATCTCGAATAATATTTTGAAAGAAAATCACGTTTTAAAAGCACACACATATACCCAAGTAAAATATGGATTACACCATTAAGGATTAATATGACTTTTCAACGTTTTCTCCCGCCTCGCCGTATTCTTATGGGCCCAGGTCCATCTGATATATCTTCAGACGTTTTACAAGCATTAAGCCGTCCTACCGTTGGTCATCTTGACCCGTTATTCATTGGCATGATGGATGAAGTGAAAGCTTTGTTGAAATACGCATTTCAAACTGAAAATGACTTTACCATCCCGGTTTCTGCTCCCGGTAGCGCGGGTATGGAAGCGTGCTTTGTCAACTTGATTGAAGCCGGTGATAAAGTAATTATTTGTCGTAACGGTGTGTTTGGCGAACGTATGCGCGAAAATGCCATTCGTAGCGGCGCAGAAGTGGTGCTGGTGGACGACGAATGGGGCCAACCAGTGAGCGTTGAAAAAGTAGCAGAAGCTTTTGAGCAAAATCCCGATGCTAAAATCTTAGCCTTTGTACATGCTGAAACTTCAACCGGTGCATTAAGTGATGCTGAAGCGTTGGCGAAAGTGGCGCAGCAATATGATGCGCTGACCATTGTTGATGCGGTGACATCATTAGGTGGCGTGCCACTTAGAGTCGATGAATGGAAACTTGATGCCGTATATTCCGGTAGCCAGAAATGTTTGTCATGCGTGCCAGGTTTATCGCCAATTACATTTTCTGCTAAAGCGATTGCTAAGATCCAAGCGCGTAAAGCACCAGTACAAAGTTGGTTCCTCGACCAAAGTTTGGTTTTGGGTTATTGGAGTGGCGAAGGTAAACGCAGCTATCACCATACCGCGCCAGTTAATAGCTTATATGCCTTACATGAATCTTTGTTAGCTTTGTATGAAGAAGGCTTAGAAAATGCGTGGCAGCGTCATGCCGAAATGCACCAAAAGTTAAAAACTGGTCTAGAAGCGTTAGGCTTTAAATATGTGGTCGATGAAGCGCATCGTTTGCCTCAACTAAACTCGGTATACCTACCTGAAGGTGTCGATGATGCCAGTACCCGTCAACACTTACTCAATGAATACAACCTGGAAGTCGGCGGCGGTTTAGGCGCACTGGCCGGTAAAGTATGGCGTATTGGTTTGATGGGTTACAGCGCAAAAAGTGAAAATGTGGCGTTGTGTTTGAAAGCACTGCAGGAGACGATGGAAAAATAACGAATCTCGAGCGCTTCGCTTATCGTAGCTCGTTACTCGATTTACGCTTTACTTTTCTTGCCATGAGAAGCAAGGCGTTTGTGTAACGAGTTACGTTATATTGATCTTTAGATATTTTTTTTTACACCGAATTTTGCCTTGCTTTTTCGAGCGACGAGAAGCGAAGCGCCCTAGCAACGAGCCACGCTACTATTCTTTGGCTTCTTTCGCCCCAGACATCGCCTTCGCCTTTGATGCTCTTTCCTCTGGTGAAATATAACGGATCTTCGAAAAATCTTGTGCTGGGAATAAAAACTCCGCTTCTTTACGAATTTGTTCGGCTTTGTGGTTATCACCGATGCCTTGATACGCAACGATTAAGCTAGAATAAAACGCGGCGCGAGGTTTGCGTTTAATGATTTTGTTTGCCCAATCAATATAAGGTTGAATGTATTCAGGATTACCTAAATGCAGACCGATATTGAGTTGAGTGTGGTACACATCCCAATCGAATCTATCTTTCCAAACACTCGGGTTGGTAACTTGATTTAATAAGTCAGGGTTGAGCGGTCGGGTGTACTCAAACTTACTTAATACCGCATTAGTGTGAAGTGCGGTCAGCATAAAGAAGGCAGTGATGATCGGAATAACCAAGGAAAATACGCTCATCAAGCTTTTGGTGATTTTACTGAAATTCACTTCTTGATACTGAGAGGTCAACTGATCAACCCAATAAATCAAGATGATAAAAATAATCCAGTGAATCGCGGAGTGATAAAACGGATATTCCAATTGGGTGTGTAATACGATGGGGAAAAATAGAGCTACCAGAGCCAAACGAGTACCATGCTGGGCTTTTCGTACTTTTCTGAATACTTCTAATGCGGCCAATAACAGGCCGAGAATTGGCACAATACCGCCTTCTACCGCCCAATATAAAATCTCATTATGTGGGTGATCCATAGAAGGTAAGCCGGGATGATAATCTTCATTGAGTTGATGCTGTCTTGCGGTGTATAGCATGTAAGCCGGTTCAAAACGGCCGTATCCATAACCAGTCCAAGGCTTTTCAATCACCATGTCGAATGTTTGTGGGAAAGTATATCGACGTGGGCTTTCTAAATTCGATTTTTGTGCAATCAGTTCATTTCCGCCGTTAGCGCTAGCCAGTGTGTAACCGCCCGCTAAACCAACGATGACTGAAATCAACCATAAGGTCATGACTCGCTTTGGCAAAAATTTATGCAGGTAAGGGATTAATAGTACGGTTGCTACCGTCGCCCCTAACCAACCAGTGCGTGATGCCAATACCCAAAGGAGTGGTATGGTGATGGTGGGCATCAGTAATAAAAGAATCGAAAGTGCTTTGTGGTGCGAGACATGAGTTTGCTTTTGACGAGCCAGCAAATAAGAACCCACAGCGAGTCCTGTGGCTAAGAAGCTGGCCATGACATTTGGTTGTTGGAAAATGGCGAAAGGGCGGTTATTTTCAGTGTTGTAACCAAATGAGTTGCCTGCCTCCAAAAATAAATATTGGAAATAGCCATAAGCCGCTTCGGTACATACCGCACCAACGATCAGCATTAATAGCGTCTGTTTTTGTTTATTCGACAAAGGGTATTGGTGCAACAGCAGCAGTAATAGCCATCCTCCCCATAATCCGATTAAGCGTAATAACGCATCTGAACCTTGGGAAGCTGAATAAAAGACTGGAATGGTGAGAATAATACAGGCAACCAACATCACGATGGTGAGGCTGGTCAGGCGTAATTTTCTCATATTAGCCGTGGCGTACAGTCCAATCCCGATAACAACACTTATCGCTAACCAAGTGGTTGAATTGAAAGACAGCGCCAGCCCTGCACCGCCAGGATTAGGTTGAAAGTAATGCATGGCCAATAAAAACACAACGCCCAGTGCCCAGAGAAAAGGCTTAGCAAGAATATTGGGCTCAGGTACCTTTTCCAGTTCAGTGCCTTGTGTATGTAAAATCGCCATGAAAGTAACAACCCTAATTCGTCAATGAGTCAAAATTGCTGCTTATACTAACACTAATTAATTAAAAAATATGACCAAAGATCAAAGCTGCGAGCGGAATAACTGGAGGCGTTATAATTTGTTGAGTCCCTGAATTGACAGTTCCGTTAGAATCATCAAAATCTCCCGAGTCCCGAGTCCCGAGTCCCGAGTCCCGAGTCCCGAGTCCCGAGTCCCGAGTCCCGAGTCCCGAGTCCCGAGTCCCGAGTCCCGAGTCCCGAGACCCGAGACCCGAGCACGACATTTATTTCTTCAACAACGGCTTTAAGAAGTGCGCGGTATGTGAACCTTTTATTTTCACGACTTGTTCCGGTGTGCCTGCAGCAATGATTTCACCACCGCCACTGCCGCCTTCTGGGCCTAGATCGACAATCCAATCGGCGGTTTTGATTACATCAAGATTGTGTTCGATGACCACAATCGTGTTGCCGTGATCGCGCAGGCGATGCAATACCGTTAACAATTGCTGAATATCGTGGAAGTGTAGGCCAGTTGTCGGCTCATCCAGAATGTATAAGGTTTTACCCGTATCACGCTTAGACAATTCTTTGGCGAGTTTCACACGCTGCGCTTCACCGCCCGATAAGGTAGTCGCGGCTTGCCCTAATCGAATATAAGACAAACCGACATCCATTAAGGTTTTCAGTTTGCGAGCAATCACAGGCACCGGTTCAAAGAAGGTATGCGCATCTTCAACGGTCATTTCCAACACTTCATCAATACTCTTACCTTTATAGCGTACATCTAGGGTTTCTCGGTTATAGCGCTTTCCTTTACACGCATCACAAGGCACATACACATCAGGTAAGAAGTGCATTTCTACTTTAATTACGCCATCACCTTGGCAAGCTTCGCAGCGGCCACCGCGTACGTTAAAGCTAAAGCGACCGGGTTTATAGCCACGAGAGCGAGCTTCTTGAGTGCCGGCAAATAGCTCACGAATTGGGGTGAAAATCCCAGTGTAAGTGGCGGGGTTAGAGCGTGGCGTACGGCCAATCGGACTCTGGTTAATATCGATGACTTTATCAAAATGCTCAAGGCCATTGATTTTTTTATACGGTGCGGCTTCGGCTGTGGTCGCACCGTTTAAACGCGCATGCGCAATCTTAAAGAACGTATCGTTAATTAAGGTGGATTTACCCGAACCCGACACACCCGTTACACAAGTGAATAAACCCACTGGGATTTGCAGGTCAACATTTTGTAAGTTGTTTCCCGTCGCGCCAATCAGCTCTACCATTTTCTTTTTATCAACGGGTGTGCGCTGTTTCGGTACTTCAATTTGCTTCGTACCGCTGAGGTATTGACCGGTTAACGAATCCGGATTGTCTAAGATTTGCTGCATGGTGCCTTCGGCAATCACTTGACCACCGTGCACACCGGCACCTGGGCCAATATCAATCACATGATCGGCCGCGCGAATCGCATCTTCGTCATGTTCAACTACTAATACTGTGTTACCTAAGTCACGCAGATGGATAAGCGTTTTCAGCAAGCGTTCGTTGTCGCGTTGATGTAAACCAATCGAAGGTTCATCGAGCACATACATCACGCCTACTAAGCCAGCACCAATTTGGCTAGCAAGACGAATACGTTGCGCTTCACCACCCGATAGCGTTTCGGCACTACGGGATAGGTTGAGGTAGTTCAAGCCAACATTGATCAAGAAGTTCAGACGGTCATTGATTTCTTTTAGGATCTTTTCTGCAATTTGAGCGCGTTGTCCGGTTAATTGCAGAGACTCGAAGAACTGCAACGCGCCATGAATGCTCATTTCCACTACTTGTGGCAAGTTAGTATTGTCGATAAAGACATGGCGAGCTTCGGTTTTCAGGCGTGCGCCACCGCAGCTTGAACACGACTTATTGGAAATGTATTTGGCTAATTCTTCGCGTACCGAGTTGGATTCGGTTTCATGATAACGTCGATTTAAGTTATTTAAGATGCCTTCAAACGGATGACGTTTGACACGAATATCGCCGCGGTCGTTAACGTACTTAAATTCGATTTGTTCTTTCTTCGAGCCATTTAAGACCACATCGCGAATCTTTTTCGGTAGTTGATTAAAAGGCTGTTGCAAATCAAAACCATAATGCTCAGCAAGAGAGGTCAGCATTTGGAAATAGTAAAAGTTCTTTTTATCCCAACCGCGAATCGCCCCATTGGCTAGGCTTAAACTTTCATCCTGGATCACGCGCTCAGCATCAAAATATTGCTGTACCCCAAGGCCATCACACGTTTCACACGCGCCGGCTGGGTTGTTGAATGAGAATAAACGCGGTTCCAGTTCGCGCATGCTATAGCCACAATGTGAACAGGCAAAGTTGGCTGAAAAAACGATGTCTTCTTTGCTGTCGTCATCCATCCAAGTGACAGTAGCGGTGCCACCAGAGAGTTCTAACGCGGTTTCAAACGATTCCGCTAAACGTTGTTGAATACCGTCACGCACTTTAAAGCGATCCACCACCACTTCAATGGTGTGTTTTTTGTGTAATTCAAGCGTCGGTGGATCAGAAAGATCGCAGGTTTCACCATCTATACGAGCGCGAATAAAGCCTTGTGCTGCTAGGTTTTGTAGCGTTTTAACGTGTTCACCTTTACGCTCTTTAATGATAGGCGCTAATAGCATCAGCTTGCTGTTTTCAGGCATTTCTAACACTTTATCGACCATTTGCGAGATGGTTTGTGCGGCTAATGGGGTATCGTGCTCTGGGCAACGAGGTTCACCTACACGAGCATAAAGTAAGCGTAGGTAATCGTAGATTTCGGTAATCGTACCCACTGTTGAGCGCGGGTTGTGTGACGTTGATTTTTGCTCAATAGAAATGGCAGGTGATAACCCTTCAATATGATCAACGTCAGGTTTTTCCATCAAAGATAAGAATTGGCGTGCATAGGCCGACAGGGATTCAACATAGCGACGTTGACCTTCAGCGTATAAGGTATCAAAAGCGAGTGACGATTTACCTGAACCGGATAATCCTGTGATCACAATTAACTTGTCACGAGGAATGGTGAGGTTGATGTTTTTCAGGTTGTGGGTACGGGCGCCACGAACTTCTATCGTTTCCATGCTTCACGCTCTCATTGATTAAAGATGATG
Organism: Vibrio gangliei; assembly: GCF_026001925.1. Lineage (NCBI taxonomy): Bacteria > Pseudomonadati > Pseudomonadota > Gammaproteobacteria > Vibrionales > Vibrionaceae > Vibrio > Vibrio gangliei. The sequence continues at coordinate 2,164,550 of NZ_AP021869.1, read as the reverse complement.
GAGATTAGTATTACATAAGTCTTAAAAAGTGGAAATAAAATACTGTACAAAATTACAGTTATAAAAAAGCCGCTTTCATAATGAGAGCGGCTAAAATGATTTCAATCTAATTGGTCAGCGATCAGTTTTTGCTCGTCTTGGTATCGTTTGATTTTAGATACATGTTTTCGTAGCAGTAGTTCGTCGCTTCGATGTAACCTTCAACACTACCGCAGTCAAAACGTTTACCTTTGAATTTGTAGGCAAGAACACAGCCTGATTTCGCTTGTTTAAGCAGTGCGTCGGTAATTTGGATTTCACCGTTTTTGCCCGGTTCGGTTTGCTCAATAAGCTCAAAGATATCTGGGGTCATAATGTAGCGACCAATGATCGCGAGATTGCTTGGCTCTGTGCCAGGTTCTGGTTTTTCAACCATGTCGTCGACACGGAAAAGATCGTCTTTGATCATTTCACCGGCAATCACACCGTATTTGTGAACTTCTTCTTTCGGCACTTCTTGTACCGCCACAATGGTGCAACGGAATTGTTTGTACAGCGATACCATTTGTGACAGCACGCCTTCATCAGGGTTAACGCATAGGTCATCGGCTAGAACCACGGCAAAGGGTTCATCACCCACCAGTTCACGACCCGTTAAAATGGCGTGGCCTAACCCTTTCATTTCACGTTGACGAATGTAAGTGAAATTGGCGCTATCAATGATGTCGCGGATATCCACTAACAATTCTTCTTTATTCGTGCCTTTAATTTGGTGCTCTAGCTCATAGTTTTTATCAAAGTGATCGGTCAGTGATTGCTTACCGCGACCCGTGACGATGCACATACCGTTCATTCCCGCTTGAATGGCTTCTTCTACGCCGTATTCAATTAGAGGCTTGTTAACAACAGGCATCATTTCTTTCGGCATAGATTTAGTCGCGGGTAAAAAACGTGTGCCATAACCAGCGGCAGGGAATAGACATTTTTTGATCATGATAGAAACCTTTTTGATTTTTATAACCTGAATGTAGGCGGTTTTAATATGCTGAGTAAAATAGCATTTTTCTTATCTGCAAGACAAATATATCAAATGAATAAAATGTGAATTTAGATAAGGCTGCAAGCGTGCTATTTACAACTTGATTACTCTAACGGGGGATTCAAGCCGGCCTAGTTTGCTCGATAACCAATAAAAATTAATGCAAATCAAATGCCAACTGTAGTTATAGGTGCAATTGAGCCCAATTGATGGCCTGGCGACGATTACTGACATTGAGCTTTTTAAATATACGATAGAGATGAGATTTTATGGTGTGCTCACTGACAAAAAGTTGGTCAGCAATATCAAGATTAGATTGATGGGCTTGCATTAAGGATAATATTTCTAGCTCACGTCGGGTCAAGGATAGGCGAGTTTTCAGTAAGCTGTGATCTTGATGTTTATTGAGGTTTTGCCAATGTTGAAACAGGTCGAGAAGGAGGGATTTGGGTAAACAATTTTCTCCTTGTAATAACCGCAGTACGTTTAGACGAAATTGTTCACTGGATATGGTGTCATAAAAATAGCCAGACAAATTTGTCCACATGGAAAGTAGCGCCAAGTTGGGCTGTTTTGGGGCAAAAATAAGCGCATTCGATTGGGAGCGTTGCAACAAGGGATGAGTTTGGAGTTCCATTAAAGTGACATCATTAAATCGAGCATCAACTAAAATGAGGTCACATTTTTCGATCGGCTGAAATTGCTGTAGAGCTTCAATATTCACAATACGAATGTGGAGGTTTTCAATCTCGTCTAGTTTTCTCAATAATGGATCATAGTGAGAAATAAACGGAGACAGCAAATAAATCGTTGGCGTATTATCTGAGCAAGTCATGACATCCTGTCCTGAGAATTACTTAAGTATGAAAATTGAGCTCAGACTGTAGGGGATGAACATACAGGATTGTAGCCCGAACGTTGGCTTGGTGAACATATTCTTGAATCTGAGAAGTACTTCATCATTTTTTTACTTTAATGAAGAGTGCCTTGTAATTTAAAGGTTTAGTGAGTGACACTCAGTAGTGAGTATGGAAGAACTCGCTTTTGATATTCAGTAACCTTAACTTCCCCTTCGGGAGCATCTTGAGGTCACTTGGGTATAGCTGTACCCTTGTGGGTAGAAAGCATGATATAATCGACCACTATTTTAGAAATACATTGAGACGGAGCAGAACATGGCTAGCCGCGGAATAAATAAAGTAATTTTAGTCGGAAACCTAGGCAACGATCCTGAGATTCGTTACCTACCAAGCGGTGGTGCAGTTGCAAATATTACCATTGCGACCTCTGAAACTTGGAGAGACAAAGCAACAGGTGAACAACGTGAAAAAACGGAATGGCACCGTGTGGCCTTATTTGGCAAATTAGCGGAAGTGGCCGGTGAATATTTGCGTAAAGGTTCTCAAGTGTACGTTGAAGGTCAACTACAAACTCGCAAATGGCAAGATCAAAGTGGCCAAGATCGTTACACTACAGAAGTTGTGGTTCAAGGCTTTAACGGTGTAATGCAAATGTTAGGTGGCCGTGCTCAAGGTGGAAATCAAGCACCAATGGGTGGCAATCAAGGTCAAGGTGCTGGTTGGGGACAACCTCAGCAACCACAAGCACAGCAGTCTCGTCCACCGCAACAGCAGCAACCTCAGCAGTCGGCTCCTCAATATAACGAGCCACCAATGGACTTTGACGACGACATTCCGTTCTAATTTTTGCTGAGTGCAAATAAAAATGATCGTCACCGCACGATTTCATTCAAAAGCCGCATGTTAATTGCGGCTTTTTGTTATTATTAAATACCCAAGTAACCTCAAGGTGCAGAATTCAGAGCTATCATCCAAGTTCTTAGGCAAGGAAGATTTATGCGGAATGTAAACACCTTTCAATTAAATCTGACGCAGGCTAAGGTCTTGGATGAAGCTCCCGAAGGGTAAGTTAAAACAAGCTTTATGCTGCGTTAAATTGAATAGAGATAGAATGACTATGATCATATTCAATTCGCCTTGCCTAAAGCTTGTTTTATTCTTGCTGAAACTCGCATCTTGAGGTTGCTTGGGTATAACATATATGAATTTTATTTCCTGTTTGGATAGCATTTTATTAGCACTGGAATGAGTGTTATCAAATAGGGGAAATGCCTTAAATGGAATTAAGCGTCAATGAGATATACCCCAACTTTGAAGCTGAGTACTCGTCTGGTGGCCTTTGTGACCATGATCGTTGTCAGCGCTATGTTTATTTTGTTTGTCGGCGGTGTGTTCACATTTAAAAAAATGGGTGGTCAATATGTTGATCAGAACCTGCAGCGTGTCACCAATATCATTGATAATGAATTAGCAACGCCACAAGACTTTGATGCCATGCGTCATTGGCTACCTAAATTGCTGCAAGCGAGTAATGTGGTGCAATTAAAACTGATATCGCCAGCCGGACAAGTTTATTTATTTAATAATAAATCGATGTTGCAAAATAACGACGATATTTTGCTTTATAACAAAACCTATCCACTCAAGCGTAATCCTGATTATTATGCGGAATATCAAACTGTCCCGCCTTACGCTAATAACAGTTATTCATTTGAAGCATTTTTCTCTTTAACATTGGCAGTTCTACTCGTTTTATTTTGCTTATTGAAAGGCTTGCAATGGTTGCGGACGCAGCTTTATGGTTCGGAATTGTTGGAAGAACGAGGCCGGATGATCCTCGCAGGGCAAGTAGAAAAAGTATCACAAGCCGATGAACGAGAATGGCCATATACAGCCAGTGAAGCGCTTACTCGTTTAATTGCCGAGTTAAATGACGCCCGACAAGAACGTAGCCGATTTGATACATTTATTCGCACACATACCTTTTTAGATCAATTAACTGGAGCGGCAAACCGAGTATTATTTGATAGTCGTTTAGAGGCTGCATTACAAGAAACCGACGCATCTGGCGGTGTTTTGGCGATCGAAATTAATGGTTGGGATGAACTGGTAGACACCGTGGATCAAGCAGAATCGGAAGCATTTATTGTTTCCGTTGGGCAAATCCTCACTAATTTGTCTCAAAAATACCCTAATGCTGTATTTGCTCGTTATTACGAAGGCCGTTTTGCTTTGATGATTCCACATCAATCTTCCAAGGAAATGACGACCTTAGCCAGACAATGTATAAACCAGTTGGCCAAACTCGAGCTACCTGAGTGGCTTGATGCCGAAAACTGGTGTCACATTGGGGTGACATCTTATTCACAAGGTGAGCGACGCGGTAAGATCATTGATGAAGTAGAAACCGCACTAAAAACCGCACGTATTGAAGAAGCCAATAACTGGGCTGAATTCGAAAAAAAACGGAATAAACAAAGAGAAGAACGCGGTGGGGTCCGTTGGCGGAATTTGTTTGATTCCGCGATAGACCCAAATAAGTTGTTTATTTATGAACAGCCTTGTTATTTAATAGGTAATAACAACGAAAAAGTCGTTGAACACTATGGATTATTTACCAGAATCATGGATGAGCGAGGGGCCAAAATTAAGGCGTCTCGCTTTTTAACAGCTATTGAACAGGTCGGTTACGAGAAAACCTTAGACCAAGCCACGCTTAAAGCGGTGCTGTCGTATTTGAAAACAGATCTGACTAATAAGCACTATGCCATGTGTTTATTTACGCAACCATTTAAAAATAAAGCGCATAAATATTGGTTACGTGATGAACTATTGCAATTACCCAAATCGCTAAGACAGCGAATAAGCTTTGAGTTTATAGAGCGAAATTTAGTCAGCGATCTTGATATTATGCGACCTGTCATTGCTATGTTAGCTGGGCTAGGTTGTCGGGTGATGGTGAATCAGGTGGGGAGAACCATTGTAAGTACCCACTACATTAAATTGCTGCCAATTACTTATTTGAAGTTGCACCGAAGTTTAGTGAAACAAATTGATCGAAGAAATGAGAATCAGCTTTTTATCCGTAGCTTATTAGGTTCTTGTGTTGACAGTAATACGAAAGTGATTGCGGTTGGGGTGGAAACCGAAAGTGAATGGGCTGTGTTATCCCGGTTAGGGCTAGATGGTGGACAAGGGCGTTACTTTGTTGAAGAAACGCAATTATTACCTACTATCGATGTATCGCAACCTTCACCGACTGCTCGCTTAATTAAGCCCGGAAGAAGAAATCGTTGGCGAAAATAAAGGAAAATATTCAATCTATGAGTATTAACTCGTTTATCCAAAAGTTTATTGATAAAGGCCCGCAAAAAGCCTCTCTCAGTATTGTGATGCTGACGGATGGGATTTATGTTGCTAAAGCCGATGACAATGGGGCAGAAACAGCCTCATTTTATGAGCTCACCGATAACAACTAGGACTTCGTTTTAAGCACGGCCTTGAAAGAGCATCATTGTCATAACATGCATGCTTCAGTCACGCTTGGCTCGCACCTATATCAAAGCTATCAAATTGATCAGCCAACAATACCAAAGGAAGAGTGGCCAGCCGCATTGCCGTTTTTATTAAAAGATCTGATTACCGAACGCGTCACGGATATTGTGGCGGATGGGGTGGTGTTACCCGGCTCAAATAAAGTCAAAGCCTACGTACTCACTAAACGTTTTGTCGAGCAAATTAAGGCGGTATTAGAGCAATACAGCAATAAGCTGGTTCGTATTTTGCCAGAAGATGAAGTCTGGGCTCGAACTCGACCGGATATTTCTTCTTTTATGCTGCTACACCGTTCGCAAAATAGTGAATTTAAAATCGGTGCTTATGTAGAAGAAGGTTCGGTTTCCCAGCGTACGATTCGTGGCGTCACTCCTCCTGTAACCGGAGAGTTTGAAAGTACCTTGCAACTGGATTCTCTTGCACTAGAACTGCAGCGTTCTATGGATTATTTGTCCTCGCAAATGAAGTAAATTCAGATCAACAAACTGTTTTTGTGTTGTGATGGTGAAAATGCCGAAGCGTTATTACAACAGTTACAAGAATGCCTCAATATATCGGTTGAACCTCTATTACTGACGGATGCTGCGCAAAAAAGCGGTGAAGTGTTAGCGGGAGAAGTATTTCAGCTTGGTTTACAAGGCGTAAACCTGTATCCCGCCCATCTACAGCCGAAAAAAGAAGTGTTTAACCTTAATCTAGTGGCGGCCAGTTGGGTTGTTCTTATTGTGATTATGTTGGGGATGTATTCAGCCTACAGTTATCAAAATCATCAATTGTCACAACAGGTTTCTGTACTGAGCCAGCAAGCGAAGCAATTATCTGATGAAGTCGCCGTATTAAATAAAAAGTTAGCGACACATAAACCATCTCCTGCAAAATTAGCGGCAGTGGAGCGTTTAAAGCAAGACGTAAAAACCAAACAAGCCTCATTGAAAGTCATCGAAAGTTTTGATGATCGTGACAAAGTGGGCTATTCCGGCATCATGAATGGCTTGTCCTCTATTGATCGCAGTGATATATCCCTGTCAAATATTTATATTTCTAACGGAAGAATGAACATTCAGGGCTTAGCTAAATCACCGGAAGTTGTGCCAAGCTGGGTCCAGCAGTTTAAAAGTGAAATGAATCTAGTGGGTCGTACGTTTCAAAGCCTATCGATTGGTCGTGATGAAAATAACGTCGTGGTCTTTTCTTTATACTCAAACCCAGGAGACCGTCGTTAATGGATGCTTTGAAAAAACAATGGGCTGAGTTGAGTGAGAAGTTCGCTAAATTATCAGAGCGCGAAAAATGGCTGACCACCATTGCTGGTTGGATAGCGATTTTATTTTTACTGTTTACGTTTGTGATTGAACCCATTCAAGAAGATAACAACGCCAAACGCGTTCGTATTGCTTCGCTTCAGGGGCAGATTGGTCAGCTGCAAGGCGATATTGCCATGATCAAACATAAACTTGAGCAAGATCCGAATGACAAGTGGATAAAGAGTACACTGTCTTACTCACAGAAAGCCAAGATTTGTCATTGCGTTTATCTAGCGTGGTGGATGGTTTAGTGACGCCAGAAGGCATGGCGGCGTTATTGGAAAATGTATTAGAAAAAACGCACAAATTACAACTGGTGTCTTTGACTTCCATGCCGAGTGAACCGATCTTGATTGATGGCTCGGATGAAACCATTGGTTACTATATTCATCCAGTGAAAATTAATTTAACCGGTAATTATTTTGATATTGCCGATTACTTGGCTCAACCGAATACTGGAATGGCAATAGTTTTGTGACCAATACAGATGATAGTGGCAGTGAGTTTAAGGCTAATGTGTATTACGTGCAGAGTAATGTCACTGGGAGTTCGGCTCAATTAAGTAGCAATAGCCCATCGAGCTTGCAGAAAGTGAGTGCAGGTAAATCTAGTGTGCTTAGAGCACAACAAGTGAACTCACAACGTGAAACCGTTCGTTTATTCTTGCGTCAAGGGAATAGCGACACTGTTGGTGGCTATGGCAACAATGCTGAACCGGCTGAAGATGATGAGCTAAAGGCGACCAACGAAGGTTGGAGTATTGAAGAGGATATTAAGCAACCTTGGCTGCAATATAATTGGCGTAATAAAGGTGATGAAGATCCTTCCACTGTCGTTAATTTTGGTTCCTATCGAGGCAATGATCGTATTATTTATCGGGGTGAGCCGAATTTAACGGGGAAGTGATAGGGGAGCGGGTCCTAGTCCCTAGGAAGAGTGGTTTCGGGGAGCGTCTTTTAGAGAAGGGAAATGTAACATCGTTATTCCAAAAGTGAGGTACGAACTGTTTGGAATCTCCTACAGCGGTTGGAGATCCTGAACTGCGCTCCTTCGTCGCTTTTCAGGATGACGGATTTTTTATCTAGTAACTCGCAACCTATCTTTTGTCTTTTTCGAGCCCCGAGCAGTGAAACGCCCGAGCACCGAGATACGCTCGCTCTTTCTTTTCCTATAAACCAGGGACTAGCACCTAGGAACCGCTCTTTGCTCTTTTCCGAGCCACGAGCAGCGAAGCGCCCGAGTATCGAGAGACGCACATCTTTTTTCCTTCCTTGGGTTAACTTTGTGTAAGAATCCCGCCTATTCTTACTCTGTATGAGGTTAATGCTTGCCGATAGTGCAACGCATTGGTACATTTAGCACAATTTTATTTCCTTCTATCGCTCTTAGGATAACGAAGAATATGTTTAAGAAACTTCGTGGTATGTTTTCGAACGATCTTTCAATCGATCTAGGTACCGCAAACACTCTAATTTATGTAAAAGGCCAAGGCATCGTTTTGGACGAGCCTTCTGTTGTTGCGATTCGTCAAGATCGCGCTGGTTCTGCTAAAAGTGTGGCAGCTGTTGGGCATGAAGCTAAGCAAATGCTTGGTCGTACACCTGGCAATATTTCAGCGATTCGTCCAATGAAAGACGGCGTAATTGCGGATTTCTACGTAACTGAGAAAATGCTGCAACACTTCATTAAGCAAGTGCATGACAACAGTGTATTAAAGCCTAGCCCGCGCGTATTAGTGTGTGTGCCGTGTGGTTCAACTCAAGTTGAGCGCCGTGCAATTCGTGAATCTGCTTTAGGTGCAGGTGCACGCGAAGTTTACTTAATTGATGAGCCAATGGCAGCCGCGATCGGTGCTGGCCTACGCGTTTCTGAGCCAACCGGTTCAATGGTAGTAGATATCGGTGGTGGTACAACTGAAGTGGCGGTTATCTCACTAAACGGTGTGGTTTACTCTTCTTCTGTACGTATCGGTGGTGACCGTTTTGATGAAGCGATCATTAATTACGTTCGTCGTAACTACGGCAGCTTAATTGGTGAAGCAACTGCTGAGAAAATCAAACACGAAATCGGCTCTGCTTACCCTGGCGAAGAAGTGATGGAAATGGAAGTACGCGGTCGTAACCTTGCAGAAGGGGTGCCACGTAGCTTTACTCTGAACTCAAACGAAATCCTAGAAGCGTTGCAAGAGCCTCTATCTGGTATCGTTTCTGCTGTCATGGTTGCACTTGAACAGTGTCCACCAGAATTGGCTTCTGACATTTCAGAAAACGGTATGGTGTTGACGGGCGGTGGTGCATTACTGAAAGATCTTGATCGTCTACTTACCGAAGAAACCGGTATCCCTGTCGTGGTTGCCGATGAGCCTTTGACTTGTGTTGCTCTAGGTGGCGGTAAAGCACTTGAGATGATCGATATGCATGGTGGCGATCTGTTCAGTGAAGAATAACTCCTTTATGTTTGGAATTGTAGCGTCATTGACGGCATTCATTCGCCTCTCTACAACACCAATGATTTAGGCGTTATCGACTAAGATTGAATCGATACACAATTTAACTGCATGAAATTGATATTTGGCCGCGGCCCATCTTTACAACTGCGTTTATTTTTCGCACTGATCTTATCAGCCGGCTTAATGCTGGCTGATAGTCGTTTAGACACATTCTCAAACGTACGTTATTTACTCAATAGTTCTGTCGCCCCCATTCAGTATGCGGCTAACTTACCTCGAAGCATGTTTGATGGCATGTACGAGCGTCTTAATAGTATGAAATCTCTTATTACAACGAACAGCGCATTGAAAAATGAGTTGCTGACTTTAAAAAGCGATCTCTTATTATTGAAGCAATACAAAGAAGAAAACGAACGTTTACGTGAATTGCTGGATTCTCCTTATGTGCGTGATGAACGAAAAGTCGTGACCGAAGTGATGGCGGTAGATTCTTCACCATATCGACATCAAGTGGTGATCGATAAAGGTCATACTGATGGCGTTTATGAAGGTCAGCCTGTTATCAATGAAAAAGGGATTGTTGGTCAGGTGATTAACGTATCGGCACATAACAGCCGTGTGTTATTACTGACGGACAGTAACAGCTCCATTCCTGTGCAAGTATTGCGAAATGATATCCGTGTTATTGCTTCCGGTAATGGGGATATAGATTCGATTCAACTTGAAAACGTGCCAACCAGTACCGACATTCAAACCGGTGATCTGCTGGTTTCTTCTGGTCTGGCTGGTCGTTACCCTGAAGGCTATCCTGTTGGTTATGTGACGGAAGTAAAAAACGATAATCGTATTCCTTTTGCTGAAATCACCGCCAAACCTGTGGTTGAGTTTGACCGTCTGCGTTACTTGTTATTGGTGTGGCCAGATCAAGAACGTCAAAAGCAAGCACAAACGATAGAGCAAACAGAACAGGCGGGTATCAATGGGCAATAATATACTACGCAGTAAATTTATTATTTGGTGCTCATTTGTTATTGCACTGATCTTACAAGCCGTGCCTTGGCCTGGGCCTCTTGAAATGATGCGTCCAACTTGGGTGATCTTAGTCTCCTGTTATTGGATTTTAGCCTTGCCGCATCGAGTTAATGTCGGTTCAGCGTTGATCTTAGGCTTACTTTGGGATCTTGTTATTGGAAGTACTTTAGGTATTCACGGTATAGTCATGTCTGTCGTGGCGTATTTAGTGGCGTTGAATTTCCAAGTCTTGCGTAACATGGCGTTATGGCAGCAAGGTGTTGTGATTGGTGCGTTAACCGTACTAGCGGAATTTTTAGAATTTTTCGGTGAGTTCCTAATCCAAGATGTGGAGTTTGATCCACATTACCTTTGGGCGGGAGCCATCAACTGTATTTTGTGGCCTTGGATGTTCTTATTACTGAGAAGGTTAAGAAGACACTGGCATATGCGTTAAACTGCTATTGAATGGCGTATGGCCGACGTTGTCTATTTTATTGGTACTATGAGGTCGTATGTCTGGTCAATTTCAATCGCAGCCGAGTTTTTATTTAGCGTCTAGCTCCCCAAGACGTAAAGAGCTTCTTATTCAACTCGGCTATCAATTTGGCATTGTCGTGCCAGATATTGAAGAGCAGCAACAATCTAATGAAACTGCGCCCGATTATGTGGCGCGTTTATCTTGTCAGAAGGCTCAAGCGGGCGTTGCAATGCTTGCCAAGCAAACTCCATCATTTTCACTACCGGTGTTAGGCTCGGATACGATCGTAGTTGTGGATGATCACGTTCTCGAAAAGCCGAATGATTTTTCCCACTTTTGTCACATGATGGCGTTATTGTCTGGTAGAAAGCATCAGGTGATGACAGCAGTGACGGTTGCGAATGCCATTCATAGCCAAACTCGTACCGTCGTAACGGATGTTTGGTTTAAAGCATTAACCGAGCACGAAATAATATCTTATTGGAATACAGGTGAACCATGCGATAAAGCCGGAGGTTACGGCATTCAAGGTATTGGTGGTCGCTTTGTTTCACGTATTGAAGGCAGTTTTCACGCTGTGATGGGGCTACCCTTACTGGAAAGCGATGAATTACTTAGCCTGCCCGAATTTGGTATTAGCAGTTTTTAGGGCTCCGGATTCGAACACAAAATTTCTAATTTATATTTAGGTCATCTCAGTTTTGGCGCAGCTTTTTATCATTTTTTGTTGGCCAAACCTGAGGTAGAACCTGACCAATTTGAGAGGCACAACCATGAGTGCAGAATTATTAATTAACGTCACACCGAGCGAAACCCGCGTTGCGATGATTGAGTCGGGGATGTTACAAGAAGTGCATATTGAACGTGAAGCACGCCGTGGCATCGTTGGTAATATTTACAAAGGAAAAGTCAGCCGAGTGCTACCTGGTATGCAGGCGGCGTTTGTGGATATTGGTTTAGATAAAGCCGCTTTTCTTCATGCCTCGGATATCGTACCGCATACAGAATGTGTCGCTGAGAACGAAAAGAAGCAATTTAAAGTACGCGATATTGCTGAATTGGTGCGTCAAGGCCAAGATTTGGTTGTTCAAGTGGTGAAAGATCCACTAGGAACGAAAGGCGCGCGTTTAACTACGGATATTACTTTGCCTTCTCGTTATTTGGTCTTTATGCCTGGCGCGGCGCATGTTGGTGTCTCACAGCGTATTGATGATGAAGTGGAACGCGAACGTTTGAAAAAAACCGTGTTGCCATATTGTGATGAAAATGGCGGCTTTATTATTCGTACGGCTGCGGAAGGGGCTGACAGCGAAGAATTGGCACAAGATGCCGCATTTCTAAAGCGTTTGTGGAATAAAATCAACGAACGACGCGCTAAATACAAAACGCGTTCCATGCTGTATGGCGAAATTGGCTTGGCACAACGTATTCTACGAGACTTTGTGGGGACGGAGATCAGCCGCATTCAAGTGGATTCCCGCTTAGCCTACGAAACCTTGCTTGAGTTTACATCTGAATTTGTGCCGAATCTGACTGACTTGCTGGTCTTGTATAGCGGTGATAAGCCCATCTTTGATATGTACGATACTGAGAATGAAATCCAGCGTTCTTTAGATCGTAAAGTGGAATTAAAGTCGGGCGGTTATTTGATCATCGACCAAACCGAAGCCATGACCACGGTAGATATCAATACTGGCGCTTTTGTGGGGAGCCGTAATCTCGAAGAAACCATTTTCAATACCAATATTGAAGCGACACAGGCCATCGCTCGCCAACTGCGTTTACGTAACCTCGGTGGCATCATCATCATTGATTTTATCGACATGTTAGAAGATGAGCATCGTCGTCGTGTATTGCAATCATTGGAATTGGCGTTATCTAAAGATCGTGTGAAAACCAATATTAACGGTTTTACACAGCTGGGATTAGTCGAAATGACTCGTAAGCGCACGCGTGAAAGTATTGAACATGTGCTGTGTTCCGGTTGTCCAACCTGTAACGGACGAGGTTCAGTCAAAACTGTTGAAACCGTGTGTTATGAAGTCCTGCGTGAGATTACCCGAGTGAATCGTGCGTATGATGCCGATAATTTTGTCGTCTATGCGGCGGTTGCGGTGGCTGAAGCGTTGCAAGGTGAAGAGTCACACGCATTGGCTGAGTTGGAGCTGTTTATTGGTAAGCAAGTAAAAATTCAAGCAGAGCCACTATATAGCCAAGAGCAATTTGATGTTGTGATGATGTAATGACAGAAAAAACACTGACATTGGCTACCCGTATTTGGCGTGGCATTCTGTGGGCGGTCCTGACGATTGTGGTGTTTTGGGCGATCAGCGTTACGCTATTACGCCTATTCTTACCTAACCTTGACCAGTTCCGTGAAAACATTGAAGCGCAGGTGCAAAAGGCGACCGGCGTGCAAGTGGAATTTGATTCCGTGCGCGCTTATTGGGGGAATTTAACGCCTGCATTAGCTCTCAAACATGTTCAGGTGTTTCTGCCAGGTGAAGAAATTCCTATTGTGACGATCGATCGCGCTGATGCCGAAATTGATTTTCTCGCGTCATTGATTCATTTCACGCCCAAACTAGCGGATGTCAAAATTCAAGGGTTACGGGCTGATGTCAGCCGTTGGCCATTAGTACCAGAAAAAAACTCATCGACAAATAAGCCGACAACGGACACGTCTTTAGACGCTTTAAAAGATGTTCAAAACTTGTTTTTGCGTCAATTAGGTGAGTTTTCACTGACCGATTCCAGTATTCAATATCTGGCTCCCAATGGCGAAATTCGTCTATTGGATATCGATCGTTTACGCTGGCAAAACAATGGCAATCAGCATAAAGCGGAAGGTCTGGTCAGCATTGCAGGGGTCAACCTCAATAAAGTGTCGGTGATTGCTAACTTTACTGAGCATGGCAATTTGCGTGATCTGGATGGCGAGTTCTATGTCTCCGCGCAAAATATCCGAGTTACGCCGTGGATGCCACAATACATCAAAAAAACCACTTCCATTGATTCAGGCCGTGTCAGCCTCAACACTTGGCTAACCTTGAAGCAAGGCAAGCCCACGGATGCCTTAGTTGAGCTGATGCCGTCGTATTTGATTTGGGGAGAAGAGGACGATGCTCACCAGTTGGATATTAAACATGGCGTAGTGCAGCTGCAGCCTGATGGCGAAGGCTGGAAGATCCAAGGTTCACAGTTTCAATTCAAAACTAATAACGACGACTGGCCAGCATTCCAGTTTGCGCTCGATTGGCAAAAAGATCATCAAGCCTTCAATATTTCTCGTTTAGATATTCAATATCTCGCGCCTTTAGTCGGGGTACTTCACTCACAAAACGATGCCATGACTTGGTTAAATAACTTGCAACCAAGTGGATCGATTGAAGACATTCGAGTGGATATTCCAAAGCAAAAAGAGCAATTCACGTATTCAGCTAAATTGACGGATGCCAAGATCAAGCAATGGGATTTGCTGCCGGGCGTCAATAAGTTGCAAGCAAGCGTGACGGGTAACGCCGACAATGCTTCAATTAAAGCCACACTTGATGACGATGTGGTGCCTTATGGTGAGGTATTCCAAGCGCCACTCAATATTGAACATAGTAAAGTTAACCTAGTGTGGCAGCGTTATGATGACGGTTGGAAAATTTGGTCTGATAAAATTCAGGTATCCAACGAAGATCTGTCTGCAATTGGTGAGTTTCAGCTCGATTTTAAAGCGGAGCAATCGCCATTTTTGTCTTTATATGTTGAAGCGGATGCGCATAAAGCCGGTGAAACATGGCGCTATTTACCAACTTTAGCACTCGGTCGTGATTTAACTGACTACCTTTCCTCAGCTATTCAAGCGGGTAGTGCCAAGACTGCGAAGATCTTATGGTACGGAGCATTAGAAGACTTTCCTTATACCAATCGTAAAGGGATCTTCCAAGCACAATTGTCTTTGAAAGACGCTCGTTTTAGTTTCGATACCGCATGGCCATCGATCACCAATTTACAGCTCGACTTGTTGTTTGAAAATCAGAGTATGTATCTACATTCCACTTCGGCGGATTTGATGGATGTACATGCGAATAAGATTGACGGTGTGATTCCAGATTTAGCCCCTGATGGTCATATTGAAATTCACGCTCAAGCACAAGGTGAAGGTGCATCAGTTCGTGATTATATGATGTCGACTCCGCTGGTGGATTCTGTTGGTGCGGCGTTAACGGCAGTGAGAGTGACTGGACCGGTGGACGCTGAGTTAAATCTGTCTATTCCATTCAATGGCGATGATGCCGATGTGAGTGGTTTCGCTAACTTGAAAGACAACCCGATTGAGGTACAAACGCCATCGATTCAACTTGAGCACGCCAACGGCAAAATCACGTTTAATAATGATGTGGTCTCAGGCTCAGGTTTAAAAGCTCAGTTACTAAATCAAGATATTGCGTTGGATTTCAACAGCCACAGCCAAGGTCAAGGGTATAGCGTTGGCATTGATGTGGTCGGTGATACCGATATGATCAAGCTGAAACAACAAATCGATTCTGTGTGGTTAAAACCGTTGGCGGGTAACGCACCGTGGAATCTTGGTGTCGATATTCAACTTAATGATATTGGCTTCACCTACCAGATTGATGGTAATGCGGATTTGGAGTTTTTAACCAGCCAATACCCTGCGCCACTTGGAAAAGCGCTTGGTATTAAAGGGAAAGGTCGAGTTCAAGCTGCGGGTAATCAAGAAACGGTTAATGCGCGTATTACCCTGCCGAATGTGAAGTACCAAGCCGATGTCGATATTCGCCAAGACACACCTGTATTGACGGCAACCAACTTAATTATCGGACGAGGTGACTTTAAAGTTAGCCCGATTGGCGGTCATTATTTATCGTTGAATAATAATAAGTTTAACGCGGATGAGTGGATTGACTTTGTCATGGATGGTGAGCATTCCTTGAAAGTGAAGCCTGCAGATAAAGATCCGGTTGTGGTGAACGTGGATTCGGGCAATGCCGATGTAAAAGCTGCGCAACAAAGCGGTGATAAAGCGGCTAAGCATGAAGTTGACATGCCTGCGATTCCAATGCCGGAAGTGATCAGCATTAATACTCAAACGTTGGTGCTCGGGGAATTGGATTGGCATAAAGTGAAGTTGAATGCGATTCATCGCCCTCAAAACTGGCGTTTTAATTTATCCAGTAGTGAGATTGTGGGGACAGGGGAGTTCCGTAATAAAAAAGATCTTAATTTAGATTTGAAGAGCGTGCATATCTTTGTACCGCAATGGGATAACTCTGAAGACAGCGAGCCAACACTCATTTCTGATAAAGCGAAAGATGAGCCACTGATCAGTGAGTTCGACCGTCAATTCCATCAGTACATGCCTAATCTGTCGTTAAAAATAAATGATTTGTGGTTGCAAGGCTATAAAGTCGGCACGGTAGACATGCAATTACAACGTGAAAAAAATCGTTTAGTCTGGAAAAATTTGGACTTTAAAACAGGCTCGAATCATTTAAAAGCCAAAGGTTGGTGGGAACTGGCTGGTGAAAAGAGTCATTCTAATTTTGATATGTCATTGACGGGGAAAAACAACTCGGAAGTGATGGCGCGCTTTGGGATTAATTCGGGGATCCAAAAAGCTTCATTCGATATTTCCATTGCGTCGAGTTGGGATGGTTCGCCTTGGTCAGTCAAAACCGATACTTTAAGTGGCCAAGTGAAAACGGAGTTTAAAGATGGCGTGATTACCGATGTAAATGGCGCGGCGCGTCTGCTCGGTTTATTCAGTCTTGATTCTATCGTGCGTAAAATGAAGCTTGATTTTACCGGTGTTTTTGATGACGGTATGACGTTTGATTCAATTAAAGGCAGCGGCAAAATCAGTCGTGGTGTGTTTGTCACTAATGACTTAGAAATGGATGGCGCAGCGGGTGATATGACCTTAAAAGGGAAAGCGGACTTGAATACACGTTTGGTGGATGCTGAAGTGACTTTCGTGCCGGATCTCACCTCCAGTATTCCGTTGGTATCGGCTTTTGCCGTTGCACCTCAAACGGCGCTGGCGATCTTTGCGATCACGAAAGTGTTATCACCTGTGGTCGATGTATTTACTAAGATCCGTTACGAGGTCAAAGGCCCATTGGATTCTCCGGAAGTTAAAGAAATTTCACGTAGTAAAGGGGAATATCAGCTGGATAAATCAGTCAAGTAACTCCCTTGGTCGTTGAAGTTGTCGCTTTGCTGACGCTGTTCATTCGTCTCACTGCAACTTCAATGACTTTGGAACGGGATAAATTGGGGCAGAATTCAAAGGAGTGAATATGTCAAAAGTCGGTTTGATTCAGATGACTTCGGGGCCAGATCCTGAAGTCAATTTGCTATTCATTGAGCAGCAATTACAACAAATGCAATCGCAACCACAGCATAAAGCCGACTGGGTGGTGCTGCCTGAAAATGCGATTGTGTTTGGGAGCAAACAGGATTATCACCAGCACGCCGAGCCACTGGGTTCAGGGCCGCTGCAAACTCGCCTTGCGCAATTAGCGCAACAATTTCAACTCTATTTATTAGTGGGTTCTTTTCCGGTTCGTTGTGAACAAGGCGTGAAAACCACCAGTTTGCTCTTGTCACCACAAGGCGAACTTATCGCTGATTATGACAAGTTACACATGTTTGATGTCGATGTGGATGACGGCCATAAACGCTATCGTGAGTCGGATACGTTTGTTGCAGGAAACCGCGTGGTGGTGGCTAATACTGATTTGGCTAACATCGGGATATCGATTTGCTATGACTTGCGTTTTCCTGCTTTATTCCAACAATTACGCTCACAAGGTGCGGATGTGATTACCGTACCGGCGGCATTTACTTATGTCACAGGTGAGGCGCATTGGGAAAGTTTATTACGAGCGCGCGCCATTGAAACTCAATGTTGGGTGGTGGCCGTGGGGCAAGTCGGTACTCATCCTTGTGGACGACAAACTTGGGGCCACTCAATGGTGATTGACCCTTGGGGACGAGTGGTGGGATCTTTATCCGAGACAGCCGGCTTTATAACCGTTACCATAGATCCCAAAATCAACCAAACCATCAGAGCGCAAATGCCCATCGCACAGCACGCTCGGTTTGATTCTATCTTGAAAGCATAAATGACAGGTATGTATGACACTGACTAAGGTTGAAGACGCATTATTAGCGCCGTCGGGTTTAACTGATGGCGACATTCACAACACATTAGCGAGCATTGCCACTCGTCATATTGATTATGCGGATATTTATTTTCAGTCGAGCTGGCATGAATCTCTGGTACTTGAAGACAGCATCATTAAAGACGGTTCATTTAATATTGATCGAGGCGTAGGTATTCGTGCTATTGCGGGTGAGAAAACCGGGTTTGCTTACTCTGATCAAATCGATCTCAATGGCTTACAACAAAGTGCGATTGCCGCTCGTGGTATTGCTCAGCAAGGGCAAAATGCGCAAGTCAAAGCCTTTACTCGACAAAGTACCCCTCAAATTTACCAAACGGTGAATCCATTAGAGAGCTTGGATAAGCAGCAAAAGATTGAATTGCTAAAACAAATCGATGCCTATATTCGCAGTAAAGAGCCGTTGATTCAGGAGGTGTCGGTTAGCTTAAGTGGTGTCTATGAACAAGTGTTGGTCGCGGCGACGGATGGCACTTATGCTGGCGATGTGCGTCCTCTTGTTCGCCTATCGATCAGTGTGTTAGCTCAACGTGGCGAACGCCGTGAACGAGGTAGCGCTGGCGGTGGTGGCCGTTACGGCTATCAAACCTTTATGCAAACCTTAGACGATGGCAAAACCCAAGCGATTCACTTTGCCGATGAAGCGATTCGTCAAGCCTTAGTGAATTTAGAAGCGGGCGAAGCGCCAGCCGGTACTATGCCAGTGGTGTTAGGTTCAGGTTGGCCAGGTGTTCTACTGCATGAAGCCGTGGGGCATGGTTTAGAAGGCGACTTTAACCGTAAGCAATCTTCGGTATTCTCAGGCAAATTGGGCCAAAAAGTGACGTCGGATTTGTGTACTATCGTTGATGATGGCACGTTAAAAGACTTACGTGGCTCACTCAATATTGATGATGAAGGTGTGGAAGGTCAATACAACACCTTGATTGAAAATGGCGTATTAAAAGGGTACATGCAGGATAAACATAATGCAGGCTTAATGGGCGTGGCGCCAACCGGTAATGGTCGTCGTGAATCTTACGCTCACTTGCCGATGCCACGCATGACCAATACTTATATGCTGCCCGGTGAACATACACCAGAAGAAATCATCTCTACCATCAAAAAAGGCTTATATGCACCTAACTTCGGTGGCGGCCAAGTGGATATTACCTCTGGAAAGTTTGTGTTCTCAGCATCTGAAGCCTACTTAATTGAAGATGGCAAAATTACTCGTCCAGTGAAAGGGGCAACCCTGGTTGGTTCTGGTATTGAAGCGATGCAGCAAGTCTCTATGGTTGGTAATGATTTATCGATTGATAAAGGCGTGGGTGTATGTGGTAAAGCCGGTCAAAGTGTGCCGGTTGGCGTTGGTCAGCCGACTTTGAAGTTAGATGCGATCACGGTTGGTGGGACGCAGTAAGCGTTCGTGACTCGAAGATCGGGCACTGCGTTGCTCGTTGCTAGAAAAAGAAAGTTAACCTTCTAGATACCAAAAAAGACTTCCTTGGTTCTCATTGATAGAGAGGTAGGGAAGTCTTTTTAGTTAGTCGAGCTGTATCGAGATACGAGCAGCGTAGCGTTCGAGCGACGAGATTCGCTGTTATAATCCCTTCAACGCCTTTAATATCTGAAAGATCTCTCTTGACGCTTTAGGTGGCTTATTGCCGCCTTTTTCTTTTTGTGCTTGGCGTGCTAATTGACGTAGACGTTGACGGTCTGCTTCAGGGTGCGCTTCCATCACATCTTCAATTGCAGGATCGATATCAGTGATAATGCGATCGCGCATTTGCTCGAGCTTGTGCAATTCAGCTGTTGCTTGAGAGTGTTTATTGCGCAGTTTATCCAGTTCAGCTTGAATTGGCTCTGGATCCACTTGGCGCATCAGCTTACCAATGTATTGCAGCTGACGACGCTTTGCTTCATTTTTGAAACGTTGCGCATCCGCAATCGCTTCACGCAAATCATCATCTAATGGAAATTTCTCTAGTGCAGCAGGTTTTAGGCCAACCAGCTCTTCACCTAATTTTTGTAGCGCATCCATATCGTTTTTCATTTCGGTTTTACTGACCCAAATGATTTCCTCTTCCTCTTCCCATGGTGCTTTTTGATTTTTACGAGCCATAATCTCTACTTATTTATTATATGGAGGTTTATTTGGCTATTTTAGCAAGAATTATGGGGAGAAAGCGAAATTCTTGTTATCCTAAAGCCAATGATAGTGAAATAAATAACATGATTAAGAGTGGATATGGACGCAAAACAGCAAATCGCACAGCAGAAAGTTGAATTAGAAGCCGCCGTTGCCAAAGCATTAGAAACCGCTCAAGTGAGTGCCGACGCGGTCGAAGTGGCGATCACGAAAACCACAGGGATCAGTGTGACCACTCATGCTTGTGAAGTGGAGAATGTTGAATTTAACAGTGATGGCGCATTAGGCATCACTGTATATCGAGGTCAATGTAAAGGCAGCGCGTCGACTTCTGATTTAAGCGATGTCGCCATCCAAAAAGCAGTCGCAGCGGCGTTGGATATTGCCAAGTTTACTTCCCCAGATCCGTATGCAGGTCCGGCACCAAAAGAATTGATGGTGAAGGATATCCCTGATCTTGATTTATTCCACCCAGATGAAACGAACCCAGATTACGCGTCAGAGATGGCGATTCGCGCAGAACGAGCGGCACTGGAATACAGCGATAAAATCAAACAAAGCGATGGTGCAAGCTACGATAGCCATTACGGTATTAAAGTGTATGGCAACAGCCACGGCTTATTAGTGAGTCAAGCCTCGAGCCGCCATAGTATCAGCTGTAGTGTGATTGGGGCGGGTAAAAATGGTGAGATGGAGCGTGATTACAGCTACACCATGGCGCGTCATAAAGATGATTTGTGGACACCTGAGACGGTAGGTTTGCAAGCGGCTAAAAAAACAGTAGAGCGACTTGATCCCCGCCAAGTGAAGACGGGTCAGTATCCGGTGTTATTTGAATCCAGTGTCGCGACAGGATTATTAGGGCATCTTGTGATGGCAATCAGCGGTGGCAATCTTTACCGTAAATCCTCTTTCTTGCTCGATCGTCTTGATACTCAAGTTTTACCTAGCTGGTTTAATATTTCAGAAAAGCCGCATATCTTACGCGGTTTGGCGTCTGGTGCTTTTGATAGTGAAGGCGTCGCGACACGTGATATGCAAATTATTACTGATGGCGTGTTATCCACTTACTTACTGACAAGCTACGCCGCGCGTAAGATGAATATGACCCCAACGGGTCATGCTGGTGGCATTCATAACTGGTTTGTCGATTCAACCGGTCAAGATTTCGCTCAATTGGTGAAAGAGATGGGCACAGGTCTTGTTGTCACCGAATTGATGGGGCAAGGTGTGAATATGGTCACCGGTGATTACTCACGAGGCGCAGCCGGTTTTTGGGTAGAAAACGGTGTGATTCAATACCCGGTATCAGAAATCACCATTGCGGGTAATTTGAAAGATATGTTCAACAACATTTCCGCTGTCGGCACTGATGTAGAAACCCGTTCCCAGATTCAAACCGGTTCGATTTTGATTGATGGAATGAAGATCGCGGGGGAATAGGTAGACGTTTATCGGAATCTCGTTTCTCGTGGCTCGAAAAAGCAAAACATCATGCACTGATAATAAACTAGAAGCAGGACGTTTCGAGTAACAAGCAGTAAAGGGCCCGAGATTTCGAATTTCGTTAAACATATATTCAACTATTGGTAGTCAGTAATATCGGTAGACGTTTATCGAAAGCTCGTTTCTCGTGGCTCGAAAAAGCAAAACGTCCTGCGCTAATAATAAACCAGTAGCAGGACGCTTCGAGTAACGAGCAGCAAAGCGCTCGAGATTTCGAGTTTCGTTAAATCATATGCAACTTAAGCATCAAGGTCGAAAGGCCAAGGAATGCTGATAACCCTACCATATCAGTCACGGTCGTTAATGCCATTCCGCCTGCCAATGCTGGGTCGATATTCATTTTCTTCAATAAGATAGGAATAGTCACTCCGGCAATACCTGCGGCAAGTAAGTTGGCGAGCATTGCGGTTGCCATGATAGCGCCAAGCACCAAACTGCCTTTCCAGAACACCACGATCCCGCCAATGATACTGGCCCATAAAATACCATTTAACAGCCCGATTCCTGCTTCTTTAAAGAGTAATGAACGTTGGTTAGTGCTACCGATGTGACCGAGTGCTAAGCCGCGAATAACCAGTGCGACGGTTTGGTTACCAGCCACACCGCCCATAGAGGGAACAATCGTCATTAATACGGCAACTGAGGCCATTTGTGCTAGCGTGCCTTCAAACATGTTAGAAACGGAGGCGGCAGCCAGCGCGGAGAGAACATTAGCACCGAGCCAAACACTGCGGCGACGTACGGATTTAACTACAGGGGCGAAGGTATCTTCATCATCATCCAGACCGGCCATACTCATCATGGAGTGTTCAGCATCTTCACGGATAACGTCGACCACGTCATCGATGGTGATACGGCCGACCAATTGGCCTTCATTGTTAACAACCGGCGCTGACACCCAGTTACGGCGTTCGAACAGGCTAGCCACTTCAGTGTCACTGGTGTCTACCGAAATAGCCTCATCAGCATCTTCCATTAATTCAGTGATCGGAGTGTCGGTTTGTGCGGTAATCAAAGCCGTTAATGATAAATGACCAATTAACTTACTGTCGCTATCGATCACGTACAAAGCATCGGTTGCAGCTGGCAATTCGCCTTTCATACGCAAATAACGCAAGACCACATCCACATCGACGTCACTACGAATAGTGATGACGTCGGTGTTCATTAACCCACCAGCAGTATCCTCTGAATAAGACAGTGCCATTTCGACACGTTGACGATCGGATGAATCCATTTGATCGAGAACTTCACGAGAAACGTCGTCTGGTAAGCTACGCAATACGTAGGCGACGTCATCGGTATCCATGCCTTCTGTGGCTTCAGCAAGGATTTCAGGTGCCATTTTCGAGACGATACTGTCTTTAATGTCTTCCGACAGCTCATCCAGAATTTCACCGTAGTCTTCTGGATCGGTCAGTTGCCAAAGAACATCACGGCTTTTATGTGGAGAGGCTTCTAAAAGGTGGGCAATATCCTCAGGTTCCATGTCTTGCAGCTGACGACGGACATGGACAAAGCGACCGCTATCGATGGCTTCACTAACTTCTTGGAGGGTCTGATGGGTGAGTTCAAACTCTTGTTGTTCAGCCATGGCTCCACCTATATAACCTGAGGGAATAAATGCGTAAAGATGAGGTCTGAATATTAGCTTAATTTATAGGGGAATGTCAGCTGTAAAGCCGCTTTAAGACAGAAAAATGCTTGAAAACTCGGGAGGTAAGAGCAGATAAGTGTGATTTTTGTATGGCGTAATGAGCCCTTATTCTTCTTCGTCAAATTTTTGCTCAATTAGTGCACAGATGGCTGTGAGTGCTTGTTGAGATTGTGGCCCTTCGGCAATGATATCTATGTATTGTCCCTGGGCGGAGTCGAGCAATAAAATGCCCATCACGCTGTCTGCCGTTACTTCTCGATCGTCGGACTTTATCCTGACTGTGGCATCAAAGCTTTGTGCCAGCTCGACTAACTTAATTGCTGCACGAGCATGTAAACCTAAGCGGTTGCGAATTAAAGCAGTCTGCTGGCATTTATTCATTTGTGGTTTTTCTCAAGGCTAGTGTGACGAATTTGAACTTGATGTCCAAGTGCTTTGAAGTGCTCACCTAATTGTTGAGTCAGGTAAACCGAGCGGTGTTTACCACCAGTACAACCAATCGCCACAGTTAAATAGCTACGATTATTTTTCTCTAACAAGGGAAGCCATTGCTTTATGAAGCCTTCAATGCTGCTTTGAAGTGCGACAACGTCTTCTTCTTGCGACAGAAAATCGATGATAGGCTGATCTAACCCGGTCAGTGGACGCAATTCTGGCACCCAGTGTGGGTTAGGTAAAAAGCGCACATCGAAGACGTAATCCGCATCATTGGGTAGGCCGTATTTGAACCCAAATGATTCAAACACCATGACCAACTCTTTGGAGTCGCGACCTTGTATGCGTATGCGTACGGTTTCACTCAATTCATGCAGCGACAAATTGGTACTGTCGAGAACGAGATCCGCTTCTTCTTTTAAATTGAGCAAAAGATCTTTTTCTAGCTTGATCGCTTGTTCGAGCGAGAGCTTTTCTTTGTGCATCGATAAAGGGTGAATACGGCGTGTTTCGCTGTAGCGTTTCAATAAAGTCGATTGATCGGCATCGAGAAACAGCAAGCTTACATCGTAGTGCTGTTTCAGATTTTGCAGCGTAGTAGAAACCTCTGTTGGATCTTGCGGTAGGTTGCGTATGTCGATACTAACGGCGACATTTTGCTTGCTGCTACGTACTGAGGCGACAAAGTCATCCAGTAGGTTAACCGGTAAGTTATCGACACAGTAATAGCCAAGATCTTCAAGAACCCGCAAGGCAACACTTTTACCTGCACCAGACTGACCGCTGACAATGGTGATGTGTAATGGTTTAGAATCTTCAGAAGTCATCAATCAGTTAACCATGATGTCATACAATTCTTGGTCGGACTGCGCATTGCGTAGTAGCTTTAACGTTGCTTTATCATTGAGCTTCTCAGCCATTAAAGACAAGGTGGTTAAATGCGTTTTACATTGATCGTCCGGTACCAGTAGAGCAAATAATATATCAACAGGGCGATTATCAATAGCATCGAAATCGACTGGTTCTTCACATTGAACCAGAACGGCGATGGCTTGTTCGCTGTCAAAAATGCGACCGTGAGGGATGGCGATTCCGTTGCCAATACCTGTGGTGCCGACTTTTTCGCGAGTTAACATGCACTCAAATAATTGGGTGGAATCTAGCCCGCTGTGTTGAGCGGCGATTTCACTGATGATTTCAAGTGCACGTTTTTTACTCGTACACTGAACTGCGCTCTTGGTGCAGTCCAGTGCTAATACTTCATTTAGTTGCATGATTAATGACTACTTAATTTCTCTTTGTGTTTACTTAATTGACGCGCCAGTTTATCGACTAAATCGTCAATTGAAGCATACATGTTCTCACTTTGCGAGGAAGCGTGGATTTCACCTTGATTGACATGCAGTGTGGCTTCGGCAATTTGTTGCACTTTTTCCACTCGTAATACCACATGAGTATTGTTGATGTGCTCAAAGAAACGTTCTAACTTTTGAAACTTTGTATTCACGTATTCTGTGAGTGCATCAGTTAAATCGACGTGATGACCTGTGATGTTGATTTGCATAAACTTTCCTCTTTATTTTGCTACTGGTTAGAGTAGGCGTTTACGTTGACTAGAAGGTGCAATACCAAGCGATTCACGATATTTCGCAATGGTTCTTCTTGCGACTTGTATTCCTTGTTCAACTAAAAGGGCTGCAATTTTACTGTCACTTAACGGCTTCTTACTGTCTTCGGCCGCCACCAATTTTTTAATTAAAGCACGAATTGCGGTAGAAGAGCATTCTCCTCCGGTTTCGGTGCTTACATGGCTTGAGAAGAAGTATTTAAGTTCGAAAATTCCTCTTGGTGTGTGCATGTATTTTTGGGTGGTGACACGTGAAATGGTGGACTCATGCATATCGACATCTTGTGCAATATCATTGAGGACCATTGGTTTCATCGCTTCTTCACCATATTCAAAGAAATCTTGTTGATGTTCAACAATACAACGAGCAACTTTGAGCAGTGTCTCGTTTCGGCTTTCAAGGCTCTTGATTAGCCATTTGGCTTCTTGAACATGGGTACGAATATATTGGCTATCACTGCTGCTGCCTTTGCCCAGTGCGGCATACTCTTGGTTCACTTTTAAGCGTGGCACACTGTCAGGATTTATAGCAACTGTCCATTTACCTTTATCTTTAAACACGGAAACATCAGGTACAACATATTCAATGTCATCGGCACTGATGTGGTTACCCGGTCTTGGATCTAACTGCTGGATTAAACCAAGAATCTGCTTGAGCTCATCCTCTTTGAGTTTAGTCTCTTTACAAATCAATTTGTAATCACGATTACCTAGCGCATCGATATGATCGTGAAGCACCATTTTTGCTTCGGCTAGCCAAGGTGTGTCTGTTGGGTAAATCGCCAGTTGCAGGAGTAAACACTCTTGTAGGTTACGTGAAGCCACACCAAGTGGATCAAATTGTTGAATGCGTTTGAGTACCGCTTCAATCTCATCGAGTTCAATCTCGTCATTGCCTAAACTTTGTTGAATATCTTCTAGGCTTTCTGTGACATAACCATATTGATCTAGGCTATCTAAAATCGCTAAGGCAATTGTGCGGTCAATATCGCTAAATGGTGTCAGTTCTAATTGCCATTCGAGGTAATCTTGCAAGGTTTGCGTTGTCTCACCTTGATAGACCGGGAGTTCATCATCGCTACTAATCCCCGTGCTGCCGGTATTGGCGCTGTACACATCATCCCAGGTTGCATCAATGCTGAGATCATCACTAATGGTGGATTGTTCGAATTGTTCAGAGCTATCGGTAAGTTCTGGCTCAGACGTTGCCTCTGCTTGTAGGGTTTCTGCTG
Organism: Vibrio gangliei; assembly: GCF_026001925.1. NCBI lineage: Bacteria > Pseudomonadati > Pseudomonadota > Gammaproteobacteria > Vibrionales > Vibrionaceae > Vibrio > Vibrio gangliei. The sequence continues at coordinate 2,138,082 of NZ_AP021869.1, read as the reverse complement.
TGCTGTTAGATTCATCATTTTTGGTTGCATCATTATTGATGTCATCGAAATTGTCATCGACTTCCAGTAATGGGTTGGAATCTAATGCTTCTTGAATTTCTTGCTGTAAGTCGAGTGTAGAAAGCTGCAACAAGCGGATCGCCTGCTGTAGCTGAGGAGTCATGGAAAGCTGTTGGCCAAATTTAAGTTGTAGTGATGACTTCATGCAATAATCAATGCCTTATGCAAATATCCCTATTATTCCCTTCGTCTTTGTTGTGTGGTTGTGAGACAACCTCGTTATATATTTCAGTTCGTCTAACGGATTCATCGCTAAACTTACGATGACAGCAAATACGTTGAGTTTCTTCCTATACCATTATCATTAATCGAATTCACAATTAATGATAATGGTATCATTTTTTGACTTTGATCTTTCTGGAGTGTGTCCTTTCACTCTAAAGGTCAAAGTTGGCTGATGAAGAATGATGATTACAGGCGGAATTGCTCGCCTAGGTAAACTTTCTTCACTTGTTCGTCATTCAGTACTTCTTCCGGTGTGCCATTGGCGATGAGATGCCCTTGGCTCACGATGTAAGCGTGTTCACAAACATCCAGTGTTTCACGTACGTTGTGGTCGGTGATGAGCACGCCTAAGCCACGATCGCGTAGGTGTTCGATGATCTTTTTGATATCAATAACCGAAATTGGGTCAACACCAGCAAAAGGTTCATCCAATAGAATGAATTTAGGATTGGCAGCTAGCGCACGAGCAATCTCAACACGACGACGCTCACCGCCGGATAGCGCCATACCGGCACTTTTACGAATGTGCTGAATATGGAACTCATCTAATAGCTCTTCTAAACGGTCGTGTTTATCTTCTTTTGATAACTCATCACGGGTTTGCAACACCGCCATGATGTTATCTTCGACTGATAATTTACGGAAGATCGAGGCTTCTTGCGGCAAGTAGCCGATACCCATGCGAGAACGTTGATGCATAGGTAAGATGCTGATATCGGTATCATCGATGCTAATGGTGCCTTCATCGCGTGAAACAAGACCCACGATCATATAAAACGACGTAGTTTTACCTGCACCATTTGGGCCTAATAACCCGACAATTTGTCCTGATTTTACTTCCAAACCCACATCACTCACCACGCGGCGGTTACCGTAAGTTTTGGCCAGTTTTTCTGCTTTCAGTGTTGCCATAATTATTTCTGTTCCAATTGCGCGGGTTGAATCACTGTTGATACACGTTCACCGTTACCGCCATTCGCTTTTAGGTTCTGGCTAGAAATATGGTAAGTGATGACTTTGCCTTTGATCGTGCTGTCATCTTGGTGTAATTCCGCATTGTCTGTCATCACCAGTTCATCACTGGCGACGTTGTACACCAATTTATTGGCTTGGCCTTTGAGTAACTTGCCGTCATCGGTTTTTTGTGAAAAATGCGATGGTTTACCATAGCCTTGGATTTCGGTTAATTCGCCGGTTTTGGCGTTACGAAATACAATCAATTTATCTGAGGTCAACAAGATGCTGCCTTGGGTCAATTTCACATTACCGGTAAATGTGACTTTATTGCTTTTCATATCAAGGTCTTGGCTATCAGACGTAATATGAATAGGCTGTTTTTGATCGCTAGTCAGTGCCCATGAAGCGGCAGGGATGAGTGCACAAAGTAATGCGCTAGCGAATAAGGATCTAAGGCGTAAGTTTTTCATAGGTACCTTGTACTTGATCAAATAAAGTCGCGAGGTTGGTTTCAAAATTACCTTTCATCGCATTACCAATATTGGTGAATTGCGGTCCGGTCATCGTGACTTGGGTATCGGTTTCAAAATCTTTGCTATCAAGATTAATCTGCATTTTTTCGGTAGTCAGACGCTCAAAACTGGCGCCTTCGAGCACATTTCTACCTAGAACATTGTTCTGTAAGGTTAAAATATGATCTTTACTTAGTACGGCATCATCGGCTGTGATGATCCATTCTTCAATTTCACCTTCGCGATAGATAATCAGTTTAGGTGAGTGGAAGACGGTATGACCATCTTGAGCAAAGTGCTCTAATGATTCCGAATACATTTTGTAATTACGTAAGCCGGTTTCATCATAACTGGTGTTATAAAGATGTTCGCCGGTGAACATAGGGGCTTCTAAACTAGGAATAGCTTGCTCAAAATCATCCCCTGACTGCTCATACAAGTAATAGGCAGACCATGAGGCGATAAAAATCAACAGCAGATAAATGAGTCTAGATATGCTCATTAAATACTTAATCCTTGATAAGCTTCGAGTTCATCACGTGCTTGTAAAATCAAATCACACACTTCGCGGACAGCGCCGTGGCCGCCTTGAATGTGAGTCACGTAGTTAGCACGTTGACGCAGTAGTGGATGACCGTCAGCAACACACACTTTCAATCCCACTTTTTCCATTACAGGCCAGTCAATCAGATCATCACCGATATAACCAACCTGCTCTGGTGCAATATTTAATTTTTGCAGAATATCTTGGTAAGCGACAAGTTTGTTATCTTGCCCCTGATAAATCAAAGTGATACCAAGTGCCTGCATGCGATTTTCGACGATTTGAGACTGTCGACCCGTGATGATGGCAATCTCAATGCCTGCTTGCATTAATGATTTTACGCCGTAACCGTCGCGAGTGTGAAAGGTTTTAAGCTCTTCGCCTTGGTTACCCATGTAGACTAGGCCATCAGAAAAGACCCCATCAACATCACAAATGAGTAATTGGATATTTTTGGCGATTTTCATGATCGCCGTTGGGGCCTGACCATAAGGGGTTGGCGTCATTCGACTCATTACATTACTCCGGCTTTCAGTAGGTCATGCATATTCAATGCGCCTACTAATTTACCATCTTGGCATAGCATTAAGCCATTGATACTTTTTTCTTGCATGATATTCAAACCTTCAACGGCCAGTAAATTTGGCGCTGCGATGGTTGGGTTCTTGGTCATTACTTGGCTAATTGGCGTGGTGTGAACATCAATACGTTGGTCGAGTAAGCGACGTAAATCCCCATCGGTGAAAATGCCGAGCAGTGTCATATCATCCTCGACAATCGCGGTCATACCGAGACCTTTTTGTGACACTTCCAGTAGGGCATCACGAATGAGTGCGTCTTTTGATACCGTAGGCAGTGCCTCACCAGAATGCATGATGTCTGATAATTTGAGCAGCAGTTTGCGGCCTAGTGCGCCACCAGGGTGAGACAAGGCAAAATCTTCAGAAGTGAAGCCACGTGCCTGCATAATCGCAATGGCTAGGGCATCCCCCATCACCAGTGTGGCAGTGGTGCTTGCTGTTGGCGCAAGATCGAGTGGGCAGGCTTCTTCTGGCACGGTAATTTGTAAATGCAAGTCAGCCAGTTTCGCCATGTTAGATTCAGGCTTGCCGGTCACGCCAATGATGCGAATGTGGCGGCGTTTCAATACTGGGTACAAGGCAAGAATTTCAGACGATTCACCTGAGTTTGAAATGGCGATAACAATGTCACCCGACTCGATCATGCCTAGGTCACCATGACTGGCTTCTCCTGGATGAACAAAAAAAGCAGAGGTGCCAGTGCTGGCGAGAGTGGCGGCAATCTTTTTACCAATATGGCCAGATTTTCCCATCCCCATCACAACCACTTTGCCTTGGTTGTGTAAAATCATGTCACACGCTTGGTCAAATTGTTCGTTGAAATACTGAGTTAATTGCTGCAATCCACGCATTTCAATCGATAAAACATCATTTGCTACAGAGCGATAATCAAAACAAGTCGACATAATTTTATTCCTAATAATTTTTATTTATCTCATCGAATTAGCAACGCGAGTGAGCGGTATCGCTGCTCGTAAGTGTGCTCGCTGAGTTAAGCGCTCATATTGTAAAACAGATAGCCGATATAAGCTAAGAAACACAAAAAGAGTGCTGCACCTTCGATACGGTTGATGCTACGAGATTTACCAAACGTCATTACAACCAGCAGTAATGATATCGCAAGCATGACCCAAAAATCACGGTTCATAACCAGTTCGCTGATCATGGATGGGTGAATGATTGCCGGTAACCCCATAACCGCAAGAATATTGAAGATGTTTGAGCCGATGATATTCCCTACAGCCATATCATCTTCCCCTTTAAGAACGCCAGCTAAAGAGGCCGCCAGTTCTGGCAAGCTAGTGCCGACAGCAATGATGGTTAAGCCAATCACAAGATCACTCATACCTAAGTATTTAGCGATGATCACGGCATTGGTTACCAATAAGTCTGCCGAAAACAGTAATAAGCCCAAACCCACCAAAACCCAAAACAGCGCTTTGCTGTTGCTTACGCCTTCTGGAATTTCAGACTCTTGTTGCTCAACCATCACATCTTGCTCGCCACGGTTGTCTTTGCTGATTTTAATCATGAATAAGATAAAGCCAACAAATAGAGCAATAAGGATTAAACCTTCAGTAAAGCCTAAGTAACCATCCCAAAATAAAGCACCGGCAATGAGTGTGACAATAATCATCAATGGGAGTTCGCGGCGTAATACAGTTGAGCTGATACTCAGCGGTTTCACCATCGCGGTGATACCTAAAATCAAAGCGATGTTGGCAATGTTTGAGCCCAATACGTTGCCGATTGCTGTATCGGTTCGACCATCAAAAGCTGCCGTGGCTGAAACAATCATTTCTGGCGCAGAAGACCCCATCGCCAGTACCGTCATGCCGATAACAAGAGGGGATATACCCATGTTTTTTGCCACCGCTGCGGAGCCATAAACTAATTTATCAGCACTCCAAACCAAGAGCGCGAGGCCAACAATAAGTAATACGACAGCAAGTAACATGATAATCCCTGTTTCGTTTGATCAATGACAATAGGCTTAGTCCATTCAACCATGGATAGATTAAATGACCGTAAAATTTAAGAGGCGCAATTTTGACGGTTAGCGTAACAAAAAGGAAGTCCTTGGACATATTTATTAATGATTTATCCCTTTCGAATGTGAAGCTGCTGCGTTATTAATGGCGTTGGATGAGAGAAAATTTGTTTTAAACAGGCTGAAATTCGCATCTTGGAGGGGTTTAGGTATATGATGCCGGAATGTAGGGTGTTTGTTATCTTTTATTAAGAGTTGCTATGACATCGGAATTGGTATCCATTAAATCATTGTCTTTTCATCGCAATCAACGCGCCATCTTTGATGACGTGAGCTTGTCGATCCCGAAAGGAAAAATTACCGCGATCATGGGGCCGTCAGGCATTGGTAAGACGACCTTGCTAAGGCTGATTGGTGGGCAAATTGCTCCGACACAAGGTGAGATTTGGTTTGATGGTGATAATATCCCCACGTTGAGCCGCCAGCGTTTGTATCAAGTGCGTAAGAAAATGAGCATGTTGTTTCAATCTGGCGCATTGTTCACCGACATGAATGTGTATGATAACGTCGCTTTTCCACTGCGAGAGCACACTCAATTGCCTCAAGAATTAATCGACACTTTGGTAAAGCTGAAATTAGAGGCGGTGGGCTTGAGAGGCGCGGCACAATTAATGCCAAGTGAGCTCTCTGGCGGTATGGCACGCCGCGCTGCGTTGGCAAGGGCGATTGCGCTTGATCCTGAACTCATTATGTATGACGAACCATTTGTTGGCCAAGATCCTATTACCATGGGCGTGCTGGTGGAGCTTATCAAAAATCTTAACCATGCACTTGGCGTGACTTCGATAGTGGTTTCACACGATGTGCCTGAAGTGATGAGCATTGCTGATCATGTTTATTTGCTCTCGAATGGTAAGGTGATTGCACAAGGTAGCCCAGATGAACTTAGACAGAATCAAGATCCGCGGGTACAGCAGTTTTTGTTAGGTCAAGAAGATGGCCCGGTACCGTTTCATTTTCCTGCCTTAGCGATAGAAAAGGATATTTTTGGCCGTGAATAAGCAGCAGTCTTTTGTTGAAGCTTTCCTGAATCGAATTGCTAGGCTAGGGGCGAGAACCTTATCATTGGCAGAGTCGTGGGGAAGAGCGTCATTAATGTTGTGGGGTGCTTTGGTTGGTGTGCCACAATTTAAGAAAAATACACCACTGTTGATTAAGCAATTGTACGCAGTTGGCGTGCAATCTTTGGCGATCATTGTGGTGTCTGGTTTATTTATCGGTATGGTGTTGAGCCTACAAGGCTACATTATTTTGGTCGATTATGGTGCGGAAGGTAGCTTAGGCCAAATGGTCGCATTGTCGTTGTTACGTGAACTTGGCCCAGTGGTGACAGCTTTATTATTTGCTGGCCGGGCTGGTTCTGCGTTAACTGCTGAAATCGGGTTAATGAAAGCCACCGAGCAGCTGTCGAGCTTAGAAATGATGGCGATCGACCCCTTACGCCGAGTTGTCGCGCCACGTTTTTGGGCTGGTGTGATTGCGATGCCACTCCTCGCGATGATCTTCATGGCGGTTGGCATTTGGGGCGGACAAATTGTCGGTGTGGAATGGAAAGGTATTGATGGCGGCAGTTACTGGTCAGCGATGCAATCGTCAGTTAGCTTGGGCTACGACATCGGAAACAGTGTGATAAAGAGCTTAGTGTTTGCCGTTACCATTATTTGGATTGCATTATTTAATGGTTACGACTGTGTACCCACCTCTGAGGGGATCAGCCGCGCGACCACACGTACTGTTGTGCATTCTTCACTCGCGGTTTTAGGGCTGGACTTTATTTTGACCGCGGTGATGTTCGGGCATTAATTGGTTTTTTAAGACGTTATTCAATCAATCGCCCATTTAATCAACAAGTTTGAATTTATATTGGAAGTAAATCATGCAAACGAATCGTCGTTTAGAATTAATGGTAGGTAGCTTTGTTCTTTTAGGCGTGATTGCCATTTTGGTGATGATGTTTAAAGTGGCGAATGTCACTAGCATTGGTCCAAGTGATAATTATATTTTGAAAGCGCGCTTTGATAACATCGGCAACTTAAAAGTACGTTCGCCGGTGAAAGTTGGTGGGGTTGTGGTTGGGCAAGTCACCAACATTAGTTTGGATACGACCGATTATGTGCCTGTGGTGAGTATGGCGATTGGTCGCCAATTTGGTGAATACCCTGATACGTCAAGTGCGCAAATTTTAACGTCCGGTTTGATTGGTGAGCAATACATCAGTTTAGTTCCAGGTTTTGTGATGGAAGGGGTCAGTACCACCTTACAAGATGGGGATTTTATTGAGGACACCAAGTCTGCGTTAGTGCTAGAGGATTTGATCGGCCAATTCCTCTATGGCAATAAAGACTCAGGTCAGAATGATTCAGATAAGAGTTCTGAGCAGTAAAAGACAAGGAGTAGATCATGTCTTACTTAAAACGTTTTTCTCATTTCTCATCGATTGCATTGGCTTTTATGCTGGCAATCTTTTCTTTTTCTTCACCAGCGGCAGAAATGGATTCAAGCAATCCGTATCAATTGATCCATGCTGTGGCGGATAAAACCTTTCAACGTTTAAAATCTGAACAGCCTAAAATTCAAGCCGATCCCAATTATTTAAAAACCATCGTTGATGAAGAAATGATGCCGTACGTCAATTATCAATACGCGGCATTGAAGTTATTAGGACCGAATTTACGCGGTGCGGATAAAAAACAAGTGGCTGAGTTTATTGATGAATTCCGAGCCTATTTGATCACCAACTACGCACAAGTGTTAACGCAATACACCGATCAAACCATTCAGTTTGCCCCTGAAAAGAATATTGCTGCCGATACACGCATTGTGTCGATTCCACTTGAAATCGTTGATAATCAACGACCAAATATCAAACTTGAGTTTACTTTATTGAAAAATAACAAAACCGGTGAGTGGAAAGCGTACGATATGGTGGCGGAAGGCATCAGCTTATTGTCGAGCAAGCAATCAGAATGGAACAGCAAAATTCGCCAAGAAGGCATTCCAGCAGTGAGCCAAGAGTTAGCTCAGCTTGCTAAGAAAGATATTGTTTTTGAAGGGAAAAAATAGTGAAGGCCTTGAGCTGGCAAACGCAATCGGAGACCAGAAGCGCGATTGTCGGGCCGCTAACCCGAGAAAGTGTGCCTCAACTTTGGCAACAATTACAAGCATGGCAGCCGCAAGTGAGCGAGTATGACGTATGCTTAAAGCAGGTTGAGCGAGTGGATTCTACCGGTATGGTGATGCTGATTCATTTAATACAGCATGCAAAAAATCAAAATTGCCATATAATGTTGCACTTTATGCCAAGCCAACTTCACACTTTGTTGGAATTAAGCAATGTGGATGGGTTGCTCTCAGAGCACATTCAGGCTACTGAACATTAAAAATTAGAGGGTTACGTGGACATTATCCAAGTAAAACAAATATTAGATGACGCTTTGTCATTACAAGAAATTCATGTCAAAGGTGAAGGCAGTCACTACGAAGTGGTGGCAGTCGATGCCATGTTTGACGGTATGAGTCGCGTTAAAAAACAACAATTAATTTACGCGCCCTTGATGGAATACATCCAAAGAAATGATATTCATGCCGTATCAATCAAAACATTTACTCCTGAAGAATGGGCTCGCGATAAAAAGTTAATGTCGCTATAGCTAGCCTTTGGCTTAAATTATCTTTCAGGCTTAAATTACTCATGTGACTTAGATATAAAAAGTTAACAAGCAAGGTTTTTAATGGAAAAATTTAAAGTACACGGCTCAGGTCCGTTACAAGGTGAAGTCACTATTTCTGGTGCAAAAAATGCAGCGTTGCCAATTTTATTTGCTGCGATTTTGTCAGAAGGCCCAGTCGAAGTGGCGAATGTTCCTGCATTACGCGATATTGATACTTCAATTGAATTACTTAAGCGCTTAGGTGCGGAAGTTGAGCGTGATGGCGAAGTCTTGCATGTTAATGCGGGCCCAATTCATGAGTATTGTGCACCGTATGATTTAGTGAAAACCATGCGTGCATCAATTTGGGCGTTAGGTCCATTGGTAGCACGTTTTGGTCATGGTCAAGTTTCTCTGCCAGGTGGTTGTGCCATTGGCGCTCGTCCTGTGGATCTTCATATTCACGGTCTTGAGCAATTAGGCGCCACCATCACTTTAGATGAAGGTTATGTCAAAGCCGAAGTGGATGGCCGCTTGAAAGGCGCACATATCGTGATGGACAAAGTGTCAGTTGGCGCAACCATTACCATCATGTGTGCGGCTACTTTAGCTGAAGGTACCACGGTACTAGAAAATGCAGCTCGTGAACCTGAAATTGAAGACACTGCGGCATTTTTGAATGCATTAGGCGCGAAAATTACTGGCGCAGGGTCTGGCACCATCACCATTGAAGGCGTAGAGCGTCTCGCTGGTGGTAAGCATACTGTGGTCGCTGACCGAATTGAAACCGGGACTTTCCTTGTTGCTGCGGCAGTGTCTGGTGGCAAGATTGTGTGTCGTAACACCAAAGCCTCTTTGCTTGAAGCCGTATTGGCTAAGCTTGAAGAAGCGGGTGCGAAGGTGGAAACGGGCGAAGACTGGATCAGCCTTGATATGACGGGTCGTGAACTGAAAGCGGTGAATATTCGCACTGCTCCGCACCCAGGCTTTCCAACCGATATGCAAGCGCAGTTTACTTTGCTCAACATGATGGCAAAAGGCAGCGGCGTGATCACTGAAACCATCTTTGAAAACCGCTTCATGCATGTACCTGAATTACTTCGTATGGGTGCAAAAGCGGAAATTGAAGGTAATACGGTGATTTGTGGCGACACCAAAGGGCTAACCGGTGCACAGGTGATGGCGACCGATCTTCGTGCTTCAGCAAGTCTAGTGATTGCTGGTTGTATTGCTAAAGGTGAAACCATTGTGGATCGTATTTATCACATCGACCGTGGTTATGACCGCATTGAAAATAAATTGAATGCGCTAGGTGCCAACATCGAGCGTTTTAAATAATTGGGAAGAGTGGGAGATTAATGGCTCTCACTTTTCTCGCTAAGAGAAGCTGAAGCCTTGCGGTTTCGGCTTTTTTATTGTGTACTGCGTAAAGTTTTTTCTATCTGCGCGTTACCCGTTGGAGACACTGAATGATTGCTTTACTACGCATTATTGCTGTCGCGATATTTGCTCTCTTCATGTTTATTTTTGGTTGTGGCTACTGTTTATTTAGCCCACGAAATCCCCGCCATGTCTTTACGTTTGGCCGCATGTTTGCCCGTATGTCGAAAGTTTTTGGGATTAAACTTGAATTACGTATTCCTGATAATGCTTACGAGCGTGGTCAACATATTTACCTTGGAAACCATCAAAACAACTGGGATCTCTTTACCATTTCAGCGGCAGTCACACCGAATGTCGTTACCGTTGGTAAGAAAAGCCTAGTGTGGTTGCCTTTATTCGGGCAACTGTACTGGCTGACCGGTAATATCTTAATTGACCGTGCAAACCGCAGTAAGGCGATGGACACCATCAGTCAAGTGGCCGAACAAATTAAAAAGAGCAAAGTTTCGGTGTGGATGTTCCCTGAAGGGACGCGTTCTCGTGGTCGTGGTTTATTGCCATTTAAAACTGGTGCGTTCCATGCTGCGATTGCGGCGCAAGTGCCGATTATTCCTATTGTGTGTAGCTCGACCGATAATCTAAAAATTAACCGTTGGAATAACGGCCATGTGATTGTTGAGATGTTACCGCCGATCAGTGTCGAAGGGTGCGATAAAGAAAACGTGCGTGAATTACTGAAGGAATGTCGCAATCAAATGAAAGCCAAACTAGAGCAGCTAGACGCTGAAGTGGCTGAGCGTAACGCAAAATAAATCACTGGGCTCATAGCAAGGAGTTGTCCCTTGAGAGCGTAACGGTTCGAATACCCAAAAGCCAATGAGCATCCAGTTCATTGGCTTTTTTCTTTTTTCTCCTTTTTCGGAGAAGGGAAAAGGAGATGGTCTGCTTCGAAATGAACAGGAGAAAGGAAGGACGTTATAACCAACCTTTGCGTTTAAAATAGAAGTAGGGCGCAAATCCAGAAGCGATCATGAGTATCAAGGCTAATGGGTAACCAAAAGTCCAATCGAGTTCAGGAATCAAATGGAAGTTCATACCATAAATACTGGCAATTAAAGTTGGCGGCAGGAACACCACCGCGGCAATTGAGAACGTTTTGATGATCTGGTTTTGTTCGATATTAATAAAGCCCTGCGCCGAATCCATTAAGAAATTTATTTTCTCAAATAAGAAAGTGGTGTGAGACATTAATGTTTCAATATCTCGCACGATTTCGCGAAGGGTTTCAAGTTGATCAGGGGTCGACTTTAAATGACGCAACAGGAACGAAATCACGCGCTGTGTATCCATCAAGCATAGGCGAATTTTTCCATTGCTATCCTCTAAGCGAGCTAAGCGACTGATGCAGTCTTCCCAATCGGCTTCCTCTTCTTCTAATACCGTATAGCTGATTTTTTCCAGCTGATGATGAATGTCTTCAATGGTATCGGCGTGGTTCTCAACTTTTTGCTCTAATATCGTAATAAAAAGCGACTGTACATCATCACATTGTACTTGGCCTTTACGGGCTCTCAGACGCAGTAAACGGAAATCGGCGATGCTGCCTTCTCGGATGGTGATCAGTCGGTCTTGCTGTAAAATTGAAGCAATGTTAACCGTTGTATGACGGCCTTCACTGGGTGATAAAAAGAGTGAGTGTACGTGTAGACCTTGTGGATCGACAAAGTAGCGTGATGAAGCCTCAATTTCTTCTACATCATTCGATGCGGGCAGCTCTAAACCTAACTGCTGAGAGAGCAAGTAGCGTTCTTCATTGCTCGGGCTATGCGCATCAATCCAGTCAGAGTCTTCGATCAAGGTCGCGATATCATCACCAGGGCTGTGTTGAATCTCTTGAATAAAGCCATTGTTGATTTTAAAAAATCGCATCGTCGTTCACTCCTATTCGATGACATCATTTACCATTATCTTAACAGCTCTGCTACGTTTTCCGAGTTCGAATCGCCATTCTAGCGCTTTAAGTCACTGTTTCATTAAGTCAGTAAATGAATTCTTAGTTACATTTTGAAATATTTATTGACACTTTGTTGCCTAGGCAATTAAAATCCCCATTTATTTGCCTAGGCAGGTAAGTTGTAAAAGAGATGTTGTATTAGACAAATATTTCTTAGAAACCAAAATTTCTTAGAAAAAATGGTTAAGAAAAATAGCGAAAGAACAAATCAACATAGCGGAGGCATTGAAGTTAGGCTCATGACAACTCTTTCTTATATGCAAGCACCCGGCATTCCGTTGGGTAAATTGATTGCCCTAGTGAACCACCATAAAGAACGACTTCTTACTCAATACCTTATGCCACTTGATATCACGCCAGCGCAGTTCAAAGTGTTAGCGACGATGCAGTTTGATGGTATGAAATCCCCCGCTGAAATCAGTAAATTATTGGCTATCGATTGTGGCTCAATGACGAGAATGGTTGAGCGATTAGTGAAGAAGTCTTTGTTGGAAAAACAGCCTAATCCAGAAGATAAACGCGGAGTGTTACTCATACTCACTCCTGCAGGTGAAGCGCTTTTATATCAGTGTATCGAGGTGATTGAAAATGACGTCAGCCCGTTACTGATAGGAGATTTATCAGCGCAAGAAGTGAAGCAGTTGAGTGGTTTATTAGAGCGCTTACTGCCGCGAGGTTAATTATTCTTGATGAGACATCGCTCTCTGAATAAAACTTTCGCAATACATAATTATATTGATGATCAAATGGTTGAATCATGGAAACTAAACAAGAAAATATTGAAGCTGCTGTAAAACCGAAAAGCAAACGTAAAACCTCTTTTCTTATCTTATTGATTGCTTTATTGGTGATCGGCGGTGGATGGTTTGCTTATTACGAACTGTATGCCAAGTTCGTTGAAGAAACCGATGACGCTTATGTGAATGGCAACCTAATTGCGCTATCTCCTCAAATTGCTGGTACCGTGACTAAAGTCGTGCCTGATGAAGGCGATTTTGTGAAGAAAGGGCAAGTTTTGGTAGAGCTTGATTCCAATGATACGCAAATCGCATTGCAAGATGCTGAAGCAAAACTGGCGAGTAAAGTTCGCGAAGTTCGCAGCATGTATGCGGCTGCGGATAACTATAAGGCGAAAGTGGAATCAAGCAAGGTAGCTTACCGTCAAGCCTTAAGCGATTACAATCGTCGTAAAAACTTGGTTGAACGTGGTGCAATATCAAAAGAAGATTTGATTCACTACCAAGACAACGTTGAATCAGCCAAAAGCCAATTAGAAGCGGCGGAGCAATCATTAGAAATGACGGTTGCTTTGGTTGATAACACCGTACTAGAAACACACCCAGGCGTGAAATCTGCAGTCGCTGCGTTACGTAAAAGCTACCTGGATAATATGCGTACTCAAATCGTGGCACCTGTAAGTGGTTATGTGGCAAAACGTGCAGTACAACTGGGTGCTCAAGTTCAGCCAGGTAGTCAGTTAATGACCATTGTGCCGCTGCATGAAGTGTGGGTCGATGCGAACTTTAAAGAAAGCCAAATGAAAGATATGCGTATCGGGCAACCAGTGACGCTAACTTCGGATCTGTATGGTGAAGATGTGGAATACAAAGGTGAAATTGAAAGCCTAGGTATTGGTACTGGTAGTGCTTTCTCTTTATTGCCAGCACAAAACGCCAGTGGCAACTGGATTAAAATCGTTCAACGTCTTCCAGTTAAAATTCGCTTAGAAGAACAAAACCAAGATAAATACCCATTGCGTATTGGTTTATCTATGCTCGCAAAAGTCGATATTCGTAATACCGATGGTAAAGTGCTAGCGAAATTACCTAAGCAAGAAGCACGCTACAATACCGATGTTTACCACAACTCATTAGAAGAAGTGGATAAATTGGTAGCTAAAATCTTACATGAAAATGTTGGCGTAACGACTGCAGCGCAGTAAGAGGCGTTCATGAACGAGCAAACTTATACGCCTCCGAGTCTCCCTTTAGCGGTTATTGCTTTGGCGCTAGCAACGTTTATGCAGGTGCTCGACAGTACCATCGCTAACGTAGCTCTGCCGACCATTGCCGGTAACCTCGGGGTCAGTTCGGAACAAAGTACTTGGGTGATCACCTCTTTCGCGGTGTGTAATGCAATCGCACTGCCACTGACGGGCTGGTTTTCGCGCCGCATTGGGCAATTACGCTTATTTATGGCCTCGGTAGCCTTGTTTACCTTGTCGTCATTTTTGTGCGGTATTGCAACCAGCATGCCGGAATTGATTGTATTCCGTGCATTGCAAGGCTTCTTTGCTGGTCCCATGTTTCCAATGTGTCAGACATTGCTGTTGGCGATTTTCCCATCAGTGAAGCGTGGTGCTGCGTTGGCACTCATTTCTATGGTCACCGTGGTCGCACCGATTGTTGGTCCTATTACGGGCGGTTGGATTACCGATAACTATTCGTGGCCATGGATCTTTTTTATTAACATTCCTATTGGTATTTTCTGTTGCTTAACGGTATGGCAGCAATTGAAAGATCGTGTGGATGTGACAGCCAAAATGCCGATCGATTTTATTGGTATTGCCTTGCTAGTGGTTGGTGTTGGCTTACTGCAAGTTGTACTCGATCTTGGGAATGATGCCGACTGGTTTGAGGCGACGCATATTGTTGTGATGACATGCATTGCGGTGGTGTGCCTTATTTCCTTTGTGATTTGGGAATTAACCGAAAAGCATCCGATCGTAAACCTTTATCTGTTTAAAGATCGTAACTATACCGTGGGTACTATCGCGCTTGTGTTAAGTTATGCCGCGTTTTTTGCGATTAACTTGATCTTGCCTCAGTGGTTGCAAATTTACATGGGCTACACCTCAATATGGGCTGGTCTTGCTTCCGCGCCGATGGGGGTTCTGCCTTTATTGTTGACGCCATTAGTCGGTAAATACGCTCATAAATCGGATATGCGATTATTAGCCAGCATCTCGTTTATGGTGATTGGGTTGTCATGCTTTATGCGTTCGTATTTCAATACGTTCGTTGATTTTGCCACGATTGCTCAAGTGCAGATGTTCATGGGCATCGGGATTGCCTTTATGTTTATGCCACTGACCACGATTTTCTTGTCAAACTTACACGGACAAGAAATTGCCGATGCGTCAGGTTTAACGACCTTCCTACGTGTGCTGGGGGGGAGTTTTGCATCCTCACTCACGACTTGGATGTGGACGCGTCGTGCTGATTTCCATCATGCCAACTTGACCGAGCATGTCAGCAACTACAACCCAGCAGCGGTGGATTATATTCAACGTATGGGCGGTGAAACTCAGACTAACCTGGCTGCGGTAGATCGCATTATTACCGTGCAGGCATATATGAATTCAACCATCGACTATTTCTACTTACTTGGTTGGTTATTCTTTGGTTTGATAGTGATTGTGTGGTTCGCCAAAGGGCCATTTATTAAATCTGGTGGGCCTGGCGCTGCATCGGCATCTGCGGGGCACTAGTCTTTATAATTTAGGAAATAACTGAAAAGGAGCGCTCACAATCGCTCCTTTTTTATTGTTCTCGAACAGGTCAACAGAGCTTAGGTGTTGATTTCACACGCACTGTTCACGAATTTAAACGGTGAGTTTATCCCGCTGTTTAATTAAATTTCCCGGCAATAAAATGGTTTTGTTGTATGCACGCGCCAGTTCAAATAAGGCTTGTTGTTTGGTGTAGGTACCCGGTAAATAGTTGGGCGTCCAAAACCTGACATGCTCAAATATGGCTTTTTCGATGAGATGTTCGGTAATAGCATTTTCCAAAGCAATACAAATACTTAATGAGCAAATAAGTTCAATCAGATGGGTATCGAGCTTCATCATTTGTGGTAGGCAATACACAAACTCTTTTTCCAACAAAGACGCCGGCATTGCTTTCAGTAATTGCTCTAGCTGATACGGACTCGATAAACGCAGCAGTATTGGCTTTGATTCTTGTTGATAAGCGATCTCTAGTAATTTGGGCATTGCCAGCGAATAGATTCGGTGCTCAATTAACCACTCAATACTGCATAAAGAATTATCGTGCTTCCAATTAAAGTAGATAGAAACAAATTCATTTTCTTGGCTTTCTGGGTTAAACATGGGTTGAGTTCGTATCATCAATGGACAAGGAGTATTGGATTCCTGTAGCCATTCATGGATTAACTGCCTTTTTTCTTGATCTTGTTCGATTCGGTCAATAGCTTCAGAGAAAAAAGCATAATCTTTACCGCTATTTTGTTTTGTTTCATTCAGTGCTTGGATGGCTTGCTCTAATAGTGCTTTGGCTTCTATTTGATGGTTATTGCCGAGTGAAGCATCGATAAAAGCAATGCCTAAGCGCGTGGTGGCGGCTATTTGATGCTCATGAGTTTGATAAGTGAATTCGATATGTTGTTTTAATTCTTGAATCCAGTTCGTTAAAGTTGCTTGATTGGCAACTTGTGAAATCATTAAGACAAACTCATCACCACCAAGACGATATGCGACACTTTTCGGATAGGTTGTTAATTTATGTGCAAATTCCACTAACACTTTATCGCCAATTTGATAGCCAATGTCATCGTTGATTTGTTTAAAGCGTTTTAAATCAATGGCGCACAGTGTGATTGGTTTTTTATGACGTATTTGATGACGCAGGTGCTGGGTGAGCGCTCGGCGGTTACCCAGTTGAGTTAATGGGTCGAGTTCCGCTAATTTCGATGCTCGACGAGATAAGCGAAACAGAATAAAGGCGAATATCGTTGTGATGAAAAACACCACAAATTGCCAATATTGAATCAGTTCATTATTGGTACGTATGCCTTGGCTAATGGTACCACTCAACACTTTACTCAAAGAGTAATTTAAATTTAATAAGCCACTTTTCACATCCGCCACTTTGGTTTGATATTCAGCATTTCCTATCATTTCAGGGTGATCGAAAAAAACTTCCATTGAACGAATAGTGTTAAATAGGGTTCTCACATCCTCGGTTACATCGGGATGTTCGCTGCGTAATAAATCAGTGGAGTTGGCTTCTAAAAAAAGTTGCAAGCGATTCCAGACTAAATCATAACTTAGCTTTAAATCATTTAATTCGGTTGCATGTAATTCGTATAATTTCGTTTGATACAGAAACTTTTCAGATTGGTATAACATGCGATTGGCATACCAATTGGTCGAGCGATAAAAACGGTCGATGTTTTGATTATTCTCTTTCTGTAAATAAAAACTCCACAGAAATCCGCTAGTAAATAACGTAAATAAAAGAATGAACGTTAAGTTGAGGGCAACCGGTTTTGTGATAAAGCGACTCATCATAAAGCCTTAATTTTATCGACTTGCCAGACGCTCTGATTTAGCAGTTTTTGGTTAGTGGCATAACCTGCATTTTGATCAAATGGCAGCAGCACCCACAATGGCCCTTTGTTACGAACGGTAAGGTTACGGCCATCTTGCTTTAGCGCCAAAGTATACGGGTAGGTCTTCAATTCAGCATCAGTAATATCATAAGCATAACCATTGATCGCAAAAATGCGGATAGACTGGAGCGGTTGAGGCAGCTTATCGGTGAGTAAGCTTAGTTTTGGCCCTTGATAGGTATGCGTGCCTTTGGTCCAAGGGGTTGTGGTTGAGAACTCTGTTTGTGGCAGGGCTTCAAGATCTTCACGAGTAAAGCTAACTTGATTTCCCGCTTTATCTTCTAATGTTAGGAAGATCTGGCCATGCTGCGCAAAACTGAAAGGCGAAAAACATATAGCGAAAAAAGCGATAATCGCAAGGCGTGCGGGAATGAGATGCTTCATAATTCAGACTCCGGCTGTATGAAATTTCATCTATTCTAACACTACTCTGACAATATTTTCTATTAATACGACTGCTGTATTAGAGCTCCGTCATCGCAGTAGGAAAATGGAAGTGTCGATGGAATATAAGCAAGGCCCACTGGTATTAGTGAGCCTTTGATATAAATAATCGGTATAAATTATTTACGTACTGCAATGGCTTCTATTTCGATACCAACATCTTTTGGTAAGCGAGCCACTTCAACACATGAACGTGCTGGGTAGTTGGCCACGTTATGCTCATCAAAGAAAGCGCCATACACTTCGTTAACCGCGGCGAAGTCGTTGAGATCTTTTACAAACACGGTCATTTTTACGATATCGGCAACGGTAAGACCTGAAGACTCTACCACCGCTTTGACGTTATCAAGAGATTGACGCGCTTGCGCTGTGATTTCAGCTGGTACATCACCTGTAACTGGGTTAACTGGGATTTGGCCAGAAGTCATGACCATGTTGCCTAAATCTACGCCTTGTACGTATGGGCCAATGGCGGCTGGAGCGGATTCTGTATGTAGTACTTTTGTCATCGTTATATCCATGATTGATGTGAGTGTCTGTACATGTCTGGCTCGCTTGCCAGACAACATTATTTCTCAGTCATAATCTCGCGTGAGAAGCTTTTTTCACAATACTTACATTTTAAGCGAATGTCGTTGGCTTTTTCGATAACAGTAAAGCTGCTGGCGACAGGCTCATTATGAGTAATGCAATTGCTATTAGCACAGTTAAACACATCCGTGACCACTTTAGGTAGTGTTAGGGCTAACTTTTTCACCACTTGGTATTCTTCAATTTGATTAACCGTTGCGTGCGGTGCATACAAAGCCAACTTCTGTGCTTGTTCTTCGGTAATGAAGGTGTTTTCGATTTTTAGTAAATCTTTATGCCCGAGCGCCGATGATGGCAAGTTCAAGCCAATGGTCACTTTTTCTTTTGAGTTATCCATTTCAAACAACTTCAGTACCTTGATACCGATGCTGGCAGGAATGTGGTCAATCACGGTACCGTTTTTAATTGCTTCAACTTGTAATTGAGTTTGTTTAGACATGATGGGCCTCGTGATTATAAGGTTTGGTTTAAAACTAGAGCGAGCAGAGCGGTGCGAGCGTAAACACCATTTTCTGCTTGTTGGAAATAATAAGCGTATGGAGTTTTATCGACATCCACTGTGATTTCATCGACTCGTGGTAGTGGATGAAGCACTTTTAAATTGCTCTTAGCGGGCTCTAAAGCGGCGGCGGTTAAGATGTAAGCCGATTTAATGTGCGCGTATTCAGATTCATCAAAGCGCTCTTTTTGAACGCGCGTCATGTATAAAATATCCAGCTCAGGGATCACTTCATCCATATCAGTATGCAGGCTGTATTGAATGCCAGCATCGTCCAGTTCTTCACATAAGTAATCCGGCATGGCCAAGGCTTCAGGGGCCACAAAGTAGAAACGCACATTGTTGAATTTCGCCAGCGCTTGAGTCAGAGAGTGGACGGTTCGGCCATATTTCAAATCGCCAACAAAGGCAATGCTGATGTTATCGAGCGTGCCTTGAGTTTCGTAGATGCTGTACAAATCCAACAAGGTTTGAGTCGGGTGCTGGTTAGAACCGTCACCCGCATTGATAATGGGTGTGCCATTGGAAAATTCAGACGCCAAACGCGCCGCACCTTCTTGTGGGTGACGCATGACAAAGGCATCAACGTAAGAAGAAATAATGCGGATTGAATCGGCTAAGGTTTCGCCCTTGTTAGCGTGTGATGTATTGCCCGCGTTATCAAAGCCAATCACGCTGCCGCCGATACGTTGAATGGCGGTTTCAAAGGATAGGCGGGTACGCGTTGAAGGTTCAAAAAAACAGCTAGCGACCACTTTTCCTTTAATCAATTCTGGTTGAGGCTCATCTTTAATTTGAGCTGCGGTTTGAACGATCAATTCAAGCTCCTGACGAGACAGTTCAGGAATAGAAATAATGTGCTTTTGATAGAGCGAGTTCGCCATGATTTGTCCTTAGATTCACGCTTTAATATAGCTTCAGATACAAAAAAGCCCCCAATAAAGGAGGCTTGATCATGAAGGAATAACAGCAATAACAACATCTAACAAGCAAAAAGGCCCGTTATTCAATGAATGATTGTGATGTTGCAGTCGCATAGTTACTCCTTGTTAGTTGGGCAAATTATACTCCCAAACAAGGCGATCGCAAGCGATTGCTTCACTGGTTTTTGACTAATTCAGTCAGTCTTGATCTGACTACGAATTCATTCAGTGACTATTGACCTAAGGTAGCCACCATCACCGCTTTGATGGTGTGCATGCGGTTTTCCGCTTGGTCGAATACGATGGAGTAATCGGATTCGAACACCTCTTCGGTCACTTCTAATCCTTTCATGCCGTATTTGTCGGCCACTTCTTTGCCAACGGTGGTTTCATCGTTATGGAAAGCGGGTAAGCAGTGCATGAATTTCACATCGGAATTCCCTGTTGCCTTGATGACATCCATATTGATTTGATACGGCGTCATTAATGCGACGCGCTCATCCCAGGCTTCCGCTGCTTCACCCATCGAAACCCAAACGTCGGTATAAAGGAAATCACAGCCGTGAACGCCTTCTTTGACTTCTTCCGTAAGCGTGATTTTAGCGCCAGTGGTTTTGGCAATTTCTTGGCAGGTTTGAACCAGTGATTCTTCAGGCCAAAAGGCTTTAGGAGCGACCAGGCGAATATCCATGCCCATTTTTGCTGCGCCTACCATGAGAGAGTTGCCCATGTTATTCCGCGCATCGCCTAAGTAAGCAAACGAAATGTCATTCAAATTCTTATCTTGGCTGTATTCCTGCATCGTAAGGAAATCCGCTAAGATTTGGGTTGGATGGAATTCATCCGTCAGGCCATTCCAAACGGGCACGCCTGCGTGTACTGCTAATTCTTCAACAATGGCTTGGCCGTAACCACGATACTCAATGCCATCGTACATTCTGCCTAATACACGTGCCGTGTCTTTCATTGACTCTTTATGGCCAATTTGTGAGCCTGATGGGCCAAGATATGAGACTTGAGCGCCTTGATCGAATGCCGCAACTTCGAAAGCACAGCGAGTACGAGTGGAAGACTTTTCAAAGATTAACGCGATATTCTTTCCAACCAGTGTTTTCTTTTCACAACCTGCGTATTTGGCACGTTTTAGATCACGAGAGAGACTTAATAAGAATTCAATTTCTTTTGGTGTGAAATCCAGTAATTTTAAAAAGTGGCGGTTACGTAAGTTGAAAGCCATAAACACGTCCTTGTTGATTGAGTGTAAAAATAAACTCTACATAAAAATGCCAATAATGTGAATTTTTATTTATATAGTTTTGAGCTAATTTGAATGAATCAGAATGCCATACTTGTCTAAGGATAGGAAATCATTGTTGCTCTCGTGCAAAAAGGTGATTAGTTGTTGGTTTCATGGCAAAATATCAGCTATATATTTTGTTTGAGCCTCACGATTGGAGCCTGGTTATGTCTAACAACGATCAATCTATGCAAGACGACTACATGTCGGTTGAAGAACTGATTGAATTTCAAAAAGAAGAAACACGTGAAATTATCGCAGCATTGATTGAAGATGGCAGTGATCCTGATGCACTTTATGATATTGAGCATCATTTGTTTGCTGAAGATTTCGAAACACTAGAAAAAGCGGTTATCGAAGCCTTTAAAATGGGCTTTGAAGTGTTAGAAGCTGAAGAAACAGAAGACGAAGATGGTTCTAAGGTATTATGTTGTGATGCTATTATGCAGTCTGCTTTAGATGCAAATCTGATTGATGAGCAAGTCGAAAAGCTGGTGAACTTGGCTGAAAAATACGACATCATTTACGATGGTTGGGGCACTTTCTACGAAGGTGAAGACGCCATTTATGATGAAGAAAACGACGATTACGACGCTGAGTAAGTTTTCATTCGTCGGTTAAAAAGTACCAGCCTTGTTGCTGGTATTTTTGTATCTAATCTAGATTCAACGAAACCCAATACATTCATGGACGATTATGCATTTTCAACTTGATGGCTTATGGCAGCTTTCACCTTTGACGGATCTTTCTATCCCCCAAACCGATATTACTTTTCCGGCTGCTTTAAGTTCCGTGTTACCTGATACGCTCAGTGAAGAAAACATTAAGCAACAAGAATGGCATTTGATGCATGACATTGAAGTTGATGAGGCTATGTTAGCGCTTTCTGGTATTGATTTGGTTATTGATGGCATTGAAGGGTATGCCGAAGTCCGTGTCAGTGGCGTAGCGGTTTTTGATTGCGATGGTAGCCAGTATCGCTATCAAAAAGACATTAAAGAGTATTTGGCACTAGGTCGAAATCGAATCGAAATTTTGTTTTTAGAGCCGGATGATGATGATTTGATCGATGAAGTGAATTCAGTCTGTCATCTTGGTGAAATACCCGCTAAGACTCACTTTACCCCGATGGGAATTGCCTGTACGCCATTTCTGCGCTTAGTCAAAAACGTGCGTTTACAGCATGTGGTAACAGAGCAGATTTGGCATCACGGTGGTGGGTGTGAGTTAAAAGTCGATGTTTATTATCACACGCTAAAACCAGGCCTTGTGTCGACGAATATTAAATATGAAGGTATGACATACACCATACCTTTGGATATGCGTAATGATCATGTGACAGCGATTTTTCAGGTAGATGCACCGAAGCAAGCCGTTATTGATAGAGATAGTAACCAACCATTATCTGGCAGCACTGAGCTGTATGTGCATTTAGATGGTTACCACTTCAAGTTTGATGTGGCGCTTTCTGAAACGCAAAGTGTCCGCCATTTTCCGTTATGATTGTGTATTCAATGCCTTTCTCTTTGATGTATCTCTGTTATGACAAGATTTTAGCCATCACCACTTCACAGTCACTATGACCGGTATTTCCCCAAGGGGCATCCAAGTGTTGAAAGCCGTTTTTTTCATATAAAGTCAGGGCGGCTTTAAGCTCAGCTGTTGACTCTAAATAGCACTGTTTATAGCCGAGGCGCTTTGCTTGATGTAAGCACTGGTCTATCAGTTTTTGAGCAAGCCCTTTCCCTCGAGCGCTATTAAGCATGTACATTTTTTGCAATTCACACACTTCAGGCATACCAGCCAAAGGCGCAATACCTGCACCACCGACAATGTTGTTTTGCTCATTAATCAGAACCCAGTATTGAGATTTTGGCACTTGGTACACTTCAAATAAAGTATCTAGGGTTGGATCGGCTACGCTATAGCCTTTGTCGGCGGTGAGACCAAACTCAGCGGACACGTCACGGATGACTTGAGCGATATGAGGGTTGTCTGAAGGTTGGATTGGGCGAATATGCAAAGTCATTAATATGCTTATCTTATTAAGGTTCAAAACATCTTTTATAACGGATTCGTTTGGTCTTGTCATCTTGGGAGGGTAATGAAAAGCCCACCAATGGCGGTGGGCTAAGGAATGCAGGGGATGGTTTAATACATTAAGATTTATAAGTAAATGTTGCTTTCGTTTTGTTGAGGTTCTGTAATCTCATTGCTGTGCTGGTGCAATTCTTTATGGTGACAATGTAAAGTCACTTTCGCTTTCTCGTTAAGAATCCATAAGCGTTCATGGAAGTAGAATACAACGGTGTTAATGGTTGGCTCTAACGCGGCCATTAAGCCCCCAACGAATAAGTCACCGGTTAAGAAATAAACCACAGTAAATGCAACGCTGAAGTGCAGCACGGCAAAACTGGCGGTTTTACGGCTTGGCGACATCAGTGCAATTCGGTGAAGTTTTTTACTTTGCCATACTTTTTCATGGAAATAGAAGGCTACGGTATTGATCATAGGTTCAGTCATAGCGATCAAGCTACCAATGATAATATCGCCTGTTAATACATACGCTAATGTGAATGCAACGCTAAAGTGTAATACCGCAAAAGTCAGTGTCTTTTTCATAATTCCCCCAGATAAGCAATCTTGCTTGGTTAAGGTTATTATTGCGAATAATTATCATTACGTAA
This sequence comes from Vibrio gangliei, assembly GCF_026001925.1. Taxonomy (NCBI): domain Bacteria; kingdom Pseudomonadati; phylum Pseudomonadota; class Gammaproteobacteria; order Vibrionales; family Vibrionaceae; genus Vibrio; species Vibrio gangliei. Next base: position 2,114,250 of record NZ_AP021869.1, on the reverse strand, counting down.
AGTAAGGAATCAGTTATTTATTTGATAGGTAATGACTATTAATCCAGATCAACCAATCATTAACCAATTCCTTGCAAATAATATGTGTTATTTGTGCCCGGTTTATAATAGCTTTTCTATAAGTGTTTTTTCTTTAAAATTAATTAGTTAGCTTGCGTTGCCAAAGGTGGAATAGGAAGTGAATGATTTTGTTTTAGCTAAGGTTTGTTAACGAAAAATATGGCTGAATCATGGAGGATAAAAAAGGCCAACCCGAAGGTTAGCCTTTAATTTTTTGAAGTGACGAGCGGTATCGCGCCGAGAAAGTGAATTTCGCTGCTTTATAGTGCTGCGATGGTCGCTTTTTGCTCTTCCAGTTTCACTAAGGTTTCTTGATAACCTTCTAGTTTGGCTCGTTCTGCTGCTACAACGGCTTCAGGTGCTTTTGCAACAAAGCCTTGGTTGTTTAGCTTGCCTTCGATGCGTTTGATCTCACCGTGAGTTTTCGCTACTTCTTTATCTAAACGCGCGAGCTCAGCGTCTTTATCAATCAAACCAGCCATTGGGATCATAATGGTCGATTTACCAACAAGTGCCGTTGCACAAGCTGGCGTCGCTTCGCCTTCCGCAAGAACTTTCACATCTTCTAGCTTACCTAGCGAGCTTAATACCGCTAGGTTGTCTTCAAGACGTTTCGCATCGATAGCATCGGCTTTGAGCATGACAGAAAGTGGTACGCTTGGCGCGATATCGTATTCTGCACGTAGGTTACGAATGCAAGTGATGAATTGTTTGACCCACTCGATGTCGTGAAGGGCTTTTTCATCAACGTTGCTTTCATCAAACTGAGGCAGAGCCTGAGTCATGATGGTTTCACCTTCAACCCCTTCAACAAGCGGTTTAACGCTTTGCCAGATAGATTCTGTGATATATGGAATAACTGGGTGCGCTAGACGTAGCGTTTTCTCAAGTACCGTAATCAAAGTACGACGAGTTGCGCGTTGTTTCGCTTCTGTGCCTTTCCATAGAACAGGTTTCGTTAATTCTAAATACCAGTCACAGAATTGGTTCCAGATGAATTCATACAGAGTGTTGGCCGCCATATCTAAACGGAAGTTATCAATGTGCGCGTTGAATTCCTTAGCGGCAATTTCAAACTGCGCTTCGATCCACTTGTCGGCTAATGAGTATTCCAGTTCAGCATCTGCTGCAAAACCACAATCTTGATCTTCTGTGTTCATCAATACGTAACGGCTGGCGTTCCATAGTTTGTTACAGAAGTTACGGTAACCTTCAAGACGCTTCATATCCCAGTTAATATCACGACCGGTTGAAGCCATGGCTGCGAGAGTAAAGCGCAATGCGTCAGTACCGTATGGTTCAATGCCGTTTTCGAATGTTTTACGCGTATTTTTCTCGATCTTCTTCGCAAGTTGCGGTTGCATCATGTTGCCACAACGTTTTTCAACTAAAGACTCAAGATCAATACCGTCGATCATGTCGATTGGGTCAAGTACGTTGCCTTTTGATTTCGACATTTTATCGCCGTTTTCATCACGGATAAGACCGGTCACGTAAACGGTTTTGAATGGGACTTGAGGCTTGCCATTTTCATCTTTACAGAAGTGCATGGTCATCATGATCATACGAGCAACCCAGAAGAAGATGATGTCAAAGCCTGTTACCAACACATCAGATGGGTGGAATGTTTTTAGCTCTGGCGTTTCTTCTGGCCAGCCTAATGTACCAAATGTCCAAAGTGCAGAAGAGAACCAAGTATCGAGTACGTCATCATCTTGGCGTAACACGACCACTGGTGCTAGGTTATTTTGCTCACGAACTTCTTCTTCAGTGCGACCAACGTAAACATTGCCGTCGTTGTCATACCAAGCCGGAATACGGTGACCCCACCAAAGCTGGCGAGAAATACACCAATCTTGAATATCACGCATCCAAGAGAAGTACATATTTTCATATTGTTTTGGTACGAATTGGATATCGCCATCTTCAACCGCTTTTACTGCTGGCTCAGCTAAGGTTGCAGCGCGCACGTACCATTGGTCGGTCAGCATAGGTTCAATTACTACGCCACCACGGTCACCATAAGGCACGGTTAGGTCGTGATCTTTGATTTCATCAAGTAGACCAAGAGTGTCCATTTCTGCCACTAAAGCTTTACGCGCAGCAAAACGCTCTAAACCTTGGTATTGAGCAGGAATGTCTGTGCTGTAAACGTCGCTGGCTTCGCCGTTGCTATTGAATACTTCCGCTGCATCACGAATGTTGGCGTCAAACGTCAGTACGTTGATCATTGGAAGTTGGTGGCGTTTGCCGACTTCATAGTCATTGAAATCGTGCGCAGGAGTGATCTTCACACACCCTGTGCCTTTTTCCATATCCGCGTGCTCATCACCAACGATAGGAATGCGGCGGTTGACGATGGGTAGAATGATTTCTTTGCCAATTAAATCTTTATAACGTGGATCTTCAGGGTTAACAGCCACACCGGTATCACCAAGAACCGTTTCTGGGCGAGTGGTTGCTACCACGATGTAGTCTTTGCCTTCCGCTGTTTTTACGCCATCAGCAAGTGGGTAACGGAAGTGCCACATGTGGCCTTTTTTATCTTTGTTTTCTACTTCAAGATCAGAAATAGCGGTGTGCAGTTTTGGATCCCAGTTTACTAGGCGTTTGCCACGGTAAATTAAGTCTTCTTGGTACAAGCGAACAAACACTTCTTGTACGGCATTTGATAGGCCCGCATCCATGGTAAAGCGTTCGCGATCCCAGTCTACTGATGCACCTAAACGACGTAATTGCTTAGTAATGGTACCGCCAGATTCGCCTTTCCATTCCCAGATTTTGTCGATGAACGCATCACGACCGTAATCGTGCTTGGTTTTACCTTCTTCGGCTGCAATTTTACGCTCAACCACCATTTGAGTGGCGATACCAGCGTGGTCAGTACCGACTTGCCATAAGGTGTTTTTGCCTTTCATGCGCTCACAACGGATAAGCGTATCCATAATGGTGTCTTGGAAAGCGTGACCCATGTGAAGGCTACCAGTGACGTTCGGTGGCGGGATCATGATGCTGTACGCGTCTTTTGATGTGTCACCGTGAGGCTTAAAGTAACCAGCCTCTTCCCAACGCTGATATAGCGCCTGTTCAATTGATGTTGGGTTGTATGTCTTTTCCATAGTCTTCTTTTACTAATACTGTGAGCGTGAAATTACGGAGTTCGAGCGCTTCGCTTCTCGTTGCTTGATCGCTTCGCTTCTCGATATTCAAATTAAAGCTTTCTCGATTTACGTGCTTTTCTCTTCCGAGCTTCGAGTAACGTTTTCAATATTTATTGTCTGCATTTCAAAGCCAGCTTGTCGGTAGATTTTATACCTTTCTCGTGCTTGTTGCTTTGCTTTTTGTTCGCAAGGGACGAAGTCTACCACTTGTGCAAAGGTCTGGGCAAAATTTGTCTCATTATCCGCCATGTTAATGACGATCTGACGATTACGATGTGGCCTTGCTTCGTGGTAACCAATCTCGATGGGGGTGCCGTAATGAGGCCCTTCGCCAATTAAGTTGTGAGCTTGAAAGTTTGTAGGTTCTTGCTGCCACAACGCTTCATCGATGGCTTCAGCTTGAGTTTTATCATGCGCATGGAGATACACCTTGGCACCTTGCTTGGCAAAGTAACAGGCAAGATAAATCGCATAAGCTATTCGTCCATCAAGTGTATCTTGAGGGCTGTCTGGCTCAATAATGTAGAAGGTTGCGATTGCCATAAAGGGATTTATACGCTCGATAATAAAAACAGGAAAGGGGCCGCTTGGCCCCAATCGTTCAACAGATAGAGATGATCTGTTGTTTCATCTTACTCTTAATTGCTCAGATTATTCTTCAAGAATTTGTGAGCCAGAAGAGCGGTTCACTAAGAACTGAACAAGCAGAGGAACAGGGCGACCGGTTGAACCTTTCTGTGCGCCAGATTTCCAAGCTGTCCCAGCAATATCTAAGTGAGCCCAGTTATATTTCTTAGTAAAACGAGATAAGAAACAGCCCGCGGTGATCGCACCACCTGGGCGGCCACCGATATTCGCCATATCAGCAAATGGGCTATTGAGCTGTTCTTGATATTCGTCTGCCATTGGTAAACGCCATGCACGGTCACCCGCTTGTTCAGAAGCGTTCACAATTTCATGCGAAAGCGGGTTGTGGTTAGCAACAACACCGCTGATGTGATGACCTAGGGCAATCACACAAGCACCGGTGAGTGTGGCCACATCGATAACACAATCCGGGTCAAAACGCTCAACGTAGGTTAAGGCATCACATAACACTAAGCGACCTTCCGCATCGGTGTTAAGTACTTCAACCGTTTGGCCTGACATGGTAGTCAAAATATCACCAGGGCGATAAGCATTGCTGCCCGGCATGTTTTCACAGCCAGCTAAAACACCAACCACATTAATTGGTAGGTTAAGTTTAGCCAATGCTTTCATGGTGCCAAAGACTGAAGCTGCGCCACACATGTCGTACTTCATTTCATCCATGCCTTCGCCTGGTTTTAATGAAATGCCACCTGAATCGAAGGTTAAACCTTTACCAACTAAAACAATCGGCTTGGCTTCAGGATCTGGATTACCTTTATAGCTGATAACCGACATCATGGACTCATTACGAGAGCCACGACCGACCGCTAGGTAAGAGTGCATGCCGAGTTTTTCCATTTCTTCTTCACCGATCACTTTGGTAGTGATGGTGTCAAATTCATCGGCAAGGCGACGAGCTTGAGAAGCAAGGTAAGCTGGGTTAGCTACGTTGGGTGGCATGTTGCCAAGATCTTTACAGGCTTTAACACCGGATGCGACGGCAAGTCCGTGTGCAATGGCTTTTTCGCCTAGGTTTAAATCACGACGAGTTGGGACGTTAAAGACCAATTTACGTAATGGACGGCGAGTTTCTGGCTTATTGCTTTTGAATTGATCAAAGGTGTACAAACTGTCTTTAGTGGATTCAATCGCTTGGCGAACTTTCCAATAGGTGTCACGACCTTTGACATGCAGCTCTGTTAAAAAGCATACTGCTTCCATTGAGCCGGTATCATTCAAGGTACCGATGGTTTTTTGGATAATATCTTTGTACTGACGTTCACCCAGTTCGCGTTCTTTACCACAACCAACTAAAAGAACACGCTCTGACAACATGCCTGGTACTTGGTGTAATAATAACATTTGGCCTGGTTTTCCTTCGAGATCACCTCGGCGCAATAATGAACTGATATAGCCGTCGCTGATTTTATCGAGTTGTTCTGCGACAGGAGAAAGGCGACGTGGCTCAAATACACCGACAACGATACAAGCGCTGCGTTGTTTCTCTGGGCTGCCACTTTTTACACTGAACTCCATGCGTACTCCTACATCCTAAAGACAAATAGAACTAAATGTTGGATAATGCTTTATCTTGCTTATCAGTCGGTAAACTGAGCTAGAATTAAGCAACACAAAATTTAGTCGAATAGTGAATCGAGTAATCTAAGAAAATTCACTCGATATTTACAGATTAATATAGTTAAAAAATATTAAAAATAATAGACTCATCGGAAAACTATAGTGATTCCGTCAAAAAAACAAGTTTTGTATAGGTAATGCTGCGTGATTATTGTTAGATATTTGATCCGTGAAACACTCAAAAGCCAGTTCGCCGTCTTTTTCGTGCTTTTTTTGGTGTTTTTAAGCCAAAAATTTATCCGCGTATTGGCTGATGCGTCTGATGGTGACATTCCTGCCAATATGATTATGTCGATTGTTGGGTTGAACATGCCTGCAATGGGCTTATTAATGCTGCCTTTAAGTTTATATGTAGGTATTTTACTTACCTTTGGTCGCTTATACGCAGAAAGTGAAATCACGGTGATGAACGCCACTGGTATTGGTAATAAATTCCTTGTTCAAGCCGCCTTGTATCTCGCTATCATTACTGGCGTTATTGCCGCTGTGAATTCTTTGTGGCTTTCTCCTTGGAGCCAAGAAAAAGTGACACAGCTTATGGAGCAAGTGGCGACTACAAGCAGTGTCGACTTACTTAAAAAAGGTCAATTCCAACAATCACCAGACGGCAGTGCGGTTGTGTTTGTTGATGATATTAAAGACAAAAAACTTACCAACGTGTTTGTCGCGCAAGCTCAGCCTCGTGATTCCATCCGCCCTAGCGTCATGTTTGCTTCATCGGGCGTGGTACAAGAGTTCCCTGATGGCCGACAGATGCTCACACTAAAAGATGGTACTCGTTATGAAGGTATTCCAAACTCATTGGATTATCGAAATACCAATTACGATGAATATTCAGCCTTAATCGGTCAACGTGAAGCTAAAAAGAAAAAGCGTAAATGGGAAGCGATTCCAACGTTAGATCTTATCGGTCAAGGTAACCTTGAAGCAAAAGCTGAATTGCAATGGCGAATGACCCTGATTGTATGTATCCCACTTTTAACTTTGGTGGTCGTGCCACTGTCGGCGGTGAACCCGCGCCAAGGTCGCTTTGCTAAGTTAGGCCCAGCGGTTCTGATTTATTTGGCTTATTTCTTAGCCATCAGTGCAATGAAATCGGCAATTGAAGATGGTAGTGTGCCCGCTGGATTAGGCATGTGGCTTATCAATGGTTGCTTATTAATTGCAGGTATTATTCTCAATAGTTTAGATAGCTTATTTGTGCGTGGCCTAAGAGACAAATTAAGAAAAAGGAAGTTGAGCCGTGTTTAAAATTCTTGATTGGTATATTGGCCGAACCATCATTGCCACTTCGTCTTTATGCTTAGCTACTTTGGTTGGCTTGTCTGCGATCATTAAATATGTAGAACAGTTACGTAAAGTCGGCAGAGGCACATACGATTTAATGGAAGCCTTGTACTTCGTGGTATTAAGTATTCCTCGTGATATTGAAATGTTCTTCCCTATGGCGGCATTACTAGGCGCGCTTATTGGTCTTGGTATGTTAGCGGCCAGTTCTGAGCTCGTAGTTATGCAAGCTTCAGGCTTTTCTAAGTTAAACATCGGTATGTCGGTATTAAAAACCGCGGTTCCTTTGATGTTGATGGTAATGGTTCTTGGGGAATGGGGCTCGCCGCAAGCGCAAAAATTAGCGCGTGATTCTCGAGCCATGGCGATTGCTGGTGGAGATATTGTATCGGTTCAAAATGGAGTTTGGGCCCGAGATGGCAATAATTTCATTTATATTGGTCGTGTTAATGGTGAGCATGAGCTTGATGCGGTGACCATCTGGCAATTCAATGAAAATAAAAAATTAAATGATATTTTAGTGTCGAAAGTCGTGCGTTATGAAGATGATAACCGTTGGATGATGAAAGACGTTCAAATCACTAAAATGGATAACGATGTTCAACTGACAAAAGAAAATATTGGTAACTACGAATGGCAAACGACACTAACGCCGGATAAGCTCGCAGTGGTTACGGTTAAGCCTGAAGAATTATCTATGACTGGCTTGTATAGCTATGTGACTTATTTGAAAGAGTCTGAGCAAGATGCTTCGCGTTACGATTTGGCATTTTGGCGTAAAGTATTTCAGCCATTATCGATAGCGGTGATGATGTTGATGGCGCTGTCGTTTGTATTTGGCCCACTGCGTAGTGTGACTATGGGCGCACGTATTTTATCTGGTGTAATTGCGGGCTTTACTTTCTATATTTCTAGTGAAGTATTTGGACCAATGAGTTTGGTGTATGGTATACCGCCGATAATAGGGGCACTGGCACCAAGCCTGATATTCTTAGCGGTCGCTATCATGCTGATGAGACGAAAAGCGTAACCGCCGAACTTAAAAAAGGGATACCATGCGGTATCCCTTTTTCGTTGGTGTCTTTTGTTAGCGTTTAGCGTAATCAACATGAGGTAGGTGTACGACTTGGCATTTTGACCACATGTCTTGCAACGCACGTTTTTCTGGATCAAACAAGACTGTGATATTTCCCAGACCAAGGAAAGAAGTTGCAGCTCGCAACAGCGATTGTCCAAAGCCAATATTGCTGCCATCTTCATTTTGTACTCGTAACTTCCATGCACGCATGCCAAGCGTTTGACCTTTCATCCAAAAGAAGCTTAAAAACCCCACCCAAACAGCTGCAATATAAAGATGAAATACAATGCTCCACACAGGGTGATGATTGAGTAAGTCGCTGGCATCTATATAGGAACCGTAGTTAATGACACCTTGCGATAACAGAGCTTCCATGGTCGCAATCACCACACCGACCGCAATCATTTCAATTGCGATAATAATCAAAGCATCATAAAAAATGGCGGCCAAACGGCGTAAAAAGCCAGCTGGTTTTACTTGAGTTGTCGAATTCATAAGTGTTCTAATTGCAAAGTTTGAAAGCAGAATAGCGAGTTGAATAGGGGATTTAAAGTACAAAAATGTATCAAGCTAGCATTTATGGTGAAAATATCGGCGATTGAATCAATTTGTACATTTAACACTTGCGCGCCTTAAATGCATACGTATAATTCCAATCATTCCTTAGCGATGAATAATTCGCAAGGTGACAATTTGGCGGTGTGGTGAAATTGGTATACACGACGGATTCAAAATCCGTTGCCTTCGGGCGTGGCGGTTCAAGTCCGCCCACCGCTACCAAATTTAAGAAAGGCGTTCATGAAAGTGAACGCCTTTTTTGCATTTATCTTTTCTCTATTTCTTCTCTGTCAGCTCAATGTCTCCATTGTAAAAACTGCGACAAACTTGCATTTATTTCGTGACTCTTTATTAATTTGAATTATCTTAGATACAAATTGTTACATTCTGTGTGGCTTTTTGATGTCGTTTACTCGCTCCTGTTTATGCCTTTCTTTTTATTAGAAAAGTAATACGACTCGCACTTGTTTTGGTGTTTATTTGTGGGGGATTTATGAAAACGGTTTCGATTGTTGTACCTTGTTTTAATGAAAGTGAAGTCATTGATGCAACGGTTGCTGAGTTGCTTTCAGTTACGCAAAATATTGAGGGTTATGTCTTTGAGTTAATTTTTGTGAATGATGGCAGTGCGGATGATACCGAAGCTAAATTGCTCGCACATAGCCGGCAGCATGACAATATCCGTACTTTATCTTTCTCTCGTAATTTTGGTCATCAACAAGCGGTCAGTGCTGGGCTTGAAATCAGTACAGGTGATGCTGTGGTGTTGATCGATGCTGATCTGCAAGATCCTCCTAAGTTGATTGCTGACATGATCGATAAATGGCAGCAAGGTTTTGATGTGGTGTACGCCACACGCCTTAGCCGTGAAGGTGAATCTGCATTTAAACGTTGGTCTGCTAAGTTGTTTTATCGCTTATTAGACGGTTTATCGGAAGTGCCTATTCCTCTTGATACCGGAGACTTTCGTTTGATGGATCGCCAAGTGGTCGATCATTTAAATGCGATGCCTGAAAAAGCCCGTTTTATTCGAGGTATGGTGAGTTGGATTGGCTTTAATCAAACCTCCATCAGTTATGAACGTGCGGCTCGATTTGCTGGTGAATCCAAATACCCGCTGACTAAAATGATTAAGTTCGGTATTGATGGCATTTTGTCGTTTTCTGTTAAGCCTCTAAAACTGTCAATTATGTTGGGGTTTGTCTGCTCCGGTATTGCCCTGTTGATGTTGTTGTATTCCGTGTATGTACGCTTAATGACTGATCATTGGGTGTCCGGTTGGACTTCCATTTTGGTATCGATATTGTTTATGGGCGGTGTACAACTGATTTCAATTGGCATTCTAGGTGAGTACGTGGCCCGCATTTATAACGAATCCAAAAATCGTCCTGCTTACATTATCAAAAAAGATCGAGAAGCCCATGCCGCACAGTCGCGTCAAAATGCTGCCTAGTTTTATTCATCATGATTTAGGGCAAAAGCTGAGGTTTGGCTTGGTTGGGCTTATCAATACCGCTTCCGCCTATCTTGCCTTTATTTTGATTTACCAGCTTTCTGGGCGCTATTTAGTGGCGTCTGTGTTGTCTTATGGGATTGGGATGCTCATAAGCTATGTGTTAAATCGCAGTTTTGTGTTTCAAGCCGATAAGAAAACAGGGCAATTTATACCATTTTGCTTGGTTAATTTAACCTCATTACTGTGCTCCACCAGTGTGCTTTATTTGCTGGTGGAAGGATTCTCTATGTGGGTTTATTTGGCTCAAGTCTTAGCGGTCGGAGTATCCATGGTGGTTAACTATCTTGGGTATAGACAAGTATTTTCACGAGGGTTTTCAATGTCAGGGTTTGCTGCGGTATTCAAACAAGAGAGCCGTTATTTTGATGTTTGGGCATTAACTCAGTGGTTGCTGTTTATCATCTTATTGGCGGCAACCTTGTATAACGTACAGATGTCGGTATTTTCAGATATTGCCCACGACGCATTACCTTATATGACTGGATACAGCGACAAGTTTGTTTCCGAAGGGCGTTGGATTAACTTTGCTTTGTTTTATAGCTTACGTGAGATGCCTTCTTCTCTTGCTGTGATCATCTGTGATACGGCCATTTTCTATTTTGGCTATAAATTGGCGCTTGGGATAAGAAAAGACACTTGGTTTGCACTTTGCTTTGGCTTGTTAATCGTCAATGTGCCGTATTTTACCATGCTGTTTAAATGGCCGATGACGCTGGTTCCCGGTTGTGTAATGTTGGCTTTTTTTGCTTATGTGAAAGATAAGTTTAATCCGTCGGCATTTTTGTTGGTGTCTGGTGTATTACTGTTTGCCACTTATCCGGCGTTTTATTTCTTAATGCCATTATTGTTTTTATCGACGTTACGCACAGCGAGTTGGCGTGAAATAGCCAGTTTTGTGGCGGTTTGGATATTGGGCTATGTCCTTGGTTATCTGGTTGCCAATAGCCTTGTGTATGCCTATAGCTATTTTTTTTCTGATCATGCTAGCTTTATTCAGTTTGCTCATTGGCGACGTTCTACGCCTTCCACTGACTTGGCGAGTTTGATGGATAATATTGCCAAAAGTGCGGCCAATTTTGAGCGTAACGCTTTATATATTTCTGAGTTGAGTGGATGGTTGTATTTGCCACTGGCTTGCACCGTATTATGGGCACTAAAGCAACATGTTAAATATTGTATTGTCGTGTTGCTGGTGGTGTTTTCTATTTACGCCAGTGTGCTTCCTCTTGGGGTTCAAGTTCCGCTGCGTTCTGGAATTACCTTGCCAATAGGTTTGGCGATGGTGATGTTGTTGGTTGAGAGCAATAAGTGGCGAACTTTGTTATTGGTTTTGCTGTTTATACCGCTCGGTTATCAAATGCATGATTATAACTACGGCTATACTAATACGCGTCAAATTATGGCCAGCATTATGGAGGCCCACCCTGGCAGTGAAAATTTCGAACACCCAGAGAAATTCGACAAGGTTGTGATCAGTGTTGATGAGCCGAAAATGACGGCGTTTATGTTGCAGCGTACCGGTTCTAATGCTTTTAAAGTTCCTAGCAACCTGCGCTACCACTTTATTCAACCTTACTTGTATAAACATGGTTGGCCGAGATCTAAGATAGACATTATCAATGATCCTCGTATTGAAGTTAACGGTGATATTAAGGTGAAACCAGAAGGTCGAGTCCTATTTGTGAGTCTTGATTAGGGTTTTCTGCTGCTATGAATCATTCTCTGCCCCGGCCAATGGTCGGGGCTTGTTTTTAGTCGATGTCTGTTTTTATTGTTGCTATCAGTGGTGCTTATTTTCTAAGGTGGATTTTCTTACTTTTGAAGCGCATTATGAAAATCATCACTAAAGGTCACCAGACCCTATTCACTTAGGTCTAAATTATTTAGCTAAACTGAGTGTGCAGAATAATTAAAAGGAACGAATATGAAGCAAATAAAAAATCAAACTTTACTCGCCTCAGTCTTAACCGATGGCAAAGGGCAGCAAGTATTCAATCCATTCGATAACAGTTTATTAGCGACGCTGCCGATGTCATGCCAGGCGCGCATTGAACATGACGTACAAGAATTAGAAGCGGGTCAAAAAGGGTGGCAAAAGCGTCCTGCGGCAGAACGATGTCAGTTAATGAAAAAATGGCATCAGCTGATTTTAGAAAATGAAGACGATCTGGCGATGTTGATCACTTTAGAGGGTGGGAAGCCACTTAAAGAATCGCTAGGTGAAGTGCGCTATGGTGCTTCTTTCATTGAGTGGTTCGCGGAGGAAGGGCGCAGAGCTTATGGCAATACCATTCCTTCAGCCAGTAATGACAAAACCATTTTAACCGTTAAGCAAGCCATTGGTGTCGCTGCCGCGATTACTCCGTGGAACTTCCCGTTGGCAATGATTACTCGTAAAGCCGCACCAGCTCTGGCAGCGGGTTGCAGTTTTATTTGTAAGCCTTCTGAACTCACTCCATTAACCGCGTTTGCCGTTGCAGAATTAGCCTATCAAGCCGGCATTCCTAAAGACGTATTGCGCATGGTTGTTGGCGAGAATTCTCATGATGTGGGAGAGGTGTTTACCTATCATCCTTCTGTTCGTAAGTTTTCCTTCACTGGTTCAACGCTGGTGGGCCGTAAACTACAAATGCAGTGCGCTTCCACCATTAAGCGTACCTCGATGGAGCTTGGCGGTAATGCGCCCTTTATCGTGTTTGATGATGCGGATATCGATAGTGCGGTACAAGGCGCGATTGCCAGCAAGTTCCGTAACGCGGGGCAGACTTGCGTGTGCGCGAATCGTTTTTATGTGCAAGATGCCGTGTACGATGAATTTGTCGCTAAGTTGGTTGAGGCGGTCGATAAGCTCAAAGTCGGAAATGGGTTAGATGAAGGCACCGATATTGGCCCGCTGATCACCAAAGAAGCGAAGCAACGCGTGTCCGATCTGATTGAAGAAGCCAAAGGACGCGGTGCTAAACAAGTTAACCGTGAGCAGGTACTTGATGGTCAATTTGTTGCGCCAACGGTGCTGGTAGACGTCGAGCACGATAGACCTTTAGTTCAAGGCGAAATCTTTGGTCCTGTATTACCTATTATTCGTTTTTCTGAGGAAGAAAAAATGATTGAGATGGCGAACGATACCATTTATGGCTTGGCCGCTTACTTCTACTGCCAAGACATGAACCGTATCTGGCGTGTGGCGCATAATTTGGAATACGGCATGGTTGGTGTTAACGAAGGGATTATCTCAACCGAAGTAGCGCCGTTTGGTGGCATGAAGCAATCGGGTAATGGCCGTGAAGGCGCAAAAGAAGGATTGGAAGAATACCTAGAAACCAAATACGTGTGTATTGGTGGGTTAGAACGTTAGAACGTTTCAATCATGTGTATGGCGGTAAGCGTCACCGTCATACTCTCTCCGAGAACCGAGAACCGAGAACCGAGAACCGAGAACCGAGAACCGAGAACCGAGAACCGAGAAACCAAAAAGCCCGATCAAAATTGATCGGGCTTTTCGAAAGTGGCTCCCCCTGCAAGACTTGAACTTGCGACATACGGATTAACAGTCCGCCGTTCTACCGACTGAACTAAGGGGGAATTGTTTGTTTTAATTCTTCACGTTTAAGAAGAATGGTGCCGACTACCGGAATCGAACTGGTGACCTACTGATTACAAGTCAGTTGCTCTACCTACTGAGCTAAGTCGGCACATTAAGTTATTCGATGTTTATCCAATAACTTGAAAGTGGCTCCCCCTGCAAGACTTGAACTTGCGACATACGGATTAACAGTCCGCCGTTCTACCGACTGAACTAAGGGGGAATTGTTTGTTTTACTTCTTCACATTAAAGAAGAATGGTGCCGACTACCGGAATCGAACTGGTGACCTACTGATTACAAGTCAGTTGCTCTACCTACTGAGCTAAGTCGGCACACTTTATTTTTTATTTGATGTCTTATCTAAGTGAGACACCAAACTATAAATAGTGGTGCCCGGAGGCGGAATCGAACCACCGACACGAGGATTTTCAATCCTCTGCTCTACCGACTGAGCTATCCGGGCGACGGGGGGTATTAAACGGTTTTTCGTGACTAACGTCAACAGTAAAGTATAAAAAAATATTCGTTTGAACGTTTTCTAGTCGCAATTGTGTATTTATTCACACTTAAGTTCAAAAAAAATGCAGTTTTTACCCGACTTCAATCCTAATTGAAACCAAGCGGGTAGGCTTTATCTAATAACGCTTTGCACCAAATTTAACGCCATTATGTCTATTTGACTTAAAACCGCAGGCAATATTTGTCGGTATCATGAAATGGGAGGCATATCTCACACTCAGATCGTACGCTTAGTTATGCTTTTCGCTGTCAAAATACTAAGGAAATATGATGAATAAGTTGACTGCTGGTCGTTTACTTTGTGCAGGCTTGTTACTAGGGCTCTCTGCTTGTAGCAACACCAGTGCAAGTTTACCGCTTGCGATGCAAATCCCCGGTGAGAATAAAGCCATCCCAGATGAATTTGAGCAATTTAAACCGATTTTCTCACAAGCTAAGCTTCAAATTTCTGATCCCAATGGTAAACCCGGCAACATCACTAATGCGGCAAAACCCAATCAGTATGCGGGGGTGATGAATGAACATTTCTACGTAGATAAGAGCGATAGCAGCCTGGTGTTCAGTATGTATGGCGTGAGAAAGCGTGCAGAGTTACGGTTTATGGATAACTTTACTACTGAAACACCGACGCTTTATCACTTACGGGCGACGGTAAAACCGATTAACCCCCAAGATTCGGTTGCACAATCTGATTATAAGCAAGATGAAATTACTTACATGCAAGTCCACAGTAGTGAAGTGCTTTCTGATGGTAAAAGTCAGTTTCCTCATCCATTGTTAAGAATTGTTTGGAAAAAAGAACGGTGGGGAATCAAAAATCATTATTGGGCGACAGTGAAAAGCAATACTTTAATTTGTAAAGGTGTGGATGCGACGCCATCGGATCCTAACTGTGACAGTAAAAAAGCGTACAGTTTTTATGATCTTGGACCATGGGATGAAGGGAAATCGAGTCAATTTGAAATCATTGTTGGCCAGCAAACTTTGGTAGTGAAGCGAAATGATGTGGTCAAACTTAAGAAAGATATTAGCTATTGGGATGGGCAGAGCAGTTACTTTAAAGCTGGGGTATATAATCAGTTTACCCATGGTACTAGCCTAGCGAAATTTAAAGACCTCCGCTATTGGGTTGAGAATAAGTAGCTGTGGTATTTATTACTAGCTCAACAGACGCTAGGTAAGAAAAAGTAGGCCGATTGGGCCTACTTTGGTTTTTGGGGTTTTACTTTTTTAGAGGAGTGGCTTTAAGTAAGCGATTAAACCTCTACCCAAGCTCCGCCTTGAGTTGGATTATCACCTTTTGTCCACCATTGTGCTTTATAGGTTTTACCTTGGTAGGTAGCCGTATCACCTGATGTATAGACTTTGTCGCTACTCCATTCGCTATCTCCTGAGCTTTGAGCGGCTTGCCATACATTGGAGCTGTCAGGTTGATCGCCCTGTGTCCACCATTTGGCGGTATAAGTGATACCAGCGTAGATCACCGTATCACCCGTGTTGTAGGCGGTTGAAGCATCCCAAGTGGTTTCATTGCTATTATCACCACCATTATTTCCACCATCGCCGTTATCTTCAGCGGGTGTCACCGTTACGCCAATGATGGCTTTAGTGGTGCTGATCGCATCGCCGACGGAAACCGTAATGTTTTCGGTCATAGATTCAGAAGTGCTCGGCGCTTGATAGTTGACGGTAATGCTATTACCAGTTTTAGCAATGATGCTACCTTTATCGACGCTAAATACTAATGGGTCGTTGTCGCCATCGGTCGCAGTGACATCAAAGACCAAGCTAGCGCCGCTTTGTACGCTAAGGGTAGTCGGCGCATCAACAACAGGCGCTTGGTTACCGCTCTTCACTTCAAGTTGGTAGGTATAATCACTGTTGGTGACGTAGACGAGGTTGCTGTATAAATCTTGGCTTTGATAGACAATTTTTTGTTGGGCATTATCTTTGAGGCCAATCTGCACAATTTGCGAATATTGCTGATTAATATGTTGGGCCAGAGATTCCCCCCAGATACTTTCCGTATCATTGTCGACAGCAAATTTATCGAATACTACTTCATTGCCATTGGCATCAAAAATTCTAAACCAAACGGTATCACCTTGGTTAGCATCTAAGGTTGAAGCTAGGAAGTTTCCGCTGCTGACCCAAGCATCAAGTGGATTGTCTGGGTTGCTGCCACCATCATTTCCTCCGAAGGTAATATCACTACAGTTGTAGAAACCTTCGCCAGCCGGATCTTGACGCTGCCAACGAGTATAGATGATGGCATCTCCTGTGCGATCGGTCGGTAAGGTGACTTCCATTTGATAATATTTGAGGCCATTAAGATCAACGGTCGATAGATTGCCAAACTCAGCGATTAAATCGAGATCACTCCAAGCCAGTGGCATGGTGGCGGAGTCATAGCTTGGTTTACTTAGGTAGACTTTCCAAAAGCTTGGGTTATGCGGAGTATTGGCGCGATATTGTAGAGTGATCTTGCCATTGTTGCTGAGGTCGACTTTGGTTTTTTGCCAATCCGGTGAAGGTAAATCAATACCGTGCTTGGCGTTATCGCCTGCCGAACAAAGTTGCCCGTCAGGAATGGCCACTTCCACAGCCGCTTGGTTATTGTAATTGGCGACTAAGGTGGAAAATTCTGGTTTTTGGACAAACGGTGTCCAGCTGGACTCTAAAAATGCAGCGCGACAAGCGGCATTCGGAATGGTGCTGCCATCATACGAATCCCAATAGCCACCATCCATATCACAGATTTGTTGGCGTGCGGCAGGGTAATCTAGGTAACCATGCGCTTGCGCTAGGCTCGAGAGTAAAGTGAGTCCTAAGCCCGCCGAAGATAAGGAGAGTGGGGCGAGTGTAAGTTTGCGTTTCATGCACATCTCCATTGTTTGAATAAATGCGTGGCAGTGAAGCCTCGCGGTTTAAATGCCAATGGAGTGTGGTCTTGATAGCAGGAAATTTAGAATAAAGAATTGTTAGTTTTAATTCCATTTCCAATAAATTATCAGTGAATTTCATTAACCGCACAAGAAATGTGTGTTCGATTGTAAAGATGAGGTAATTAACCAAAAGTTGACGTAAAACTGGGTGTTGAGGTTAGCAATTACTGAAAGTTGAATTATGGGATAAGAAAAATGGAGATAAAAAAAGCCTCATCATCTGATGAGGCTTTCTTAAAGTGGCTCCCCCTGCAAGACTTGAACTTGCGACATACGGATTAACAGTCCGCCGTTCTACCGACTGAACTAAGGGGGAATTATTCTTGTCACGCTAAACGCAATTAAGTCGTTCAGTCGATAACTAAATAATGGTGCCTCGAGGCGGAATCGAACCACCGACACGAGGATTTTCAATCCTCTGCTCTACCGACTGAGCTATCGAGGCAATAAATGGTGCCGACTACCGGAATCGAACTGGTGACCTACTGATTACAAGTCAGTTGCTCTACCTACTGAGCTAAGTCGGCACACTGTATTTATTGCTTATTGATGTTGAATCAAATTGAACACCAACAATCTAAATTGTGGTGCCCGGAGGCGGAATCGAACCACCGACACGAGGATTTTCAATCCTCTGCTCTACCGACTGAGCTATCCGGGCAACGGAGCGCTATTAAACGGATTTTCATTGCAACCGTCAACTTGTTTTTGCAAAAAATATGAAAAAAAGGTCTATTTGCTGTCTATTTAAACAAAAAACGTGATTTTGCTGATTAATGCAACACTTTGCTTACAAAACCAATGTTATGGGTGTGTATCGACAGTCAGCCATTATTTCATATTGTGAAACTCTTTTTGGTAAGCGGTTACTTTTTCTAAGTAGCGTCGAGATTCCGCATTCGGGTGCTTTTTCGTTAATGCCCAGTAAACTTGGCTTGTTTGTAGGCTGTTGATGTCATTAATCGCCGATGTCTTACCGCCACCAAACGTATTAAACACGCCTCCAGAGCCGCCGTTATAGGCTGAAATCATACTGTATTGCATGGATGTGCTGTTTTGTATCCCTTTCAAGTAACGAGTTTTCAGCAAGTAAAAGTAGGCGACACCTGTGTCTATATTATTCGCTGGATTATATAAATACTTAGGTGTTGGCATGCCTGATCTGCCTTTGACTAAGTTAAATACATCGTGACCTGCCGTTTTAGGCACCACTTGCATTAAGCCATAGGCGTTTGCCCAACTGACCGCGTACGGGTTAAAGCTACTTTCGGTTTTAATGATGGCGTAAATTAAATCTTCAGGAATACCATATTGCTTAGAGGCTTTACGTACGATGTCTGCGTATTGATAGCTACGTAATTTTGCGTGGTTTTGTACCATAGGGATGGTGACAAAGTAGGATTTCTTATAATCCACCGTGCGAGTTTGTAGCTTGTTTTTGATTAAGTAATCTGCAAATTGATTGGCACGCCACGACCACTGAATGGATTGACCATTTTGATCGACCACCTGATCGGACAAAAACGGTTTACCGCCCATGGCGATTTCTTTGGATGAAAATAAATCGACATTAGCAGGATTATTAGGAGTCAGTAGGGTAGTGACGATAGCGCGCTTTAAGTGCTCTTTAGGTTCGGTTGGGGCAATGGTTTCTACCGTCACGGTGCCATTGTCAAAGTCAATATCGGCGCGGTTTAGATAGCCATCGGTGTATTTCACGTAGGTCTTAGCTCCCGCCATCTTGATATTGTCTTGCCCCCATTTATTGGCAACTTGACCTGAAAACTGATTCATTAAACTGTCTAATGCCGCGGTATCTTTAGCAAATTGGCCCGGAAGCGGAGCGAGATTCTTTGCAAAGCGGTTCGTCGGCGTGTAGTCGACATCGTAGACGCTTTCAATAAATTCACGGCTACAGCCACTTAGCAGCAAACAACAAATAATAAAGAGCCAGCTTTTCTTTTTCATCAGAGGAGTTTTGATTCAGTATTGGCAAACCAGAAAGGACACATCTAGCTTTGCTAAAAACAAAACAGGCATTGATTGGTTTTTAGTTAGCCTTAATTGGTAGCTAAAAAAAACCTCAATGCCTGTGCGACAATTAGACGGAATTATACCGAATTAATTGTTGATCACCAGTTATTCACTCGGTGGCGTATAACTATTCACTTGGTGGAGTGTAGCCATCAATAACGATGTCTTTACCTTCAAATAAGAAACTGACCATTTCTGTCTCAAGCAGTTTACGATGCTCTGGATCCATCATGTTCAATTTCTTTTCATTGATCAGCATGGTTTGTTTGTGTTGCCACTGCGCCCAAGCTTCTTTACTGATGTTGTCGAAAATACGTTTACCAAGATCGCCAGGGTAAAGTTGAAAATCTAATCCTTCGGCTTCCTTATTTAAGAAAACACAATTTACAGTACGGCTCATGGGAGCTCCTTAATCATTCAGTTCGTAAGGTAGGCTGTGCAGCAGTTGTTTCACTGGTGCCGCAAGCCCCACTTCTTTCGGTTGAGATAAGTTATACCAAAGACCTTGTTGGCCTTCCATCACCAAACTCGGTTGTTGGTTTAATTTTACTAAAATTGGCGTGATATCGAGATGATAATGGCTAAAAGTATGACGAAACGCGGTGAGTATGCGTATATCGTCGACCATATTTTCTTTTATCGCTCGCTGATCGAATAGCTGTTCAATGTGTTGGTTCTCATGCTGAGGAAAGCAAAACAACCCGCCCCAAATACCCACTTGAGGGCGCTGCTCTAGCCACACTTGATCGTCGTGATACAACATCGCAAACCAGGTTTCTTTGACCGGTTTTTCTTTTTTCGGCTTTTTACCCGGGAAGTCCAGTTGGCGCTGCTGTGCTTTGGCTTGGCACATAAATTCAACCGGGCATAAATCGCATTTGGGCTTACTACGCGTACAAACCAGCGCCCCCATATCCATCATAGCTTGATTGTATTTATCGACATCCTGCTCAGGTGTGTGGGTTTCAGCAATTTGCCACAATTGATTCTCAACGCTTTTTTGCCCAGGCCAACCCTCTACGGCAAAGCTGCGCGCTAGAGTGCGCTTAACGTTACCATCTAAAATGGCATGAGGCAGTTTATACACGGATGACAAAATCGCAGCGGCGGTAGATCGGCCAATGCCGGGCAGTGCATTTAATTGCTCAATATTAGTTGGAAATTCACCTGAGTAGTCACGGGCTACAATTTGGGCTGCTTTATGTAAATTGCGCGCACGAGCGTAGTAGCCAAGGCCAGTCCACAGATGCAACACTTCATCTTGATGACCATTGGCGAGCTCAATGATTGTTGGAAATCGCTGTAAAAAACGCTCGAAATAGGGAATAACAGTAGTGACTTGAGTTTGCTGTAACATGATTTCAGACAACCAAACTTTATAGGCCGTTTTCTCTTGCTGCCACGGTAAGGTTTTACGTCCGAACTTTTCATACCATGCTAAAATAGCGTCTGAAAATGCACTCACGATTTGCTCTTTATTTGAATAATAATTAGGCGCGAATTGCATCATAGCTTGGGGTGTAAGTAAACCATGTAAATACCGTGGGCTTTGTTGCAACTATCTATTGGCCACTGTTCGCTCACTTTCGAGCAAATAAGATCGAGATAATGTGCTTTTTTGGTGAGAAAAGCTTGCACCGTGCGCGTATCTTTGGATAATTCTCACCCTATTTTTCGAACACGCCAATCACTAACTTGGCACAACCTTTAGGCAGAAACATGGCAGAAGTAACAACAAACGAAGTGAATGAAGAAGGCAAAATCGTACGAAGAATTCGTAGTTTTGTTCGTCGTGAAGGTCGCTTAACTAAAGGTCAAGAAAAAGCGATTGAAGAATGCTGGCCAACGATGGGCATTGATTTTGTTCAGCAGCGTCTTGATTGGCAACAAGTGTTTGGCAATAACAACCCTGTTGTACTTGAAATCGGTTTTGGTATGGGCGCGTCATTAGTTGAAATGGCGAAAAACGCACCCGAAAAAAACTTTATCGGCATTGAAGTACACAGCCCAGGTGTCGGGGCTTGTTTGGCTTCTGCGCAAGAAGCGGGCGTGACTAACCTACGCGTGATGTGTCACGATGCGGTGGAAGTGTTTGAACACATGATCCCAGACAGCAGCTTGACTACACTACAGCTGTTCTTTCCAGACCCATGGCATAAAAAACGTCACCATAAACGTCGTATCGTTCAGCTTGGCTTTGCTGAAATGGTGCGTCAAAAGCTGATTCTAGGCGAAGGTATTTTCCACATGGCGACCGACTGGGAAAACTACGCTGAGCACATGATCGAAGTGATGAATGAAGCGCCAGGATTTGAAAACATTGCCACTGATGGCGATTACATTCCTCGTCCTGATGAACGCCCACTGACTAAATTTGAAGCGCGCGGTCATCGTTTAGGTCACGGCGTTTGGGATATCAAGTACCGTCGTAACGCATAATTTATCCGTATTATTTATTGCATTTAAAATCTGAATTGCTAAAAGCCAGTTGCTATGCCGCTGGCTTTTTTGCCCTTAAATCGGAGTTGTTAATACTATGCCGCAACCTACTCAAGCATTATTAGAAAATATTCTGGAGCAAGTTCGTCCTTTGATTGGTAAAGGTAAAGTCGCCAATTACATTCCGGCATTAGGCTGTATTGCTAATGATAAGTTGGCGATAGCGATTTACACCAATGATGGGCAAGTGATCAAAGCCGGTGATGCCGATGAAGCCTTCTCGATTCAATCCATTTCCAAAGTATTGAGTTTAACCTTGGCGATGCAAATTTATCAGCCTGAAGAAATTTGGCGTCGCGTTGGCAAAGAGCCATCGGGCCAAGCGTTCAATTCCATGATTCAGCTTGAAGTTGAGCAGGGCATTCCACGTAACCCGTTTATTAATGCCGGCGCGATTGTGGTGGCAGACATGCTACAAACACGCCTGTCTGCGCCAAGACAGCGATTGCTTGAGTTTGCTCGTCAGCTTTCTGGTGACACCCATATTGTGTATGACAAAGTGGTGGCGGCGTCTGAAATGCAGCACAGTGACCGAAATGCCGCGATTGCCTACTTGATGCGCTCATTTGGCAACTTTGAAAACGAAGTGATACCTGTGTTGAATAACTACTTCCACGCTTGCGCACTTAAAATGAGTTGTGTTGATTTGGCGAAAACTTTTAGCTACCTCGCCAATCAAGGGCAATCGGTGCAAACTAAAAAACAGATCATCGCGCCGAATCAAACTAAGCGTTTAAATGCATTGCTGGCGACTTGTGGCTTATACGATGGTGCTGGTGAATTTGCGTTTCGGGTTGGCATGCCGGGCAAATCAGGTGTTGGCGGCGGCATTATTGCTGTGATCCCGGGTGAGATGAGTATTTCGGTGTGGTCGCCAGAGTTGGATAAATCCGGTAACTCGCTAGCCGGTACAGCGGCGTTGGAAATATTGTCGACGGAGTTAGGTCGGTCGATATTTTAAAGAGACGTACGGTCAATCGGAATCTCGGTACTCGTCGCTCGATAGGACCTTCAAGCGACGAGAAGCAAAGCGTTCGAGAAACGAGATTCGTTTTTTATTCTTCTTCGACAAACAATTCAATCAGATCGTTAAAGAACAGCTTACCTTTTTGCGTCACTTGCCAGTGGCTGTCACTTTCTGTGATAAAACCTTGTAGCTTGGCTTGCGAAATAGGGCCGTCAATATCATCCAGCTTGAGACCAGTACGCTGAATAAATTCCGCTTTAGGACAAGCTTCAATTAAGCGGAAACGATTCATGAAATATTCAAATGGTCGATCTTCACTTTCAACTTGGGTTTCATTGTCTAAGTAAGGCTTAACCAAATTATTCAAAGCGGCCAAATAACCACGAGGGTGCTTCACTTTGGTGGTGCGCACAATGCGTCCATCGGCAAAGCTTAATTTGCCGTGTGAACCGCAGCCAATCCCTAAGTAGTCACCAAAATGCCAATAATTCAAATTATGACGACATTGGTAGCCCGGTTTGCTGTAGCCAGAAATTTCATATTGCACGTAACCTGCTTCCGTTAATCGCTGGTGACCTTGCTCAAAAATATCCCACAAATCATCATCATCCGGCAGAATGGGCGGCTTGGAATAAAACAGCGTATTTGGTTCAATAGTGAGCTGATACCAAGATAAATGATACGGGTCGAGTTCAATCGCTTTATCAAGGTCGGCCAAGGCTTGTGCTTGGGTTTGATTCGGCAAGCCGTGCATTAAATCGAGGTTAAAGCTTTTTAGGCCAATTTGATGCGCCAGTTTTGCGGCATTAATGGCTTCTTGTTGGCCGTGAATTCTGCCTAGCGCTTGCAGTTTTTCTTGCTCAAAACTTTGTACGCCGATGGAGATTCGGTTGACGCCTTGGGTTTGAAATTGGGCAAAACGTTCCGCTTCAATGGTGCCAGGGTTGGCTTCCATGGTGATTTCAATATTGTCTTCAAAGGGCAGCAGCGCTTCAATGCCACGCAATAAACGGCCAATTTCTTGAGGCGAGATCAGGCTAGGTGTGCCGCCACCGATGAAGATCGAATGCAATAATCGTGGCGCATTTTCAAGTTGATACTTTTCAATATCGGTTTTGAGATCTTCCAGTAAAGCGTCGATGTATTGGCTTTCTGGGATCTCACCTTTTTGCGCGTGCGAATTAAAATCACAATAAGGGCACTTTTGTACACACCATGGAATATGTACATATAAACTGAGCGGTGGAGGCGTTAACACTGGCATCCCTTATGCGGTAAATTGAGGTGAATCAGCCAATGCCGCAAACAGCTTTTTGAGCGCTTTGCCACGATGCGACAATTGTTTTTTACGCGCCGGTTCTAGTTGTGCGGAAGAGCAATTTTCTTCCGGAACCCAAAATACCGGATCATAACCAAAGCCGTTGTCACCTTGTGCTTGTTCTAAGATTTTGCCTTCCCATTGGCCGTGACAAACCAAAGGCGTCGAATCGTTTTCATGGCGCATTAACACCAGGACGCAATGAAAGCGGGCGGTGCGTTGTTCACTTGGAACGCCTTGCATTTCAGTCAGCAGCTTTTCGAGATTTTTTTGATCGGTCGCACCTTCACCAGAAAAGCGTGCTGAATAAATACCTGGTGCACCTTTTAGATAATCGACTTCTAACCCTGAGTCATCGGCAATGGCTGAAAGGCCGGTTTCTTTAGCCGCATGGCGAGCTTTAATAATGGCGTTCTCAATAAAGGTGGTGCCGGTTTCGGCCACATCCGATACGTTGTACTGGCTTTGCGCTTCAACATTGAAACCAAAATCAGCCAGTAAGTCTGCCATTTCTTTGACTTTGCCTTGGTTGCCTGTGGCTAATACGAGTTTTTTCATGGGATTTCTCTAAGTAAATTATTCTTCGACATAAAAGGTCTGATGAAAACTGAATGGGCCACTGCCTACTTGGCCGGCGTCCACATCAATGTTAAAGGTGAGCTGTTCTTCGTTGGTGATTGGAAACTCTGCCAGATAATAAATAGCGTCACCTTCTTTGACTTGTTTAAAGGTTAACTGGCGTGTTTGCCCGAGCAAGTTTTTACTACTACCTGAAATCTTGGCATCCACTGCGGGAGTACCGAGCTTACTGGTATCCAATACGCTCACGTTTAAAATAGCCGAGTACCCATTGCGTTTTAATTTATATTGTCTTGCTACTTCTGGTGTGAGCATGGCGGAATTAAACGCAGAATAATGAATTTGACTATTTTTAATGGTTTTAAATTGTTCGGCGTAGCTTGGTGATGCGAGCAACGCGGAGACGATGATCAAACTTGATGTAATCCATTTTTTCATTGGTTAATCCTTTCATTGTTTGACAGTAAAGCCTCAACCTCTGCTGGAATTTGCGTCGGCGATATGATTCGAATCGTTTTGTGCCTGCCTAGCTCACCTTTTTCAATGTTGACATTGCCTTTGGCGACTTTGAACTGCTTGGCTAAATATTTGCTCAAATAGGCATTGGCTTTGCCGTCTATGGGCGGAGCGGTAATGGCAATTTTTAATTCATCGCCATGCTGCCCGATGATGGCATCCCGACTGGCTTTAGGCTGAATATAAACGCGCAGGAGCAAATCGTCTCCTGCGCGTTGAATAAGATGATTCATGTCAGTGAAATTATAGCTGATACCAAATCGGGCCAATTAAATCGCCCATTAGGTAGTTAGCAAATTGCAGCACCAAAAATAGCACTAATAAACTGAAATCAAATCCGCCCATTGGAGGTAAAAGACGGCGAATTGGAGATAGCATTGGCTCAGTTAATTGCACCATCACATACTCAACAGGGCTACGACCTTGGCTTACCCAGCTTAAGATCGCGCGGATCAATAAAATCCAGAATAGTAACCCACCAGCTGCTTTAATCAGTGCCAAAGCGCCAAACATTAAGAAGCTAGCGCTGAATACCAAGCTGCCATTTGAAATTAGAATCAGGCAGACAAATTTTAATACGCTCAATGCATAAGCAAACAGCACCGTGGCTAAATCAATATTGCCCACAGATGGGATCACGCGGCGTAATGGGGCAACGACCGGCTGAGTCGCTTTGACGACAAATTGTGAAAATGGATTGTAAAAATCTGCGCGAGCCAGCTGTAGCCAGACTCGTAAAATCACGACCATGATGTAGAGGTCGAATACGGTTGAAACTAAAAAAGTCATTGAGTTCATGTGTTGAAACCTTGTAATGAGTAAACTTAAGTCTAAAAATTAAATCAGTTTTTCCATCTCTTCCGCTCGGTTTACTGCAGCTTGCATCGCTTTAGCTACGATGTCTGAGAGATGATGTTCATTAAAAGTACGAATGGCTTCGGCTGTGGTGCCACCTTTTGATGTTACTTGTTCACGTAAGGTGGATAAATCCAGCTCAGGATTCGCCACTACCATTTCCGCAGCACCTAATGCCGCTTGTTGGACTAATAAACGCGCGGTGTCTTGATTGAAGCCTTGCGCCATGGCTTCTTTTTGCATCGCTTCCATAAACAAGAAGAAGTAGGCTGGCGCACTGCCCGCGGCTGCAATGATATTGTTGATGCCAGATTCTTCATCTACCCAACAAATCTCACCGACTGCCGACATTAAATCGCCAGCGAAATCTTTGTCGTCTTCCGATACGGTATCGGTGGCGTATAAACCACTCATGCCTTTGCCAACCAATGATGGGGTATTTGGCATGACGCGGACTAATTGTACTTGCTGGCCGAGCATGTCATTTAAACGGCTTGCTGAGATACCTGCTGCGATAGAAATGATCAACTTATTGCTTAAATCCAATGATTGAAAGTCCGCACACACATCGGCCATCATTTGTGGTTTCACCGATAAAATCACTACATCTGCGCTTTCCACTGCTGCGATATTATCCGTAGTGGTATGGATACCATAACAGTCAGATAAATTTTTCAGCTTGTTTGTATCACGTCCTGTGGCAGTAATATTTCCGGCTTTATAACCACTTGATAGCATGCCTGCGAATATTGAGCGTGCCATATTGCCTGAGCCGATGAAGCTGATTTTACGTTGTTCCATGTCGTCTATCCTTTAATCTTGGCAAATCCATTTGCTCGCCATTATATCGAATCTGTTCGCTAGCGTTTTGAATTTTCACGCAAAACGAAAGCCTTGTTACGTTTTAAAGTGAATTATATCCAGCTCAACGCGAGCTAGCGGTAATCACGGGCACCAAAAATCGCGGTACCGATACGAACCATAGTGCTGCCTGCTTCAATCGCCGCTGGCATATCACCGCTCATTCCCATCGATAACGTATCCATTTGCGGATAAAGGGCGTGCAATTTACTTTGAATTTCAGCCAATTGATTGAAAGCTGCCAGTTGAGACTGATGGTCTGAAACGTTTTCAGGTATCGACATCAACCCTCTTAATGTGAGGTTCGGCAAGCGATTTATCAACTCTGCCAAAGCAAAAACTTCGTCTTGCTGAATGCCGGATTTGCTGGCTTCACCACTGGTATTGACTTGAATCAGTACTTGTAAAGGAGGTAACTCGGCAGGACGTTGATCATTGAGACGCTGAGCAATTTTTTCACGATCAATCGAGTGAACCCAGTCGAAGTTTTCTGCGATAGGTCGAGTTTTATTGGATTGAATTGGGCCAATAAAGTGCCATTCGAGTTCGCTGTGGTTATAGTGTTGAGCAAAGTATTGAATTTTATCAACGCCTTCTTGAACGTAATTTTCGCCGAACTGGGTTTGACCTGCGTCAATCGCCTGTTTTATTGCTTCAATTGGCTTAGTTTTGCTCACTGCAAGTAGCTGTACTGAGTTAGAATGGCGGGAGTATTGTTGTTCTGCCGCTCGAATTTGCTGTCGGATTTGTTCAAGGTTTTGTTGAATACTATTTTTATCAGAACACATCATAGTTTTTCTTCGATAAGGAATTTAAATGGACATCGCTGAGTTATTGGATTTTAGTGTAAAGCATAATGCATCAGATCTACATCTTTCTGCAGGTGTGCCTCCCATGTTACGCATTGATGGCGATGTAAGAAAGTTAGATATGGAAGCATTTAGCCATTCTGATGTTCATGCTTTGGTGTTCGATATTATGAATGATGCTCAGCGTAGTGAATTTGAAGAAAAGCTTGAAATCGACTTTTCGTTTGAACTACCTAATGTGGGCCGTTTTCGTGTCAATGTGTTTAACCAGTCTCGTGGTTGCGCAGCGGTTTTTCGTACCATCCCAATGATCATTCCTTCGTTTGAAGACATTGATGCGCCAGAAATCTTTGAAAAAATTTCCAATTATGAAAAAGGCTTAGTGTTAGTCACTGGCCCAACCGGATCGGGTAAATCCACGACCTTGGCGGCGATGGTTGATTACATCAATAAGCACCATAAAAAACATATCTTAACCATTGAAGATCCTATCGAATTTACTCATACCAGCTATAAGTGCTTGGTAAACCAGCGTGAAGTTCATCGTGATACCCATAGCTTTGAAGCCTCGTTACGTTCGGCTTTGCGTGAAGACCCTGATGTGATTTTGGTGGGTGAGCTACGTGATAAAGAAACCATTAGCCTAGCTTTAACTGCAGCGGAAACGGGTCACTTGGTGTTTGGTACTTTGCATACCAGTTCGGCGGCTAAAACCATCGACCGTATTATTGATGTGTTCCCAGGGGCGGATAAAGACATGGTGCGTTCGATGTTGTCTGAATCTTTACGTGCGGTTATTGCTCAAAAACTGTTAAAGCGCAGTGATAAAGGCCGTGTAGCCTGCCATGAAGTGATGATTGCCACCCCTGCGATTCGTAACCTGATCCGTGAAGATAAAGTGGCGCAAATGCTATCGATGATCCAAACGGGCTCGTCAATTGGTATGCAAACCATGGAGCAAGCCGCACGTCAGCTATTGCTGCAAGGTTTGGTGGAAAAAGAAGAAGTTGAAACCAAAATTGAAACGATGGCCTCTCCATACTAATGGCTCAGTCAGAATAAATAGGAATCGTAATGCAGTTGTCTCAAGTATTAGAAATCATGGTGTCTTCGAAAGCATCGGATATTTATTTAACGGTTGATGCACCATGTTTATATCGCATTAATGGCGAGCTTAAAGCACATGGTGAGCCTTTAGATCGTAGTGGGGTAGAAGCTCTGTTATTTGAAATGATGGATGCTGAGCGACAAGCCGAATTTCAAACAACCCATGAAGCGAACTTTGCCATTGTAAGTTCTAGTGGACGCTTTCGTGTCAGTGCCTTTTTCCAACGAGAATTACCTGGTGCGGTGATTCGTCGCATTGAAACGCGCATTCCTACGATGGAAGAGCTGAGCCTACCCGAAGTACTGAAAGATCTGGCTAGTGCCAAACGTGGTTTAGTGCTGGTGGTTGGGGCGACCGGTTCGGGTAAATCAACGTCGATGGCGGCGATGACAGGGTATCGTAACTTAACTCAAACCGGCCATATTTTGACGGTAGAGGACCCCATTGAATTTGTGCATGAGCATAAAAAATGCATCGTCACACAACGTGAAGTGGGGCTTGATACAGAAAGCTATGAAATTGCGTTGAAAAATTCATTACGCCAAGCGCCAGATATGATTTTGATTGGTGAAATTCGTAACCGTGAAACCATGGAATACGCCATGACCTTTGCGGAAACGGGGCATTTATGTATGGCGACCTTGCACGCCAACAACGCCAACCAAGCGCTTGAACGTATTTTGCATTTAGTGCCGAAAGAGCAAAAAGAGCAATTCTTGTTTGA
The DNA here is from genome assembly GCF_026001925.1 of Vibrio gangliei. NCBI lineage: Bacteria > Pseudomonadati > Pseudomonadota > Gammaproteobacteria > Vibrionales > Vibrionaceae > Vibrio > Vibrio gangliei. Next base: position 2,085,004 of record NZ_AP021869.1, on the reverse strand, counting down.
TTTATCACTAAACTTAAAAGGTGTGGTCGCTCAGCAATTAGTGCGAGATAAAAATGACAATGGTCGTCACGGGGTATTTGAAGTCTTACTTAATACACCTAGGGTGTCGGATTTGATTCGCCGTGGTGAATTGCATGAGTTGAAAACAACCATGATGCGTTCAAATGAATCAGGTATGCAGACCTTTGACCAAGCGTTATTTAATTTATTACAGCAAGATAAAATCACCTTGGATGATGCGATGCATTGCGCAGATTCTGCCAATGATTTGCGTATGATGTTGAAGTCTTCTGGTACTGGCTCGAGCTTTGAAACTAGTAAGTTAAAAGACATTAAAATCGATTTATAGCTCTGAGGATAATTGATTATGGATCAAGATCTCGTACATCAATATGAAAAAACCACCTATCAAGTGGCTGTAGGAGGGCGTCAATTTGATTTGAAAATTGACCACCATCATTCTGAATTCGAGATTTTTTGCCAAGCATCGGGAATAGGGCAATGGGCGATCATTACCGCCTTTAATCCGTTTTCCTATAACACCACGACCGAAGCAGATAATCAGCTAGCCAACCAAAAGCTACAACAAGAACTGACGGAACTCGGTTTTATGATCGGTTCTGGCGACGGTATTCCAAGCCCTGATTCTGATTGGGATACCGAATACGGATTCTTTATTGCCAATATTGATTTGGAACGGGCAAAAGCGCTGGGGGAGAAGTATCAGCAAAATGCCATTGTTTTTGGTGATGTTGGACGAGACATCCCGCCCAACCTGATCAAACTGGTTTAATTAACCTTAGTTGAGGTTAATATTGATTTTCGAACCAGCTTTCTAGGATAACCACCGCCGATTGGCAATCGACGTTACCTTTGCTGAGTGCTTTATAGCCTCCCATCGAAAATAACTCTGAGCGAGCTTCTTGAGTGGAAAGGCGCTCATCATGCAGCTCGACCTGAACTCCAAAGCGACCATGAAGGCGGTTAGCAAACTTACGGGCACGAGCGGTAATGTCAGTTAAGTCTTTGCCATGCAAATCGGTAGGAAGTCCAACGACCACGAGATCCGGTTGCCATTCTTTAATTTGCTTTTCGATATCGTCCCAATTCGGGATGCCGTCTTGTGCTTTAAACGCCTTTAATGGTGAGGCAGTACCTGTAATGGTTTGGCCTATGGCACTCCCAATGCTTTTGGTACCGTAATCAAATGCCATAATGGTTTGGTTGGTCATGGAGTTTCTCTATATCGAATTGGAGTTAAGCTATCCCGAGTTCAGGTTAAGGGCGTTAAGCGTGACCAGCATCGCCAGACAGTTGCGCTACGCTGATACCCAATAATTGCACCGCTTTTTTCCAGCGTGAGTGTATTGGAGTATCAAATAATAAATCTAAATTGGCCGGTGCTGTGAGCCAAGCATTGTCTAATAATTCTTGTTCTAGTTGGCCTGCATCCCACCCTGAATAGCCTAAAGTAACAATAAAGCGTTTCGGTTCAGCTTCCGTGCCCAGAACTGTCAGTATGTCTTTTGACGTGGTGACGGCAAGCTCATTACTGATATCAATACTAGACTGATAATTGTCTTTGCGAGTATGCAACACAAAGCCTCTATCATTAGCTACTGGCCCACCATTTAATACTGGTGCAGCGAGGCTTTGTTGGCAAATTCGAGGATGAACTGGCTCAATATCAATTTGATTGAGCATGTTGTTTAAATCGATACCAACAGGATCATTGATAACCAACCCCATAGCACCGTCATCATTGTGCTCACAGACGTAAATAACACTACGAGTAAAGTGCGAATCTTGCATACTAGGCATGGCGATCAGAAAGTGATTGGTTAAATTCATCCGTTTTCCTTTCTGTTAAAAAATGGCCGCGCACTTATACACGGCCATGATTTGAAGGTGATTAACGAGCTTGCACGTAACGTTCAATCGCATCCATCAACTTGCCTGTAATCGAAATATTAAAGGCGGCTTCGATTTCTTTAATGCAAGTTGGGCTGGTTACATTAATTTCGGTTAGCTTGTCACCAATGACATCTAAACCAACAAAAATTAAGCCTTTTTCTTTCAATGTTGGAGCAACAGCTTGAGCGATCTTGAGATCAGTTTCGCTGAGTGGGCGGGCTTCACCACGACCACCGGCGGCCAAATTACCACGCGTTTCTCCTTTAGCGGGAATACGAGCCAAGCAGTAAGGCATAGGTTCGCCATCCACCACCAAAATACGTTTATCGCCATTACTGATATCAGGAACGAAGGTTTGCGCCATGGCGTAGTTTTGGCCGTGATTGGTGAGAGTTTCGATGATAACAGAAACGTTTGGATCGTCTTGTTTCACGCGGAAAATGGACGCGCCACCCATACCGTCTAGTGGTTTTAAAATCACATCACCATGCTGGTCACGGAAGGCTTTGATTTTATCTGCTTTACGAGTAACCAGTGTGGTTGGAGTCAATTCAGGGAACCAAGCGGTGAACAGTTTTTCGTTACAGTCGCGTAGGCTTTGTGGCTTGTTCACAATCAAAGTGCCTTGTTCTTCCGCGCGTTCCAAAATGTAGGTGGCGTAGATGTATTCAGTATCAAACGGAGGATCTTTACGCATTAATACCGCATCAAGTTCCGACAATTCAATTGATTGCTCAGACGTGAATTCATACCATTTGTTTTTATCGTCAAACAAGGTCACGATTTTGGTATCGGCCAGTGGTTTGCCTTGCTCAAGGTGTAGATCGGACATTTCCATGTAATGGATTTCCCAGCCACGACGTTGCGCTTCTAACAGCATAGCGAAGCTTGAATCTTTCTTGATGTTAATAGTAGAAATCGGGTCCATTACGATGCCAATTTTCATTATTGATACTCCATAGTTGGCGAGTTTACACACCTAGCTGGTGGACTAGGCATAAGTGTATTTGGATTAGCCAAGATCGCCAAAGCGAACTTGTAGGGCGGTAATTGCCGCTAAACCTGCGGTTTCTGTACGTAAGACGCGAGGACCAAGCAGAGTTTCTTCAAACTGATATTGTTCGGTCATTTGAATTTCTTCATCAGACAACCCACCTTCTGGGCCTATCAATAAGCGCACTTTATTCACCGGTTCAGGCAAAGTGTTGATTGAGTACTTGGCTCTTGGGTGTAAATTAAGTTTGAGGCCATCGTAATCTTCTGCGCACCACTGTTCTAACTGCATTAAAGGGCGAACTTCAGGTACGACATTTCGACCACATTGTTCACATGCCGCAATCACAATCTTTTGCCATTGTTGCAGTTTTTTCTCGAATCGCTCTGCATTGAGTTTAACGCCACAACGTTCTGAAATAAGTGGTGTAATGGTATTTACGCCAAGTTCAACGGCTTTTTGAATGGTGAATTCCATTTTGTCGCCACGAGAAATGACTTGGCCAAGGTGCAGATTCAAAGAAGATTCAATGCTACGTTCAATACGCTCTTTGACCTCAACCGTCACGTTTTTCTTGGAGACTTCGTTGATGGTAGCTGGAAATTCAGCGCCAGAGCCATCAAACAGGAGCACGTCTTGTCCGGTTGTCATACGCAGGACACGTCCAACGTGACCGGCGGCATCGTCAGATAAGCTAAGTGTCCCCAAACCATTAATGGTCTGAGGGTGATATATTCTAGGGATTCTCATGTAATGACCTGTATAAGGTTAACCGCTTTTCATAACATGGATGTTTTTGTTGTAAAAAACAAGGGGTAGCAGCGGTTAACTTGCTGGTATGGAATGTGTGATTAAAACTTGCTTGAACGAATAGGGGACATTAATCGTTGATAAGCACGACTTTATTACGACCAGTTTGCTTCGCTTGATAAAGGGCTTTGTCTACGCGACGGTAGCTTAAGTCTAGCGCTTCATTGGGTTGAATTTGTGTCGCGCCGATCGATAAAGTACAGCGAAGAGATTGATTTTCTTTCTTATTGACACAAAAGGACGTTTGCTCAACCAAGCGGCGTAAATCATTCAGCCGTTGTTCAATATTATCGATGTTGTGTTCTTTGAGTAAAAGAATAAATTCCTCTCCACCAAGACGGGCAAGGTGGTCTTCTTGTCTGACAAAACATCTTAGGATTTGTGCAAATTGCTGCAGCACTTTATCACCGGAATAATGGCCGAATTGATCATTCACTCTTTTAAAATGATCAATATCGAGAATCGCTTCAAAATACTGATTTGAGGTGCCCGATAGGCTCAGCTTATCCAGAACGCGTGATATATAGCGTCGATTAGGCAGCTCAGTAAGATAATCTTGCTCGGCCATTTGCTTTAAGTGGCGTTCTTTGTTGATGGTATCTGTGACCACACTAATGTAAGTGCACAAGGCTTGCTGACTTTGCCAAGTGACTTTTTTATCTATGATTTCGACTAAGACAGGGTTGCCATTTAAATCGGTATGTGCAATGACTCTAGGTTCAGTCTGGCTGTATTGGATTGCATCTTGATAACGCTGACGTGAATCTTCGTGTTCTTCAGGGTTAATCAAGACCATTAAAGAGTCGAGTTCTAATACTTGCGCAACACTCTCAAGGCCACTGAATTGTGCGAAGGCTTCATTGGCGTAAAGAGGCTTGAAATTGACGTGCACAACAAATGGATTGGGGTGCAATTCCAATATGTGTTGTAACTCATCTTGATCTAGTGACATGGTTTGAACTCATTGCTTAAAAACACGATGAACTTACTATTCATAGGGATAATATACGAATCTCACTTCCTTTTGCTATCACAAATCTAAATATTCATGCTGGGGTGAGCTTTGATCCACATAAAGTACAGTGGTACTGAGTTTGATTGCGTAAGATTTTATTATGACGACGAATAGTCAGTTGGTGTTCTCTGCATTGGCATAAGTAAGAAAAAGTCTGGCCTTGTACGGAGGACACATCAAAGCTATGGCGCGTTTCTGGGAGCAGGTCAAACACCTGACTCATGACATACTGCCATTCTTTACCGTGCGGTTTTACTCGTCCAAATTGATGGTAAACCACCAGGTGAGCTAATTCGTGCGGTACCACTTGCTCAACAAATTCTTTGGTATTTTCAATCAACAGTGTTGGGTTGAATCGAATCTGCCATTGATTTAGGTAGGCTTTACCTGCGACTTTGCCTCGTACCGTAAATTGCACTTCAGGCAAAGGGAATGGGTATTGAAAAACACGTTCAGCCTTATTCAAATGCTTGATTAAGCTTTGCTGTATGGCTTGTTGAATGTTTTGAGGAATAGCGACTGTGGGCACTGCGGTTCTCTAACAACGATAGTATCTTGTATAAGAAAGCGCTCCTCCAAATGAAAGGTGGCGCAATAAATGAACTCTGCCTTTAAAATAAAAGCAGAGCCCAAGTGTAATCGACTTGATTAGGAGAAGCCATCCTTGGCGATATGATGCATGTGCAATGCGGAGAATTAATGTTTACGTTGTATGGTTTGTCGATAGCCATGCCAAGTCGCAAAGCCGAGTACGGGCATAGTGATGATCATGCCGATCCCTGTCGTTAGAAAGCCAATCGCAATACCTAGCACAATCAATAGCGCCCAGAGGATCATCGGAGCGAGATTATTTTTTACTGCGTTGTAGCTAGTAAAGACCGCCGTCATTATATCGACTCGTCTTTCCATCATCAGCGGAATTGAAAAGGCGGATATAGAAAAAATCACACATGAAAAAATCAAACCAACAACAGAGCCACTAATTAAGAAGGGGAGGAACGCTTGTAGCGAAGCCCCTTGCATTTCAGGATAAAGAGCATGCAACAACGAAGCGACTCGCATCCAGAAGATCATTGCCACACAAAGTAGAACCGCAAAGCTCCATTGTGATACGCCGTTACGTCGAATGGCTTTAATTGAGTGAAAGAGTTTGGGTTTATGATGCTTTTCTACCTGCCAGCTAGCGTCATACAAGCCAAGAGCAAGAAAAGGCCCGATCAGCATATATACGATCAAGCTGGGGAAAATAACTAAGTGTGAGTCTTGTAAGTAAACCAGATATTCAATTCCGGCTGCGGCAAGGGCAAAGCAAATCCCGTAGAAGAAACTGATGATTGGCGCTTTGAAAATATCGGCAAAGCCTTGCTTCACCCAACTGAGTGGGGCGGAAAATGGAATAGCGGCACAGGGTATGGTTCGTGCATATTCGCTATCCGGTGTTTTAAAATCTGATGGTTTTGCAGTTCGAGGCATACATCCTCCTTGTCTTTATTCAAGACGGTCCCAGAAATAATCATTACCTAGAGCATTTTTATCTTATCGGCTCAGGCACTTTTACATCTTATGTATAACTATTGTTGGGCTTGGGCAAAATTACAAATAAAGTGGTCAAAAAATACCCACAAAAATGGTTTATGAAAAAGTGATAGGCAATAAAAAACCCTCACCGAGTGGTAAGGGTTTAAAGTAAGTTTTTGAAAACGCAATGAGATTAAAAACTAGCCGATTATAAACCAGCGAAAGCGCGAATTGATTCTGCTTTGTCTGTTTTTTCCCAAGGGAATTCTTCACGACCAAAGTGACCGTAAGCAGCCGTTTTCTTATAGATAGGCTGAAGTAGGTTCAACATTTCTTGTAGGCCGTATGGACGTAGGTCGAAGTGTTGACGTACCGCTTCAATGATGATGTCAGAAGGCACTTTCTCAGTACCAAAGGTTTCCACCATGATTGATGTAGGATCGGCCACACCGATGGCGTAAGAAAGTTGGATTTCACAACGATCTGCCAAACCTGCTGCCACGATGTTTTTTGCCACGTAACGAGCCGCGTAAGCTGCTGAACGGTCTACTTTTGATGGATCTTTACCTGAGAACGCACCGCCACCGTGACGAGCTGCGCCGCCGTAGGTATCAACGATGATTTTACGACCCGTTAGACCACAGTCACCCATTGGACCACCGATAACAAAACGACCGGTTGGGTTGATGAAGAATTTCGTTTCTTTCGACAACCATTCAGAAGGCAATACTGGCTTGATGATCTCTTCCATTACCGCTTCACGTAGATCCGGCGTTGAGATTGAATCACAGTGTTGAGTTGAAAGCACCACTGCATCAATACCTACAATTTTTCCTTGGTCGTACTGGAAAGTGACCTGAGATTTCGCATCAGGACGTAACCAAGGTAGGGTGCCGTTTTTACGTACTTCTGCTTGCTTTTGCACCAGCAAGTGAGAGTAAGTGATTGGCGCAGGCATTAATACCTCAGTTTCGTTACAAGCATAGCCAAACATGATGCCTTGGTCACCAGCACCTTGTTCTTTAGGATCGGCTTTATCAACACCTTGGTTGATGTCTGGAGATTGCTTACCGATTGTATTTAATACAGCACAAGAATCTGCATCAAAGCCCATGTCAGAATGAACGTAACCAATGTCACGTACGGTTTGACGAGTCAGTTCTTCAATATCAACCCAGGCAGAAGTGGTAACTTCACCACCCACCATAACCATGCCGGTTTTTACGTAAGTTTCACACGCCACGCGTGCTTTCGGGTCTTGCTCTAAAATCGCATCTAATACTGCATCAGAAATTTGGTCAGCAATTTTATCTGGATGGCCTTCAGATACTGATTCTGATGTAAATAAATGTTTAGACATTCGTGAATGCTCCACTTTAGATCACCCTGACTCACACGCTTTTCGGGGGGAGGGTGATTGAGTTAGAAAAGACGCGTTAGCAATTCATCTCTATGTTTATTCAAATATACTTTGATTCAAACCAGAGATTACTGTTTGGCTTAACGCGTCTTATTAAAATCGTTAATTAAAAACACTCATTTTGTAGGTGTTTCTACATCTAGACGTCTATTCTAGTTTTGATTGGTCGAATTACAAGCCTTTTTTGCAATTAAACAGCAACAAGATAGAACCAATTGTGCATGAGAGTGGCGCAATACTGTACATCGATATGGCGATATCCTCTATTGACGTATTCGATTGCGTTCCCATAATTACTGGCGCTGTTGACGAATTATGTGACTTTGCTAAAAAAGCCCATAAAAGAGCGAAAAAAACGCAATTTTGACCTCGTTAATATTTGCAGTCATGCGGGGGCTTTGCGACAATACCGCGCAGCATTAGAAGTAGGTTTTTCCCAAAAATCTACTTTTCCAACCTTAATAAAATCGCTTACGCAAAAACCAGGAGCAGACATGACGTCTCGTAAAGATCTAGCAAATGCAATCCGCGCACTGAGCATGGATGGTGTTCAACAGGCTAATTCAGGTCACCCAGGTGCACCAATGGGCATGGCCGATATCGCTGAAGTGCTTTGGCGTGGTCACCTAAATCATAATCCACAAAACCCAGAGTGGTTTGATCGCGACCGTTTCGTTCTATCGAATGGCCACGGCTCAATGTTGATTTACTCTTTGCTTCACCTTTCTGGTTACGACCTTCCTCTTTCTGAACTGAAAAACTTCCGCCAATTGCACTCTAAAACTCCGGGCCACCCAGAGTACGGTTATGCACCAGGCGTTGAAACAACCACAGGTCCTTTAGGTCAAGGTATCACCAATGCTGTTGGTATGGCATTAGCTGAAAAAGCGTTAGCGGCTCAATTTAACCGTGAAGGCCACGACATTGTTGATCACTTCACATACGCATTCCTAGGCGATGGCTGTTTGATGGAAGGTATCTCACACGAAGCTGCATCTCTTGCGGGCGTGTTAGGTCTTGGTAAGTTAATCGCATTCTGGGATGACAACGGTATTTCTATCGATGGTCACGTAGAAGGTTGGTTTGCAGACGATACTCCTAAGCGTTTTGAGTCTTACGGCTGGCATGTCATTCCTGCGGTTGATGGTCACGATTCAGATGCGATTGAAGCGGCGATCCAAGCTGCAAAAGCAGATCCTCGTCCAACGCTTATCTGTACTAAAACGGTTATCGGTTTTGGTTCTCCAAACAAAGCGGGTACGCACGATTGTCACGGCGCGCCACTAGGTGCTGATGAAATCACGGCGACTAAAGCTCAACTAGGTTGGGAGCACGGTCCATTTGAAATTCCTGCTGATATTTACGCGCAGTGGGATGCAAAAGAAGCGGGCGCAGCAAAAGAAGCAGCTTGGAACGAAAAATTGGCAGCGTATGAAGCGGCTTACCCAGAGCTTGCTGACGAATTCAAACGTCGTATGGCGGGTGATTTGCCAAAAGAGTGGGAAGAAAAAGCAAATGCTATCATTGCTGATCTTCAAGCTAACCCAGCGAACATTGCATCACGTAAAGCATCACAAAATGCACTAGAAGCATTTGGTCAAATCTTACCTGAGTTTATGGGCGGTTCTGCGGACTTAGCACCATCGAACTTAACTATGTGGTCTGGTTCTAAATCTTTGACTGCTGATGACGCATCTGGCAACTACGTACACTACGGCGTACGTGAGTTTGGTATGACCGCTATCATCAACGGTATCGCACTACACGGTGGTTTCATCCCTTACGGTGCAACTTTCCTAATGTTCATGGAATACGCGCGTAACGCAATGCGTATGGCGGCATTGATGAAAGTGCAAAACATCCAAGTTTACACGCACGATTCAATCGGCCTAGGCGAAGATGGCCCAACTCACCAACCGGTTGAGCAAATGGCTTCTCTACGCATGACACCAAACATGAGCACATGGCGTCCATGTGACCAAGTTGAATCTGCAGTAGCATGGAAACTGGCTATCGAGCGTAAAGATGCGCCTTCAGCGTTGATCTTCTCTCGTCAAAACCTAGCACAGCAAGAGCGTACCGCTGAGCAAGTAGCAAACATTGCTAAAGGTGCTTACATCCTGAAAGATTGTGCAGGCAAACCTGAACTGATCTTGATTGCAACCGGTTCTGAAGTTGAACTAGCAGTAGAAGCTGCGGCGCAACTAACAGCAGAAGGCAAGCAAGTACGTGTGGTTTCTATGCCATCTACCGATGCATTTGATAAGCAAGATGCTGCTTACCGTGAATCAGTATTGCCATCTGACGTGACGGCTCGTATCGCTATCGAAGCGGGTATTGCGGATTATTGGTACAAGTATGTTGGTCTAGACGGCCGCATCATCGGTATGACCACATTCGGTGAATCAGCACCAGCAGGTGAACTATTCAAACTGTTCGGCTTCACCACTGAAAATGTGGTTGCGACAGCGAAAGAATTACTAGCTTAAGATACTCTTCTTAATTGCTAGTCAATCAAATCTAAAGCCGGACTGATGTTCGGCTTTTTTATTCCTCGGAAATAATGCGTTGGAAATAGGGATAAGGTAAGATAACTCCTCCTTAAATCTAATGATTCTTTAAACCAACAGTATGGAAAAATTATGCTCAGAATAGCGATTAATGGATTTGGTCGAATTGGACGTAGCGTGCTGCGAGCACTGTACGAAAGCGGTAAGAACCAATCGATTCAAGTTGTGGCTATCAATGAGCTTGCTGAGCCAGAAGGGATTGCGCATTTATTGCAATACGATTCCAGTCACGGTCGATTCTTTAAGCGAGTTAGCCATGATCAAGAGCATTTATTTATCCATCATGCCGAGCAATCCAGCTCGGCTTCAGAGCCTAGTTTTGATTCAATTCGAATCTTGCATTTAAGCGATATCAAATTGCTGCCGTGGAAAGATCTTAATGTCGATGTGGTATTAGATTGCACGGGTAAGTTTGGTTCACAAGCGGATGGGCAAGCGCACATTCAAGCTGGCGCAAAACGCGTCTTGTTTTCTCATCCTGGCGCTAATGATGTCGATAACACGATTATTTATGGTGTGAATCATGACTCACTAACATCGGAGCATCACGTCGTCTCAAATGGTTCTTGTACTACCAACTGTATTATTCCAGTGATTAAAGCACTCGATGACAGCTTTGGCATTGAATCTGGCACTATTACCACTATTCACTCTTCCATGAACGATCAACAAGTGATCGATGCTTATCATGCGGACTTACGTCGCTCACGCGCGGCCAGTCAATCGATCATTCCTGTCGACACCAAATTACACTTAGGAATTGCAAGAATTTACCCAAAATTTGCGGATAAATTTGAAGCAATCTCAGTGCGAGTGCCTACAATTAATGTCACGGCGATGGATTTAAGTGTCACAGTTCACAAAAATGTGAAAGTTGATGACATAAATCAATCCATTGTAGAAGCATCTCGTTGTACATTGGACGGCATATTGGATTACACCGAAGCACCATTGGTTTCGATTGACTTTAATCACGATTCTCATAGCGCCATTGTGGATGGTTCACAGACTCGAGTGAGCAACCATCGTTTAGTCAAAATGTTGGTTTGGTGTGATAACGAGTGGGGGTTTGCTAACCGTATGCTTGATACTGCTCAAACCATGGGCGAGCTGATTGAGTCATAGTGGTTGTGATTGTTGTGGCGAAAAAGTGCGCGTTTTTTTATTTTTTAGCTTGAAATAATAAATTCATGCCCCCACTATAATGAGCATTGAAATTGTAAGCTGAAAACTTTTACTGGTAATACATGGAAGTTGGCGGCAAAAAAGAAAGATTAAAAGAATTTTATCATTGGACATACGTCGAGTGACCGCAGTTTAGATATTATTAATTTCATTAACATTGAGAGGACAAACAATGTCTGTAATCAAGATGACAGACCTGGATCTAGCAGGTAAACGTGTATTCATCCGTGCTGACTTAAACGTGCCAGTAAAAGACGGTAAAGTAACTTCAGATGCTCGTATTCTAGCATCTCTACCAACGATCAAAACTTGCCTAGAAGCGGGTGCTAAAGTGATGGTTACTTCTCACCTTGGCCGTCCAACTGAAGGTGAATACAACGAAGAGTTCTCTCTACAGCCTGTTGTTAACTACCTAAACGACGCACTAGATTGCGAAGTGAAACTAGCAAAAGATTACCTAAACGGTCTTGAGCTAAACGCTGGTGAGTTAGTGGTTCTTGAAAACGTTCGCTTTAACAAAGGCGAGAAGAAAAACGAAGAAGAACTTTCTAAGAAATACGCTGCACTATGTGACGTATTCGTAATGGATGCATTTGGTACGGCTCACCGTGCTCAAGCGTCTACTCACGGTGTTGGCATGCACGCGCCAATCGCTTGTGCTGGTCCTCTACTGGCTAACGAGCTTGAAGCACTGGCTAAAGCTATGGACAAACCAGCTCGCCCAATGGTGGCTATCGTTGGTGGCTCTAAAGTTTCTACTAAACTGACTGTGCTTGAGTCTCTATCTAAAGTGGCTGACCAACTTGTTGTTGGTGGTGGTATCGCGAACACGTTCATCGCAGCAGCAGGCCACAACGTTGGTAAATCTCTATACGAAGCTGACCTAGTGGATACGGCTAAGAAGCTAATGGAAACTTGTGCAATTCCAGTTGCGACTGATGTGGCATGTGCAAAAGCATTTGATGAAAACGCTGAAGCTGAAATCAAGCACGTTTCTGAAGTACAAGATGACGACATGATCTTCGACCTAGGTCCTGATTCAACTGCGCAACTTGCTGAAATCCTAAAAGGTGCAAAAACTATCCTTTGGAACGGCCCAGTAGGCGTATTTGAATTCAAAAACTTTGAAGCGGGAACTAAAGGTATTTCTGAAGCAATCGCAGCTTCTGAAGGTTTCTCTGTAGCAGGTGGTGGTGACACTCTAGCGGCTATCGACAAGTTCGGTATCAAAGCGGATGTTTCTTATATCTCTACTGGTGGCGGTGCTTTCCTTGAGTTTGTTGAAGGAAAAGTACTTCCTGCAGTTGCTATGCTTGAAGAGCGTGCAAAAGCATAATATTTAAAAAAGGCGGGAGAAAACTCTCGCCTTTTTTACGTTTGTAGATTTTTATCTGTTGCGTAGATCACACTATGTGAATTGAAGCGGTTTATTGCTACAATGCGCACGTGAATTAAGCAAACGTTTATTTAATTAACGATTTCGTTCTTGGAACGGATTTTAAACGATAGAAAAATAGGACTAAACCCATGTCTAAGATCTTCGATTTTGTAAAACCTGGTGTTATCTCTGGTGATGACGTACAGAAAGTATTTGAAGTAGCAAAAGAAAACAAATTTGCTCTTCCAGCGGTTAACGTTGTAAACACTGACTCTGTAAACGCAGTACTAGAAGCCGCAGCGAAAGTTAAATCTCCAGTAATCGTTCAGTTCTCTAACGGTGGCGCAGCTTTCTTCGCAGGTAAAGGTATTAAGCTTGAAGGCCAAGGTGCACAAATCTTAGGTGCAGTTGCAGGTGCTAAATACGTACACGCTGTTGCAGAAACTTACGGTGTTCCAGTTATCCTTCACACTGACCACGCTGCTAAGAAACTACTTCCTTGGATCGACGGTCTACTAGACGCGGGTGAAAAACACTTCGCTGAAACTGGTAAACCTCTATTCTCTTCTCACATGCTAGACCTTTCTGAAGAGTCTCTAGAAGAGAACGTTGAGACTTGTGCTAAGTACCTAGAGCGCATGGCTAAAATGAACATGACTATCGAAATCGAACTAGGTTGTACTGGTGGCGAAGAAGATGGCGTAGATAACTCTCACATGGACGCATCTGAGCTTTACACTTCTCCAGAAGACGTAGCATACGCATACGAGAAACTAAGCGCTGTTAGCCACCGTTTCACTATCGCTGCATCTTTCGGTAACGTACACGGTGTTTACAAGCCAGGTAACGTTGTTCTTACTCCAACTATCCTACGTGATTCTCAAGCATACGTTTCTGAGAAGTTCGGCCTACCAGCTAACTCTCTAAACTTCGTATTCCACGGTGGTTCTGGTTCAACTGAAGCTGAAATCCAAGAGTCAATCGGCTACGGTGTTATCAAAATGAACATCGATACTGATACTCAGTGGGCATGTTGGGACGGCGTTCGTCAATACGAAGCTGACAACCACGATTACCTACAAGGTCAAATCGGTAACCCAACAGGTGAAGAAGCGCCTAACAAGAAATACTACGATCCACGCGTATGGCTACGTGCTGGTCAAGCGTCTATGGTTGCTCGTCTTGAAAAAGCATTCGCAGACCTTAACGCTATTGACGTACTATAAGTTGTCATCTTTTAGCGTTTAACTGATATTTTATTTAACAAAAGCCTCACAGTAATGTGGGGCTTTTTGTTTATTTGGACATCCAGTTCTGGAAGTGATTAATAATAAGAGGAATTATTTGAATACAGATAGCAACAAATAGTTTCCAGTGTTAAAAAAAATAGCTATATTGTGTATATGTTTGGTATCGAAAAGCATAATAGTTTGCTTTCAGAGAGCTTGCTCTATATCGGTATTCTACATACACCACCTAAGATTCATCGACTCATGTAATTTATAAAGGAAGAAACATGGCAGCTGAAGATCAAGTGACAGAAGTCGCTCACGCTATTGCTCCAAAGCTAACAGATTGGTTTGTCGCTAACTCTGATTTACTTGTGCAATATGGCGTCAATATTATTTCCGCTTTAGTTATTCTTTTCATTGGTAATATTGTTGTTAAGGCAATCAGTAACAGTGTTTCTAAAGTTCTTGAAAAGAAACAAATGGACCAAGCCGTTGTGCATTTTATTGGTTCGCTAGTTCGTTACTTATTGTTTGTTATCGTTTTAATCGCAGCACTAGGGCGCGTTGGTGTTGAAACTGCCTCTGTTGTTGCTGTAATTGGTGCTGCAGGTTTAGCAGTAGGTTTAGCACTTCAAGGTTCTCTATCTAACTTTGCTGCTGGCGTTCTGATTGTGGCATTCCGTCCGTTCAAAGCGGGTGATTATGTTGAGATCGGTGGTACTGCAGGTAGCGTAGAGTCTATCCAAATTTTCCAAACCATTTTAACAACACCTGATAACAAGATGGTTATTGTACCAAACAGCAGTGTTATTGGTGGTTCAATCACGAACTACTCTCGCCATGCTACACGTCGTATTGACTACGTGATTGGTGTGTCTTACAAAGCTGATCTTAAGAAAACCAAAGAAGTTCTTGCTAAGGTTCTAGCGGCTGAAGAGCGTCTATTGAAAACGCCAGAGCCAACCATTGGTGTGGTTGCACTTGCAGATTCTTCAGTTAACTTCGTTGTTCGCCCTTGGGTTAAGACTAACGATTACTGGGCAGTTTACTTCGACCTTCTACAAGCGATCAAAGAAGGCTTGGATGAAGAGGGTATCGAAATCCCATTCCCACAAATGGATGTTCATTTAAATAAGCTTGAAGACTAATTCTGTCAGCTTTATGTAACATTTAATTGAAAGGCGCTTAGTGCGCCTTTTTTATTGCTAATATATACCCTTCGTACTTGAAGTTGCAGTTTTGTTGACAGCGCTCATTCGCCCCAATCATTTAGGCAAGCTAAACTCATGGGGGCTCATTCACTTGTCGCCTCACTGAAACTCCAATTACTTTGGGTATAAAACCTAAATATTGATATATGTGAGGTAGTTATGAATCATTTTTTCAAACGAATTTTACTGTTAGGTGCCACACTATTCAGTGTTCATACATTCGCAGCAGAAGCCAACATTCCAACGCTTTCCACCAGTGGATACGGTGAAATGACGGTGAAGCCTGATATGGCTGTTTTTACCGTTGCGATTCAGGCGGAGCGTAGCCAGGCGAACCAGGCAAAGCAAGCCGTGGATAAAGTGGTGACTAAACTAATCAGTGCCTTAAATGCCAAAGGGATTGAGCGTAAAGAGATTCGCAGTGGTAACTTACAGGTTTCTCCGCAATATACTTACCCTAAAGATGCCAAGCCTGTGTTGAATGGCTATCAAGCGGTTCGTTATATAACAGTGAATGTTGTTCAATTAGATGGTTTGAATAGCTTGCTAGATACGGCATTAACTGCGGGTGTGAACCGTGTGGATAATATTCAGCTTAAAGTGAAAGATGAAGCGCAATATAAACAGCAAGCGCGAGCTGCCGCTATTGCGGATGCAAAAGAAAAAGCACAAGCATTAGCAAGTGGGTTTGATGCTAAGCTTGATGGCGTTTGGTCTATCAACTACCACAATAATAGCGCTCGTCCTGTGGTTATGGCGAAATCTATGATGATGGAAAGCCGCTCTGCGGATCAAACTTATCAAGATCAATCCATGACGATTTCAGACCAAGTCGATGTGGTATTTAAACTAAAAAATTGATGTGGTTTAAAAAGAAGTTCGTGTAAAAAGATTTAACCTCAGCTTAAGTTAAGGTTATTTAGTATAAAGAAAAACAGCGACGTAAAGGTCGCTGTTTTCTTTTGTCTTAATTCAATATTATGAATTAGTGCAGGATACGAGCACGAATCGTACCTTGTACGGCTTTCATTTTTTCCAGAGCTTCTTCTGAACGTTCCGCTTCGATATCAATGACTACGTAACCCATTTCAGGAGTGGTTTGTAGATACTGAGCCGCGATGTTAATACCGGCTTCAGCAAAGATGGTATTAATTTGTGTCAAGATACCAGGGCGGTTCTCGTGGATATGTAGCAAGCGTGAAGTGCCAACGTGTTCAGGTAGAGATACTTCTGGGAAGTTAACACAAGATAGGGTAGAGCCATTATCTGAGTATTTAGCGAGCTTGCCAGCGACTTCGATACCGATGTTTTCTTGTGCTTCTTGAGTTGAGCCACCGATGTGAGGCGTTAGAATGACGTTATCGAACTTCATCAATGGTGATTCGAATGGGTCATTGTTGGTTTTTGGCTCGACAGGGAATACATCGATTGCCGCGCCACCTAGGTGACCTGATTCTAATGCTGAACAAAGCGCATCGATATCAACGACCGTACCACGCGCTGCGTTGATAAAAATCGCACCTGGCTTCATCTGAGCAAATTCTTCAGCGCCCATCATATCTTTAGTGCTGTGAGTTTCTGGAACATGCAGAGAAATGATATCTGACTTATTGAGTAGCTCACTCATGGTTGCGACTTGATTTGCATTGCCCAGTGAGAGTTTATTTTCAATATCATAGTAAGAAACTTGCATACCTAGGTTTTCAGCTAAGATACTAAGTTGAGTACCAATATGGCCATAGCCGATAATGCCTAAGCGTTTACCGCGAGCTTCATAAGAGGCATCGGCACTTTTCTTCCAAATACCACGGTGAGCAAGGGCGTTCTTCTCTGGAATACCACGCAACAACAATAGAATTTGACCAAGTACTAATTCGGCAACACTACGTGTATTGGAGAATGGGGCGTTAAAAACGGGGATACCACGAGCAGCAGCTGCTTTAAGGTCCACTTGGTTAGTACCAATACAGAAACAACCAACCGCAACGAGTTTTTCGGCAGCGTCAAACACTTCTTGAGTCAGTTGAGTACGGGAACGAATACCGATGAAATGCACGTCTTTTACCGCTTCCAGTAAATCTTCTTCTGAAAGAGAGCCTTTGTGGTATTCGATATTGGTGTAGCCTGCTGATTGCAGTACTTCAACTGAAGATGGATGAAGGCCTTCGAGTAGCAGGATCTTAATCTTATCTTTGCCAAGTGATACTTTAGCCATGTAACGTCGTCCTTAATTGAGAATAATGATTCTTGCGCACTTTCATTACTGGCCTACAGGCATGATACCAATCGTATAGTATATTAATGACTGGTATTTGTAGGTCGAGCACTCCTTGTGCGTCACTGTTTAAATAAAATATCAAAAAAATGTGAACTTGGGTAAGGTTTTTACTAAATAAAGTACAAAAAAACGGCGCTTTGGGGCACCGTTTTCATTTTGTTCAATAAAAGAAAGTTTTGCCTAATAAAACAGCAGATTATTCTTCGATTTTGGCACCTTCCGGTGTACCAGTGATCACGATGTCTGCGCCGCGGTGGGCAAACAAACCAACCGTAACAACACCGGCAATGCCGTTAATTTTGTCTTCTAATGCTTTAGGGTCAACAATCGATAAGTTATGAACATCTAAAATGATGTTGCCATTATCGGTGACGATACCTTGGCGATATTCTGGTGTACCACCGAGTTTAACCAATTCACGAGCCACGTAAGAGCGAGCCATTGGAATAACTTCTACTGGTAGTGGGAATTTACCCAACACATCTACTGCTTTCGTATCATCGACAATACAAACAAATTTCTTAGACATGGCTGCGACAATTTTTTCTCGAGTTAATGCTGCGCCGCCGCCTTTGATCATCGCACCTTGAGGGTTAATTTCATCGGCGCCATCAACATACACATCAAGGCCATCGACTTCATTGGAATCAAAGACGTGAATCCCCAGTTCTTTCAAACGTTCAGTCGAAGCCACAGAGCTTGATACTGCACCTTCAATTTGGCCTTTCATTGTCGCTAGGGCATCAATGAAGTGATTAACGGTTGAACCTGTGCCCACACCCACAATGCTGTCTGGCTTTACATATTTCAAAGCGGCCCAACCAGCGGCTTTTTTCATTTCATCTTGTGTCATGTGTGCACTCCTAAATTGCTCAAGTAATCGATTGCTAAATGGTGGTTTTGAGGTCGGGCGGGATTATAGCTGCTTATTTCACTTTTCCCAATGCCAAATCTGACTTGGGGTCACAAATATGGGCAACGGGATGTCCCAATGTTCGCTGGGTAGGTGTTCGACTTGCTGACAATCGTGGGCTAAACCGATAGGAATTGCGCCTTGTCCGTTAGAAAACCAAGGTTGAAGCATACGATCATAATAACCGCCGCCCATGCCAAGACGTTGGCCGCTTTCATCAAAGGCAACTAATGGCGTAAAGATAATATCGATATTTTTGATTGGACAAATTTGAGTTTGATCGAGTACCGGCTCAATGATGCCATATTTGTTATGACATACACGGCTATCAGGTCGATAGTGCAAAAACAACAAATGGCCTTGAGAGAAAGGATGAAGTACGGGGAGTAAGACCTGTTTACCTTGCTGCCATAGCCATTCAATGGTTGGCTTAGTATCGATTTCACCATCATTAGATAAGTAAATCCCAACCGTATGCGCGTTAACTATTTGGGGTAACTGCTGAATCTTTTCGAGTAACGCTAACCCTGCTTGTTGTTGCTGTTGAGACGAGAGCGCGCAACGTCGTTGACGGATGAGTGTTCGAATTTGAGAGCGAGATGCATGAGCTGGAATTGGGCATTTCATATTAAAACCAATATGAGGAATACCCCAAAGTGCCGTTGAGAATTGATGGACCTATGAACCAGCGAGTTCAAGGCGGATCCGCAATGAGAACCGTAGGCTTCTCGGTACGAGCCGAGCTTGCACAATAGCCCTTCAAATGCCAATCCTTTGGTGTTGCTTATCGGCTCAGGGACTTAAATCCTCTGACAAACACTCCAGGGTAAATTTTTTAGCTGTTTTGCTATAGCGTTAGCTTACTGCTTCGCTAAAGCTTGATCAAGTTGTTGCGATAATTGTTCGATACGTTGTGTCATTGCTTGATTTTCGCTTTGTTCATTTTTTAACTCTTGCACTTCATAACAAGCGTTGAGCGCAGCGATAATCAGTAATTGTTCAATATTGTGCACTTTAGTGCGTTCAGTCATCTGGTTCAAGCGGCGGTTTAATTCATTCGCAGCAGCATGCAAAGCCTCTTCTTGCCCAGGAGGACAATTAACACGAGTGAGTTTTCCTAAAATTTCGACTTCCACTGTGGTGCACTCTTAGTTGCTGAGAAATATACAATCTCAATTAAAATGATAGATAAATAAGATTGTTCGACTGAGGGGAAACTATAGGCTAAATGGCGGTCTATGTTCAAGCATTTCAGTGATGAGCGTTGCTATTTTGCTGAATGTTGACCAATTCGATTATAAAGTGACTGATTTCGATTGTAACTCGGTGGATTAGGGTTTTCGGTAGGAGGCTTGAGTTGATATACTCAGAGTAAATTTACCCAACTCAATGGAACACTTCATGACTGACATTCGTCTTCCCGATTATCATCAAGCCTTAGTTGAAATGACCTCAGCTTCTTTGTCTGTTACTCCTGCTGAACTGCAAGGTATTTTAGTTGGGATGTTAAGTGGCGGTTTTACCCAAGACGGCGATAGTTGGAAAACCATATTGTTTGATTACACCAATGATGGCATGGGCTGGCCGGTGAATGCGAGCCAAGTTGCGGAAGCGGTGTATGCTCACGCGATTAAGCAATTGAGCGGTGCAAGCATGGAATTAACTTTATTGCTTCCGGATGAAGATGATTTATTTAATTACGCAGACGCGGTTTCGGATTGGGTGAATCATTTTATTTCAGGTCTTGGACTTGCTGGTTCGAATCTATCTAAATTATCGGATGAAACCAAAGAAGCGTTAGCGGATCTCGAAGAAATTTCAAAATTGGGTATTGATGAAGACGATGATTTACCTGAACAAGCGCTATTACTTGAACAAGTGATCGAACATGTGAAAGTGTGCGTATTGACCATTCATGCCGATTTAGGTGCTAAGCCTCAGACGAGTTCTGAGAAGAAAATACTCCATTAATACAGCAATAAAGGCGATAGGATGAAGCAGTACGATATTGCAATAGTTGGGGCTGGAATGGCAGGTGCGACGTTAGCCGTAGCCGTTGACCATTTGTGCCAAGGCAAATTGAATATTGCCGTGATTGAAGCTTATCAATTGCATGACGAACAACGTCATCCTGGCTTTGATTCCCGTGCGATTGCTTTATCTTATGGAACAGCTCAAATCTTAAAACAGTTAGATTTATGGGCACGTTTTGAACCATTTTTGACGCCTATTACCGATATTGAAATCTCCGATCGTAGTCATTTAGGCTTAGCGGATATTACCGCACAAGACGAACATGTTGCCGCTCTTGGCTACGTGGTTGAGCTGGAAAGTGTTGGTCGAATTTATCAGCAGGCCATTCGAGAATGCACGTCGATTGATTATTATTGTCCTGCGAAAGTGAAGCACATTGAACGTACGCTTGAGTCTGTGACTGTCACCTTGTCTGATGATCAGCTATTGCAGGCAAATTTATTGGTGGCGGCCGATGGCGCGTTATCGGAAAGCTGTCAGCACATCAATATTCCTTTAAATGAAATCGATTTTGAGCAAGTTGCGGTCATTGCAAATGTGACGACTGAAGTGGCGCCACAAGGTCGAGCCTTTGAGCGTTTTACTGAATTTGGCCCCGTTGCTTTTTTACCTATGTCAGAAGGTCGCAGTTCTGTTGTGTGGTGCATGCCTGAAGCCAGAGCCCAAAAGATGATGCAAGCTACCGATGATGATGTGATCGCCGCGTTACAGCAAGACTTTGGCTGGCGTCTAGGGAAGATCACGAAAGTCGGCGCTTTGGCGTGTTATCCTTTAGTACTACGTTATCGAGAGCAAATTGTGTCTCACCGATTTGCCGTTGTGGGGAATGCCGCGCAAACCCTTCATCCCATTGCGGGTCAAGGATTTAACTTAGGTATTCGAGACGTATTCAGCCTTGCTGAAGAAATTACTCAGGCTTATCAAGAGCAAGGCGATGTCGGGAATTATTCCATGTTATCTCGTTACCGCCAGCGTCGTCAGCAGGATAGAGAACTCACTATGTCGTTGACATCTTGCCTAGTGAATAGCTTTTCCAATGCTTGGCCAGCGATGAGAGTTGGACGTAATCTAGGACTGTTAGCCATCAGCTATTTACCTTATCTCAAACAACCTATTGTGAAACGTACAATGGGGCTAGTGGAGCGATAATATGCAAAGTTTTGATATCACTATTGTAGGTGGAGGCATGGTTGGCCTTGCACTTGCGGCTTCTTTAGCCGATAGCCATTTACGCGTTGCAGTTATAGAAGGGCAAACGCCTGATGAACACCTGGCTGCGATGCCTGATACGCGGGTATCGGCATTAAGTCGTGCTAGTGAAAACTTACTGAAAAATCTAAAGGCTTGGCCTGGCATCACTTCTCGTCGCCTTTCTCCGTATCAAGCCATGGAAGTGTGGGAACAAGACAGCTTTGCTCGTTTGGAATTCAAAGCGCAGGACTTGTCGCAATCTAACCTTGGGCATATCGTAGAAAACCGTGTGATTCAACTGGCACTGTTGGACCGCGTTAAGCAGTTGAGCAACGTTAGCCTGTTTATGCCAAATCGTTGTAGCAATATGGTGGTTGGAGAAAGTGAGGCTTGGATTACGTTAGATAATGGCGATTCTATTTCCAGTAAGCTCGTGGTTGGTGCTGATGGCGCTAATTCTTGGGTTCGTCAGCAGCAAGATATTCCTTTGACCCATTGGGATTATGGCCACAATGCGATAGTGGCGAACATTCGTACCGCTGAATCTCATCAAGGTGTGGCAAGACAAATCTTTACTCCGCAAGGCCCAATTGCGTTATTGCCCCTTTCTGAACCGAATTTATGTTCACTAGTGTGGTCAACAGAGCCGAATCGAGCCGATATGCTGGTGGGATGTTCTGATAAGATCTTTAACCAGACACTTACGAGTGAATTCGATACACGTCTGGGGTTATGCCAAGTTGAAGGTGAACGCAGTAGTTACCCATTAAAAATGCGTTACGCGCGAAACTTTGTGACTAATCGAGTTGCATTGGTCGGGGATGCTGCGCACACCATACATCCATTAGCCGGACAAGGTGTGAATCTTGGGTTTTTAGATGCTGCCAGTCTAGCGGAAGAAATCTTGTCACTGTGGCAACAAGGTAAAGATCTTGGCTTGCATTCACATTTGAGATCTTACGAGCGCTGGAGAAAAGCGGAAGCCGCTAAAATGATAGCAGCGATGCAAGGATTCAGAGACCTGTTTGATGGTGATAATCCAGCGAAAAAATTGGTGCGTGGTTTAGGCATGCAGTTTGTTGGGCATTTACCTGGTATGAAAGAAGAAATGATGAAAAGAGCGCTTGGTATTACCGGCAATTTACCCAGTTTGGTTAAAGTTAAAGCGTAATATCTTCTTTTTAATAAAAAGAGCTCTAAACAAAAAAGGTTGGCGTAGTGCCAACCTTCTTTGTTTTGTCTTACTTTATTCTGTTTTTTTGGGCCCGTTTTGCGTTGGTTATCACCTGCAAAACAAAGGTCCACTACACACAGCGGATTCGATTGATCTCTTGGTTGATCTCTTTCACCATGCGGTAATGCAGGCTTTGCGCTTGAGAAGGAATGATCAACTTAGCGTTATCAAATTCAAACTTACCCACACCATTAATATAAATACGCCCTTTAAAAAAACGACTTACATGTCTTGCGACGGCACCTGGAACATATTTATTAAACAGTCTCATACTAACATCCTTATAGTAACTTGAGGCCATTATAACGAGCTTTATGAAACCTTAATGTTAAAGTTTGATTTTTTATGTAAAAATTGCTGCATCCATCAAACTTTTATTCTGCTTTTTCTCGATTAATCCATATTTTAATTTGCTTTGTGTATGTTTGAATAGTTATTGATTTGTCAGTTATATGAATTTGGCATAAAAAATGCCCACACGCTAAGGTGTGGGCCAATAGTCACAGATGCATTATACAAAGTGGATATGGCTGGACAGACCAGCCTGACACTTTACTTGCCTTTGTCGTACTCAATTGAGTTCGCAGTCAAAGCCAAGCGAATTCATCATACAGTAAAAAGATATAGATCAATAATTATTCATTTGTTTTGAGTAAAAATTCTTTTTGTTGTTTTCTGATGTGTGAGGGTGATCGACCTTTTGTGAATAAATTGTAATCGATTGCATGTTCTTGACATTCTTAACTGATAACACTCGATAAAAAATCACCAATGAAAGTGAATTTCATTGGTGATAATCAAAAGTGATAAAAATAGAGAAAGAGAAATTAATAAAGAAAGTGAGCTTATTCCTCTTCACTCAAGCTATACGGTAATTCTGCAAAGTGAAGTCTTGATTCTGGGAAGGCTTCTAGGCGGAATTGAGTATCGTTTTCTAAGTTATTCGGTAGTACCGCTAATAAGATCAATTTCCCATCTCCAAATTGGTAGTAAGTATTGATCTGACCTGCGTTACGCCAATTTTCACCGACTTGACGCTCCAAATTGAGGTTGTCGCTAAGGGGATCAGGACATTCTCCTTCAAGGCGGAAAAGTGCGCGTTTATTAATACCACGATATTTAGCGCGAGCGACGGTTTCTTGTCCGGTATAACAGCCTTTAGTAAATGAGATGCCGTTCAGCACTTGCAGGTTCATGGCCTGTGGAATGTGTTCTAATTGTTCATGCTGGTTGACTCTAGGTAGACCTTGCATGATGTCCGCATAATCCCATACGGTTTCATCGGCGCAAGTGGCAGAGTTTAGCTGAGTGAGCAATGCTTCGACATCAGCCGCAGGCAACATAAGTAACCAACGTTGGTCACTGATTTGTACTGCGGTGATGTTGCCGAAGGCGAGCACTTGTGTGTCTTCGGTTAAGGCTTGGCCTGAAAGCGCTTCAACCGTTTGAGTGGCATGCGTTCCGATTAAGCCAAGAAACACATCGTTACTCGATTGAATGTCTACTTTAGAGAAAATGGCATACTTTTTAATTTCAACCAGTTCTTTCTCAATAGCAGAACGGCGTTGGAACATGGCATAGCCACCTTGATGATGAAATAAGCGGAATGCACTTAGCATTTTCCCTTTAGCATCACAGTGAGCACCTAGCGTCGATTGGTGAGGTTCAAGCGACACGACATCACATGTCACCTGACCATGCAAATAGGATTTTTTATCATCGCCGTACATAGTGATTGCGCCCCATGATGGCAGATGACACAGCACCAATTCGGGCAATGCTTGAGTTGAAGTTAGCGGATAGGGCGTAAATTTATCGGTCCAATTCATCCTAATGTCCTTGCGCAATGTGATTGTTGGAATACCAAAGTCATTCATATAGGCGACTTGGTAGAGCACTTGGAATACATGGTAAAGGTGGAATTGATATTTGTCAGCATTTGTTGTGATAGTTACTGACTCTGTGATAACGACACTGGTTGCAAACCTAACCAACTGATAAACTCCAAGCAGATATATTATGAGATGGAACCAATATGTATACAGCAGAAGAAAAAGCACGCATTAAATGGGCTTGTCGCCGTGGTATGTTAGAGCTTGATGTCGTTATCATGCCATTTTTTGAAGAATGCTTTGATGACTTATCTGAGCAAGAACAACAAGAGTTTGTGTCTTTATTAGAGTGTGATGATCCTGATTTGTTTACTTGGATCATGGGACATGGCCGTAGTGAGCATCTAGGTCACGCCAAGTTAGTGGATCGCATCGTTGCCCACAATCTTAGTAAAGTCCGTTAATCCGTCACCTCACACGACGCTCTTTTATTATCGTTCTACTTATATCGCTCAAATTGGATTCGTACTTTTTAGTACAATGTGTTTTTGGGCGATATCAGTGTCTCAACTTCCTCTCACCCCTTCTCTTTTACTGATAATTTTATCTTTATTTGCACTTCATTCCTTATATCGACGTTCACTCTCTCAGAATAACCAAGATCGTTTTTCTCTCATTCAGCGCTTGGATAGGCAGTGGTGTGAATTCGGCATTCAAATCGTTCTACATAACGGTGGGTTAATTCGTATTTTTCGCCATCAAATGCTTGAGCAGGATTACAAGCGTTTAAATGCTTTACTGGATGAAGGGGAAGGGCACATCTCCTGTCTTGTGCAGCTAAAAGAAATGGAAAGTAAGCATCAAACCGAAAAGAGTGTAAGGGGAAAATAGTAAAGCGAGAAAATATAAAGGGGTAAAGAGAGGGAAAAATAGGCCCGATAGCGAGCCTATTCGCAGATGAATTTGAAGTTACTGCTGATAAAACTTAAGGTCACCCGACCCTAAAACAACGGATTACTGGTACGGAACTTTTCGGGCTCTAGAATGGTTGGTCCGCTATTTTCCAACTGATTAGGGTAATCAAGTGTGTAGTGCAGACCACGACTTTCCTTGCGCTCCATTGCACAACGAACCATTAACTCAGCGACTTGCAGTAAGTTACGCAATTCAAGTAGGTTATTCGATACTCTAAAGTGGCTGTAATATTCATGGGTTTCTTGTTGCAACAACTGAATACGACGCATCGCCCGTTCTAAGCGCTTATTGGTACGTACAATTCCCATGTAGTCCCACATAAATAGACGAAGCTCGTGCCAGTTATGTTGCAGTACCACTTCTTCATCTGAGTTCGTTACTTGGCTTTCATCCCAATACGGTAAAGTGTCAGGTAGTGGCACACTATCAATTTTAGCCACAATATCTTTCGCTGCCGACCAAGCGTATACCACACATTCTAACAACGAATTCGAGGCTAAACGGTTCGCACCATGCAGACCGGTATAAGTCACTTCGCCAACCGCGTATAAGTTATCAAGATCGGTTTGACCTTGTTGATTCACCATCACGCCACCGCAAGTGTAGTGAGCCGCAGGTACGATAGGAATCGGTTCTTTACTCATATCGATACCAAGATCAAGCAGACGCATGTTAATGGTCGGGAAGTGTTTTTCTATAAATTCAACCGGTTTATGGCTGATGTCTAAATACATGCAATCTGCACCAAGACGCTTCATTTCATAGTCGATCGCGCGAGCCACGATATCACGAGGGGCAAGCTCGGCACGCTCATCGAAATCAGGCATAAAACGAGTGCCATCAGGGCGTTTTAGATAGGCGCCTTCACCACGTAATGCTTCGGTTAACAAAAAGTTTCTGGCTTCAGGGTGAAATAAACACGTTGGGTGGAATTGGTTAAATTCGAGGTTAGCGACACGACAACCTGCACGCCAGGCCATCGCGATACCATCACCAGAAGAAACATCCGGGTTTGATGTGTACTGATAAACCTTAGAAGCACCGCCGGTGGCAAGAACCACAAATTTAGCACGAACCGATTCAACATGTTCTAGATTGCGGTTCCAAATATACGCTCCCACTACCTTTTTGGCATCGCCACCAATGCGGTCTTCGGTAATGAGATCTAAGGCGTTATAACGTTCTAAGAAATGGATGTTGGGATGATTATTGACGTTATCTTGTAGGTTGGTTTGCATTGCCATACCGGTGGCATCAGCAGCGTGAAGAATACGTCGATGACTGTGGCCACCTTCACGAGTTAAGTGGTGTCGAGGATGCTCACTTTTATCATTTTCATCTAAATCGAAAGGAACACCACCATCAATTAGCCATTGCACACACTCTTTCGCATTTTCTGTGATGAAGCTAACCGCGTCTTCTTCACAAATTCCAGCGCCCGCGATGAGGGTATCTTCAATATGAGACTCCACACTATCGCTTTCATCAAAGACAGCAGCAATACCACCTTGAGCGTAATAAGTGGAGCCTTCATTACGAGGACCTTTGCTTAATACTATGACTTTACCATGAGGAGCTACGCGTAATGCTAAAGATAGCCCCGCGGCACCACTACCAATGACCAATACATCGCATTGATGTTCACTGTTTGTGTTCATAAGTTTATTTCAGTTCCTAAGCAGGTATAGAGATTGTTTCTATACGCGTTTGTGCTACTCAATAAATGAGTAAATAGTCAGCCGATACTTGGCAGCCATTTGTAATCAGGGGGTAATATGCATAAATATTAAGCCGACTTGCAAGCGCCGTTTGACTTTTCCATGAAAAAAATAAGAAAGTACGGTGACGCTGACAGCTTATTTTATGTTTAAAATGGCAAAAGTTTTTATTTATATGAACTTTTTGCACCGGCTCGTGTCACAATGATGGTCGGTGATACATCAATACTACAATATACCCAAGTGATTACCATAAGGCGCTGGTACCGTTAGTTAGAACGATTTCTTATAAAAGCTAGCTTCTTATGAAAAATTGAGCGTTAAAACGCGTTCAGATCATTTAAGTATAATAAAAAGTACTCATACCGATGATGGAAATGAGTAAAACAAATAGGAGTAGGTGCTCGAAATGAGCGAGCAGTTAACTGATCAAGTTTTAATTGAGCGAGTTCAAAACGGGGATAAACAAGCATTCAACCTTTTGGTGACTAAGTATCAAAACAAAGTGTGCAGTTTGATATCTCGCTACATTAAGAACTCGGGCGATGTGCCTGACGTGGCTCAAGAAGCCTTTATCAAAGCTTATCGAGCGTTGCCAAACTTTCGTGGGGAAAGTGCGTTCTATACTTGGCTTTATCGTATCGCGGTCAATACTGCGAAGAATCATATCGTCTCTCAATCACGCCGTCCGCCATCCAGTGATGTCGATGCAGAAGAAGCCGAATATTATGAATCTGGTGGCGCATTAAAAGAAATTTCGAACCCTGAGAACTTAACGTTGTCAGAAGAATTAAAGCAGGTGGTTTTTCATGCAATTGAAGCCCTACCTGAAGATTTAAAAACAGCAATGACATTACGTGAACTCGATGGCTTGAGTTACGAAGAAATTGCTGAAGTGATGGATTGTCCTGTGGGGACAGTTCGTTCTCGGATTTTCCGAGCTCGTGAAGCCGTGGAGAAAAAAATTCGTCCACTGGTGCAGCGATAACCTGTGAATATAAATGGTGAGTAACATGACCAATAAACAGCAGATCTCAGCTCTAATGGATGGTGAGCTCGTCGATCAAGCCCTGATTTCAGAGATTGAGCAAGATGAAGAATCGTTGCAAGCGTGGAATCATTACCACTTGATCGGAGATACGCTTCGAGGCGAAACCCCGGCGAATCCGCAATGGGATATAGCATCGAAAGTGGCACTGGCACTAGATGATGAGCCTGCACACACCACTCGTTCGGTGAATAATGTCGCGTCTATGCTTGAAGCTCAGCCGACACCACAAAAAGCACGTTCACGCATGCCATCTTGGTTAAGTAATTTAACCCAAGTGGGTATTGCAGCCTGCGTGTCTCTGGTTGTGGTGTTAGGGGTTCAACAATACTCAGGCTCAGATAGCACCAATGTGGCCTCTGATTCAGATCAGCTCCCAGTTTTACAAACCATACCTTTTGCTGGATCTGCCGAACCCGTTAGCCTGACTCGCGACTCGGTTCGTCCACAATCCGATGAAGCAAAAGCGATGGAGCAGCATCGACGTGCCAACGCTTTGATGCAAGATTATGAATTACAACTGCGTTTGAATCATGCAAGCGAATAGTTTGAGCTTGTTAATCATCAACGGATGAAAGCGGTATTGAAATGAAAAAAATCCTGATTAGTACTTGGTTGCTACTCAGCTTATTTAGTCAAGTTGCCTCAGCGGAAGATGCTAAGCCATCCGCTGAGGCTTTATTGCTTAAAATGAGTGAGGCGAGTAAGACAATGAATTATGAGTTGTCTTACATTTTGGTTCGTAAAAACAGCATAGAACCGTTGTTGTATCGTCATGCTATCGAAAATGAGCAAAACCTAGCGCATCTTGTCTATCTTAGTGGGCCGGTGCGTGAGGTGATTCGTCGTGGTGATGAAATCAGTTATATCGAGCCAGGGCTAGATCCTTTTTCTATCCGTTCCGGTCACATGGTTGCGCCATTAATTCCGTTGATTGACAGTGATATTAACGCCCTCAGCCAGATTTATGACTTTGTTAAGATTGGCCGTTCTCGTGAAGCCGGTACCGCTTGTCAAGTTGTGCGCGTTGTTCCAAAAGATGGTCAACGCTATTCCTATATAGTGTGGATTGATGAACGTACCCATTTGCCTTTACGTGCGGATTTAGTTGAGCGCAATGGTGAAATTCTAGAGCAATATCGCACGATTTCTTACGCTGTAAGTGATCACGTTGCGACGATTTTAGATGGTCTCAATTCAGTTAAATTACCAGACGTGCTGACGTTGCCTAAGCCAGAAGAAACAGACGCAGACTGGAAAGTTAACTGGGTACCCAATGGTTTTGAAGCGAACAGCTTGAATCGCTACCGTATGTCGGTAACTGGCAGTGTGGTAGAAAGCCAACTGTACAGTGATGGATTGTTTAATTTTTCCGTCTATGTATCGGAAATGAAAACCCCAAATAGCCAATTGCAAACCTATCGCCAAGGCCGTCGTACCTTGCAAACTTTTATTAAAGACAGTCGAGAGATTTCAGTGATCGGGGATATTCCTCCGTCTACTGCCAAGCGTATTGCTGACTCTGTCACTTTTAATAATAAATCCAATGGAACGACGCCATGATGACCGCCTTAGCAACGGTGATGTCCGTTGAGAAGCAGCAAGACATGAATTATGTTGAGCTGAGCTGCGAGCAACAAACGAGTTGCAAGAGTTGTCAGTCGCAAAAAAGCTGTGGCACAGGCATGGTTTCAAAAGCGCTCGGGAATAAAGCGCATTTATGGAAGCTCAATACTCGTGAACCCTTACAAGCGGGTCAAGTGGTCGAGATTGGCCTACCTGAAAAAAGTTTGGTGTTATCGGCATTGGTGGTGTATTTGCTGCCATTGCTTGCCATGATTTTAGGTAGCGTTGTCGCGCAACTGGTTTTAAGACCATGGCTTGGCTTAGGCGAAGGGATTGTGATTTTGTCATTCTTTTTATGTGGCGCTTTAGGTATTTACTTTGCTAAGCCTGCCACACAATGGTTGGAGCAAAAAGTAGGGAGTGAAGTGTCACTGATTCGCGTGTTGGGTCAGCCAATCCTATAAATGTTTTATTTAGGTTAATCTTGTTTTCGTCAGGGTATAGCTACCCAGCAGGAAATTGGGTAGAATCCCTGCCACTATAATGAAACTAGCCCTAAACTTGGGGTTTCATGTCCCATTCACCCATTATTTGAGTATTGTCTCCAGCCTATGAAGCACATTCGTAACTTTTCGATTATCGCCCATATCGACCACGGTAAGTCGACTCTTTCTGATCGCTTAATTCAAGTTTGTGGAGGGCTGACCGAGCGCGAAATGGCAGCTCAAGTACTTGATTCCATGGATCTTGAGCGTGAACGTGGCATCACTATCAAAGCGCAAAGTGTGACACTTGATTATAAAGCTTCTGATGGCGAAACCTATCAGTTGAACTTCATCGATACTCCTGGACACGTTGACTTCTCTTACGAAGTATCTCGCTCTCTAGCCGCGTGTGAAGGTGCCTTATTGGTGGTTGATGCTGGTCAAGGTGTAGAAGCTCAAACATTGGCTAACTGTTATACCGCGATCGAAATGGATCTCGAGGTTGTGCCAATCCTCAATAAAATTGACCTACCTGCCGCAGACCCTGAGCGTGTCGCTGAAGAAATTGAAGACATCGTCGGTATTGATGCGATGGAAGCGGTACGTTGTTCAGCGAAAACTGGCGTAGGTGTTGATCTTGTTTTAGAAGAGATTGTGAAAGCGATCCCGGCACCTGAGGGTGATCCTGAAGCGCCATTGCAAGCGTTGATCATTGACTCATGGTTTGATAACTACTTAGGCGTTGTGTCTTTAGTGCGTATTAAAAACGGTAAGCTGAAGAAAAACGACAAGATCAAAGTCATGAGTACCGGTCAAACTTGGGGTGTAGACCGCATTGGTATCTTTACACCGAAACAAGTGGATACCGATGGTCTAGAGACTGGCGAAGTAGGTTGGGTGGTTTGTGGTATTAAAGACATTCTCGGCGCACCAGTTGGTGATACCTTAACGCATGCAAAAGGCGGCTGTGAAAAAGCGCTACCAGGTTTCCAAAAAGTGAAACCACAGGTTTATGCGGGTCTATTCCCTGTATCATCGGATGATTATGAAAACTTCCGTGATGCTCTGGGTAAATTAAGCCTCAACGATGCATCGTTATTCTATGAGCCAGAAAGTTCAGCAGCACTAGGTTTTGGTTTCCGCTGTGGTTTCCTCGGCATGTTGCACATGGAAATCATTCAAGAGCGTTTAGAGCGTGAATACGATCTGGATTTGATCACCACCGCTCCGACCGTAGTGTACGAAGTCGCTAAAACTAACGGTGATATTTTATACGTTGATAGCCCGGCGAAATTGCCAGCAATTAACGATATTGACCAAATTCGTGAGCCAATTGCCCGTTGTAATATTCTTGTGCCATCAGATTACTTAGGTAACGTGATTACACTTTGTGTAGAAAAACGTGGTACGCAAGTAGACATGGTTTATCACGGTAACCAAGTGGCATTAACTTACGATATCCCAATGGCAGAAGTGGTTCTGGATTTCTTTGACCGCTTGAAGTCAACTTCTCGTGGTTATGCGTCACTGGATTACAACTTCCACCGTTTTGAAGACTCCAACATGGTTCGTGTGGATGTGTTGCTTAACGGTGACACTGTTGATGCACTGGCGATCATCACGCACAAAGATCAAGCACAAACTCGTGGCCGTCAGCTGGTGGAAAAAATGAAAGAATTCATTCCACGTCAAATGTTTGATATTGCGATTCAAGCGGCGATTGGTAACCACATTATTGCGCGTTCAACCGTGAAGCAATTGCGTAAAAACGTAATCGCTAAATGTTACGGCGGTGATGTGAGTCGTAAGAAGAAACTGTTGAAGAAACAGAAAGAAGGTAAGAAACGCATGAAGCAAATCGGTAACGTAGAGCTGCCGCAAGAAGCGTTCCTAGCCATCTTACACGTAGGTAAAGATTAATCACTGAATCATTCCGTTTTGGTGATAGCTTGTTGCTAAGGTCAACAGACCCTAGTGCCAGCAACAAGTCGATAAAGTGAAAGGGTTTAGGCTCTTTCACTTTTATTCTTTTGTATAAAGCGGCCATTTGGCTGGAGTAATTTAATAAAAGGGAAGCCGAGTCGGATGGCGAATACATTTTCATTGATCTTAGTGCTAGTGACATTAGTGACTGGCGTGGTATGGGCATTAGAGAAGTTTGTTTGGAGTAAAAAACGTAAACAAGCTTTAATGAGTGCTGAAGAGCAAACCAAGACCGGGCTTAGCCAAGATCTTGCCGCTAAAATTCATCCCCAGCCTTGGTGGGTTGAAAATAGTGTTTCCATCTTCCCAGTGATTGCATTTGTATTAGTACTTCGCAGCTTTATTTATGAGCCGTTTCAAATTCCATCTGGCTCGATGATGCCAACCTTATTGGTGGGCGATTTCATCTTAGTTGAGAAGTTTTCCTACGGCATTAAAGATCCGGTATTTCAATCTAAGTTAATTGAAACGGGTGAGCCACAACGTGGTGATATCGCAGTATTTAAATACCCGCCTCAGCCAAACATTGACTACATTAAGCGCGTAGTTGGCCTACCGGGTGATACTATCCGCTATACTGAAGATAAAAAGATTTGTGTACAAGCAGCGGGCTCATCGACTTGTGAACCAGTTGCTCAGTTTGATGCAAAACAAAGTCCATTTTATCAAGATGGCATTCCTCTGATTGAAGCGACAGAAAAGCTTGGTCCAGTGGAACACAATGTACTAATCAATCCACTTCGTCGCGATAATGTGCAGGCGTATCAGCCTCGTGCATTCCGTAATGAGTGGGTCGTACCAGAAGGTGAGTACTTTATGATGGGTGATAACCGTGATAACAGTGCTGATAGTCGTTACTGGGGTTTTGTGCCAGAAGCGAACTTTGTGGGTAAAGCCACAGCCATCTGGATCAGTTTTGAATTTGACCGTGATGCCGACAGCGC
This sequence comes from Vibrio gangliei, assembly GCF_026001925.1. Lineage (NCBI taxonomy): Bacteria > Pseudomonadati > Pseudomonadota > Gammaproteobacteria > Vibrionales > Vibrionaceae > Vibrio > Vibrio gangliei. Next base: position 2,051,556 of record NZ_AP021869.1, on the reverse strand, counting down.
ATTACCGTCTTGGATCCCAACCGGCGTACGATTTAACCGTATTGGCGGCATTAAATAACGAGAGAGTATGAATTCTCAGATCAACAGATTACAAACAAAGATTGGCTATCAGTTTAATGATGCCAATCTTTTGAATTTGGCACTGACACACCGCAGTGCCAACAGTAAACACAATGAGCGCTTAGAATTTTTGGGCGATTCAATTTTAAGTTTTGTTATTGCAGATGAGCTATATCATCGTTTCCCTAATATTAATGAAGGGGACATGAGTCGTATGCGTGCTACGTTAGTACGTGGGCATACTTTAGCTCAGTTAGGTCGTGAATTTGACTTAGGTGACTACTTAAAATTAGGTCCAGGTGAATTGAAAAGCGGCGGTTTCCGTCGTGATTCCATTCTTGCCGATGCCGTTGAAGCCATCATTGGTGCTTGCTATTTGGACAGCGATATTGAAGTGGTTCGCAAGGTGGTCTTGGCGTGGTATTTACCTCGACTAGACGAAATTAAGCCGGGTGTCTCACAAAAAGATCCAAAGACACGCCTACAGGAATTCTTGCAAGGCCGTCGCAAGCCATTGCCTGTTTATACCGTGTCTAAAATTAAAGGTGAAGCGCATAACCAAGAGTTTACTGTTTCCTGTGAAATCAATGGCATTGATGACCCAGTGGTAGGCAAAGGCACTAGCCGACGTAAAGCAGAGCAAGCGGCTGCGGAGTTGGCATTAGGAGTATTAACCAATGACAAATAAACATGATTCAAATGAACCTGCAGAGTTCGATTTAGATGCTTACTTTGCTGGTGAAGCTCAGCCTTCACAGCAACAAGAAGCGGAGATCGATCCAAGTGAACAACACTGCGGGTTTGTGGCGATTGTTGGTCGACCTAATGTGGGTAAATCTACCTTATTGAACCATCTGCTTGGCCAGAAAATTTCGATCACTTCGCGTAAGCCGCAAACTACTCGTCACCGTATCATGGGGGTAGAAACTGAAGGCGCGTATCAAGCCATTTATGTCGATACTCCAGGGCTTCATATTGAAGAAAAACGCGCGATTAACCGTTTAATGAACCGTGCCGCAAACAGTTCATTAAGTGACGTCAACTTAGTGCTTTTCTTAGTGGATGGCACACACTGGACGCCAGATGATGAAATGGTGCTTAACAAATTGCGTGCGGCAAACTTTCCAACCGTATTATTGGTGAATAAAGTCGATAACGTAAAAGATCGCAATGAAGTGATGCTTCACATGCAAGCCATGTCTGAAAAGATGGACTTTGTTGATATCATTCCTATTTCGGCAAAACATGGCCGTAATACCGATGCGATTCGCAAACACGTTCGTGAAGCACTGCCGCAAGCGATTCATCATTTCCCTGAAGAATACGTGACCGACCGTTCACAACGTTTCATGGCATCTGAAATCATTCGTGAAAAATTGATGCGCTTTACCGGTGATGAATTGCCGTATTCCGTCACAGTCGAGATTGAACGCTTTGACTACAATCCAGAAACCGATGGTTTTCATATCAATGCGTTAATTTTGGTTGAACGTTCTGGTCAGAAGAAAATGGTGATTGGTAAAGGTGGTGAGAAAATCAAAACCATCGGTCGAGAAGCCCGTTTGGATATGGAAGAATTGTTCGAACGTAAAGTCTACCTAGAAACCTGGGTGAAAGTGAAATCCGGCTGGGCAGATGATGAGCGCGCTTTGCGTTCGTTAGGTTATATTGATGATTTATAATCGTTAATCAGGATCTCGTGACTCGTTTCTCGATGAAAATCTTGATGAAAGATGAATCGAGAAACGAGCAGCCGAGATTCGCGCTACGGAAAAAGCTATGTCTGACCCGCAAGGATTACAACGCTGTTTTATCCTACATCGCCGTCCTTATACTGAAACCAGTTTGATCTTGGATGTATTCAGTGAAGAGTATGGCCGAGTCAGTATTTTAGCCAAAGGCGCGCGCAGTAAGCGATCCAACCTCAAAGGGGTGCTCCAACCCTTCACACCGTTATTATTAAAGTGGTTTGGTAAAGGTTCGATGAGAACGTTAAGACAAGCCGAACCGATAAGCCTCGGTATTCCTCTTACCGGAATCAATCTCTATTCTGCAATGTATATCAACGAGTTGATCAGCCGCGTGGTAGAGTCTGAAGGCGCCTATCCTGAACTATTTCATGATTATCTCGCCGCTCTGACAGAGTTAGCTCAAGCGGATAACCCTGAACCGGCATTACGTCGATTCGAGTTAGCTTTGCTGTCATCACTTGGCTACGGAGTGGACTTTTTACACTGTGCCGGCAGTGGGGAGCCCGTATCTGAGAACATGACTTATCGCTATCGTGAACAAAAAGGCTTTATTGCGAGCGTGAGAAAGGATAACTTAACCTTTCTTGGCAATGAGTTAATCGCGATCAGTGAGCGTCGATTTCTTACCAAACAACAATTACAAGCTGCTAAGCGTTTTACTCGCATGGCTCTCAAGCCTTATCTTGGTAGCAAACCATTAAAAAGTCGGGAATTATTTGTGTCGGTATCATCGAGCAGTATTCCGAAAACAAGGAGTTAAACCATGAGTGAGATTTACTTAGGCGTCAATATTGATCATATCGCAACCGTGAGAAATGCGCGTGGGACTAAGTATCCAGATCCTGTTCATGCGGCGGAAATTGCAGAGCGCGCAGGCGCTGATGGCATTACTGTGCATTTGCGTGAAGACCGCCGTCACATAAAAGACCGCGATGTGCGTATTTTGAGTGAAACCATTCAAACCCGTATGAACCTTGAAATGGCAGTCACCGATGAAATGGTCGAGATTGCGATTCAAACCAAGCCTGAGTATGTGTGTTTAGTACCTGAAAAACGCGAAGAACTCACCACAGAAGGTGGGCTGGATGTGGCCGGTCAACTTGAAAAAGTAAAAGCCGCTACGGAAAAACTCACCAAAGCAGGCATTAAGGTGTCTTTATTTATTGATGCTTCACATGAGCAAATTGATGCCGCTAAAGCCTGTGGTGCACCTTTTATTGAATTGCACACCGGCCATTACGCGGATGCTGAATCCGATGTTGAGCAAAAGGCAGAATTAAAGCGCATTGCGGCAGGGGCAACTTATGCGCATAGCATTGGCATTAAAGTGAATGCAGGGCATGGATTGACTTATCACAATGTTGGCCCGATTGCGGCATTGCCAGAAATTTATGAGTTAAACATTGGTCATGCCATTATTGGCCGTGCTCTGTTTGATGGTTTAGATAAAGCTGTAGCTGACATGAAATCGGTTATGCAACACGCACGTCAGCAGGCTCTATTAGGCTAATGGCGATTATCGGCTTAGGCACAGACATTGCCGATATTGAACGCATAGAGAACAGTTTACAGCGTTCGGGACAAGCGTTTGCTGAGCGTATTTTAACGCCGTTTGAACTCGCCATTTTTCATGGGTTGAAACAAAAAGGGCGCTACCTTGCTAAACGCTTTGCAGCCAAAGAAGCCGCTTCTAAAGCACTGGGTACGGGCATTGCGTGTGGGGTCAGTTTCCAAGATTTCACTATCGATAATGATCAACTGGGCAAGCCGGTATTAACGCTCACCGGAAAAGCGCTGCAACTAGCACACGACCGTGGCGTGCAACATATCCATTTATCGATTTCCGATGAAAAGCGTTATGCCATGGCGACGGTGATTTTAGAGTCGTAAGCGGGATTAAAAAAATCGAGCCACATACCAGCTCGATTTTTTGTTTTAGCTATTTCAGATCAGCATCACTTCAATAATGTTTTCGCTTCTTGTTTTACCTTTTCCATTTCATCTTGCAGCTCAAACAATTCCGGTTCGATATCCGCGACCGGTTGCTCTGCTCGCAAGGCGGTTTCAATGGTGGCACATAAGGTTTGCAGCTTAGGAACACCACTGTAGGAGCAACTGCCGTGCAATTTATGAATCGTTGCCAGTAAACTTTCTTGATATTTTTCTGGCTCGGTTAATGCCCGCTCAATTTCCTGATCGACTTCGGGTAAGAACTCGATCAGCATGGTGAGCATATCGATCGCCAGATCTTCTTTATTGGCGGCTTGCTTTAACGCTTTTGGCCAGTCAATGCTGACTGGTTGACTGGCCGACTTGTGATGGTGTCCTTGTGTAATGCTAGGTAGCTTGTCCAACTGACCGTCCGTTAAATCAAGGCGTTCTATGGTGCCTTGCTCGGCATACGGGTTCCAGTGAACTAATGCTTGATGAAGGACATGCTCCTCAATGGGTTTCGATAAATAATCATCCATGCCAGCTTGCAGTAGTCGTTCGCGTTCGCCATCAATAGCATGCGCGGTTACCGCAATCACGGGGGTTTGTGCATTCATTGGTAATTGCTTGATTTTTTGGCACGCGGTCACCCCATCCATGTGTGGCATTTGAATGTCCATTAAAATGACATCAAATTTTTGTTCTGCGGCTTGTGCGACCGCTTGAGTCCCGCTGCTGCATGCGACAATATGTTCCACTTGTTCTTCTAATAATGCGCTGATCAACTTTAAGTTAGCCGGATTATCATCGACCGCCATGACTTTGAGTGGCAGTACATCTTTATGCGCTGGTGGCGCTGCTAATAATGTCGATTTAGCTTGGTTGGGCAGCATCAGTTGGATTAATTTGCGGCGCACAATGGGTTTGGCAATACATTGGATCGGGTAGAGCTTAATTAAGTTTTCCGCCAGTGCTAATTCGGTGCTCGGCAAGCCTAAAATTAACTGCGACGACAAATTCAGCCCTTTCTGGATCAGGGTAAATAAGCTGCTTTGATCGTAGCTTTGGTTCGGTGGTAAGTTGAGTAATACAAAATCAAAGCGCTCTGGGTTATCTGCCAGTTGAGCTTGATAGGTAACATTCATGCCGACACGAGTTAATTGTTGTTCGATAATCGCGGCGGCAGGCATGTTTGGCTCAACCAGAAGTACCGATTTCCCATGAAGTGATGAGGCATCAATTTGTGGTGCAAGCGGCATATTGGTGGTTTGGAAGCTTACCGTAAACCAGAATGTTGAGCCTTGGTGTAAGCGACTGGTTAGGCTGATTTCACCACCCATTTGGCTAATCAAGTTTTGTGTAATGACTAAGCCTAGACCTGTGCCGCCATAACGGCGAGAAATACTGGCATCGGCTTGGCTAAATGCTTGGAATAATTGGGACTGCTGACGTTCGGAAATACCAATTCCGGTATCACGCACCATGAATTGCACTTCAATACTTTTCTCTTGGCGAGAGCGCAATTCCGCCACAATGTCGATGTTGCCGCGCTCGGTAAATTTGATGGCATTACCAACGAGGTTAGTAAGTACTTGCTGAATACGAAGCGGGTCACCCACCATGGCTTGCGGAATGTTAGTGTCAATATTGAGCGTGATTTCTAGGCCTTTCTCATGAGCGCTTGGAGCTTGCAAGCTCACGACTTCATCGAGCGTATCTTGCAGGTCAAATGGAATATTCTCCAAGAGCAACTTACCCGCTTCGAGTTTAGAAAAATCGAGAATATCGTTGATGATCGACAGTAGATTTTGCGCAGAACGCTCAATCGTTTGTAGGTAATCCACTTGGTTGGCGGTTAACTCTGTTTTCAGCATTTGACGAGCAAAACCAATCACACCGTTCAGTGGAGTGCGCAACTCGTGTGACATATTGGCGAGGAATTCTGATTTCACCCGCGCGGCTTCTTGGGCGCGTTTTTTCGCAATATCGAGTTCAATGTTTTGAATTTCTAACTGTTCAAGTGTTTCACGCAAATCAGAGGTTGCTTGGTCGATGCTGTGCTGCATTTCCACATGGTATTCTGACAACGAAATCGCCATAGCATTGATACCACTTTTTAGGGTATCAAGCTCACCATGCAGTTTGCCTTCAATTCGTACATCGAGGTGGCCTCGGCGAATCCGGTCTACCACACTGACCATGTGAGATATAGGTAACGTCACATCACGCATTAAGCGATAAGCAAAAAAGCCAGATAAGCCAATACCAAACAACAATACGATTAAAGCGGCAAAGATTTCTTGATATTGCTGTAAACGTAAAGATGACAAATCTAATTCAATGGCGATATAACCCAAGGCTTGATTTGGATCGATCTTTTTACCACTTGAACTGGTAAATTGGCCTTCGGCTAAAATCGGCGAACGAAGGATCATGATATTGGGATTGGTTTTCGATGGCTCAATGGTGCTTAGTAGCGGGATGGGCTTGCTCTTATCAAAGGTGAGCGACTGGAAATTCGGATGAAAGTTGGATGTCACAAACAATTCATGATGCGCATCGAACACCGCAATACTGCGGACAATGTTGGAATGCTTACGATGGGCGTAACTGATTAGACGGCGTACGGCTTCGCGGCTTTGCTGTGTCATGCCGTACTCACTGGCAATCGCAAGAGGCTCAATGATATCGGTGCCGGAAGTGATGAGCTGCGACTCAAGATCTTGATAGCGATTAAAAGTGAAAAAAGCGCTCAATAATAAGCCAATAATCAACGTTGGTGCTAACGTTAAAGTAATTACGCGGGCGCGCAAGCCATACCTTGTCATGATTCTTTAATTACAAGCCTGTCTGGATATGGGAAAATAGCGGAATGAGAGTGCTGTTCGATAATGAGCCGAAGAACATAGTCAATCCAAACGTGTCCTTAGCTTAATCAACTCCGAGCGGTTCGACAATCATTGTGAGCAAGATTGACAGATAAAGCACACATAATTCTTTCATAACAAGTTTGTTTATAAAAAAGACTTAACACCATCTCGCTTTTTAGATAATGGGTATTCAAATTCATGGCCAACTTTTACCAAGCCAAAAAAACTAAACCACAGCAGCAAAAACACCAAGTGGTGACGATTGAAAAATTGGATCATCAAGGGGCGGGAATCGCTTATTTCAATAACAAGCCGATGTTTGTAGAAGGCGCGTTACCGCAAGAACAAGTCTTGGTGCAGCCGATTGAAGAAAAAAGCAAATTTTCGCGTGGTAAATTGATAGCTATTCAAAAAGCCAGTGCTCAGCGTATTGAGCCATTCTGTCCTCATTATCATCATTGTGGCGGCTGTAATTTGCAGCATTTGGATCATGATGATCAAATTGCTCATAAAGCTCACTCTCTGCAAAACCTGATGAAGAAATTTTCTGATGAAGAGATAACCTTGAGTGAACCGATTCGCTCGCAATCTCAAGGTTATCGCCGCCGCGCTCGCATGAGTGTGTTTTTTGATAGTAAGAAACAACAATTACAATTTGGTTTTCGCCAAAAAGCGAGTAAGCACATTGCTAACGTGACAGATTGCCCCGTGCTTGAGCCTAGCCTGAATTTGTTGCTGCCTGAGATTAAGTCGTTGTTACTCCAGTTTGATCACCCGCGTGCAATCGGGCATGTCGAAGTGGTATTTGATGGTAACCGCAGAGCCGTATTACTTCGCCATACTGAGTCGTTAACGGAACAGGAACGCGATTTATTGTTAGCGTTTGCCTCCAATCAACAAGTGACTGTGTACTGGTTAGATAATGATGGCGAGCTACACTGTTTAGCAGGGCAACCGCTGCAATGTGTCGAAACGGGCAATAAGATAGATTTTCTGCCGACTGACTTTATTCAAGTAAACCAAGCGGTCAATCAGGCGATGGTAAAACAAGCGGTCGAGTGGTTAGCGATCACTAAAACCGATCGCATACTGGATTTATTCTGTGGTTTAGGTAACTTTAGTTTGGCTCTGGCTCAACAAGCCCAGTCTGTTGTTGGTGTGGAAGGTATTCAAGCTATGGTCGACAGAGCGCGATCCAACGCTCAAATTAACCAATTAGATAACTTAGAATTCTATCAAGCTGATCTAGAACAAGACTTAACTCAGGCACCTTGGGCTAAAAAAGCGTTCGATAAAATATTACTCGATCCTGCTCGTGCGGGGGCATCGGGTATTATTGATAAAGTGGCCGAACTTGGTGCGAGCACTGTGGTCTATGTGTCGTGTAATCCAACAACATTGGCGCGTGATAGTCATAGTCTGCAAAACCAAGGATACCAACTTAAACGTTTGGCCATGATGGACATGTTCCCTCATACCAGCCACCTAGAATCGATGGCGCTTTTTGTTAAAAGCCAATCGGTTAAGAACAAGTCAGTTAAGAATAAATCGAAATCGGCGAAGCAACATAATAACCATGCAAAAAACACTAAGAACGGTCGAGTTAAACCGTCCAAATTAAAACTATTTTAGGCATGAATAAGCATTTTTAGCCTTTTATCATTCAAAATTGAAAACAGGAAAGTGTAATGGTCGCAGTCAGAAGCGCACATTTAAACAAAAACGAACAATTTGAACTTGAATCTTGGATTGAGAGTCTTCGTCAAGATGGCAAGACCAGCAATAAGTTGACTCAGGTTTACCAAGAGTGCGAGCGCTTATTAGAAAATCATCCTGATCGCTCGCTATTGTTGTGGCGTGGCCGAGAAATGATTGAAATTTTGATCACACTTTCTATGGACCGTCCAACCTTAGTCGCAGCACAACTTTTTCCTGTTGTAACCGCGGGCTTATTTGAACGAGAAGCCTTAATTGAAACCTACGGCAAAGAAATCGTGAAATTGATTGATGGCGTAGAAGAAATGGCCGCTATCGGGCAATTGAATGTGAGCTTAGATGCTTCAGAAGCCTCGGAGCAAGTGGATAATATCCGCCGTATGTTGTTGGCGATGGTGGATGATTTTCGCTGCGTGGTTATCAAATTGGCCGAGCGTATTTGTAATCTACGTGAAGTCAAAAATGAACCAGATGAAGTGCGTCAAGCGGCCGCAAAAGAGTGTGCCAATATTTATGCCCCATTAGCTAACCGTTTAGGTATTGGTCAGCTGAAATGGGAGATTGAAGATTACGCTTTCCGTTATCAGCAATCGGATATTTATAAGAAAATCGCTAAGCAGTTATCTGAACGCCGTATTGTGCGTGAGCAGTACATTCATGACTTTGTGACCAACTTGTCGAAAGAAATGAAAGCCGCCAACATCAATGCGGAAGTCAGCGGCAGGCCAAAACACATCTACAGCATTTGGCGCAAGATGCAGAAGAAAAATCTCGCCTTTGATGAGCTGTTTGATGTGCGCGCGGTGCGCATTATTGCCGATAAACTGCAAGATTGTTACGCCGCGTTAGGTATGGTGCACACCAAATATAAGCACTTGCCAAGCGAGTTTGATGATTATGTTGCTAACCCAAAACCTAACGGTTACCAATCGATTCATACCGTGGTGTTAGGCCCAGAAGGCAAAACCATTGAAATCCAGATTCGTACCAAGCAAATGCATGAAGATTCTGAGCTTGGGGTTGCCGCACACTGGAAATACAAAGAAGGCAGTTCGGCAGGCCGCAGTGGCTATGATGAGAAAATTACCTGGCTACGTAAGCTGATCGATTGGCAAGAAGAAATGGCCGATTCTGGCGAAATGCTGGATGAGCTACGCAGCCAAGTGTTTGATGATCGTGTATATGCCTTTACTCCGCGTGGTGATGTGGTTGATTTGCCAATGGGGGCCACACCGCTTGATTTTGCTTATCACATTCACTCGGAAGTCGGGCATCGTTGTATCGGGGCGAAAGTGGGTGGCCGAATCGTGCCATTTACCCATAAACTGGCGATGGGCGACCAAGTTGAAATCATCACGTCAAAAGAGCCAAATCCTTCTCGTGATTGGCTCAACCCTAACTTAGGCTTTGTCCATTCAGGCCGTGCTCGTGCCAAAATTAATGCTTGGTTTAGAAAGCAAAGCCGCGAGAAAAATATCGAAGCGGGTAAAGATATCTTAGAGCGAGAATTGCAAAAAATTGGCGCGACGTTGAAAGACGCGCAGCAATACTCGCTTAAGCGCTTTAACGTCAATTCTTCTGATGAGCTGTTTGCTGGTATTGGTAGTGGTGACTTACGTATTAACCAAGTGATTAATCACATTAATGCGTTAGTGAATAAGCCTACCGCGGAAGAAGAAGACAAACAAGCACTGGCTAAGCTACAGGAATCGCAACAAGCGCATGAAAGCCGCCCACGTAAAGATGCGGTGGTGGTACAAGGGGTCGATAACTTAATGACGCACCTTGCGCGTTGTTGCCAACCGATTCCGGGCGATGATATTTGTGGATACATTACTCAAGGTCGAGGCATCTCTGTTCACCGTGTCGATTGTGAGCAGTTAGAAGAGCTCAAGCATCACGCACCAGAACGTATTATTGATACCGTGTGGGGCAGTGGTTTTACTGGGCATTACATTCTGACTATCCGCGTGGAAGCGTTAGAGCGTAGCGGTTTGCTCAAAGATGTCACCGCGTTGTTTGCCAATGAAAAAATCAAAGTCAGTGGCATGAACAGCCGTACCGATTACAAGCGTCAAATTGTGATCATGGACTTTAACTTGGAAGTGACCAACGTTGAGGTTCTATCACGTATTATTGCGCGCGTTGAGCAGCTAAAAGACGTGCTGCGAGTGAAGCGTTTGAAGTAAGCATCAATATTGAAAACAGACACTGCCCATTTTTGCGCAGTGTCTTTTTTTATCCTCAATCTTCCTCTCAAATGAGTTCAGAACCGATGAAAGCGAGAACGATATGACTCAATCGATAGAACAATTGAAAGCCATTATGCAACAGCTGCGCGATCCTGATACTGGCTGCCCATGGGATACCAAGCAAACCTTTGAAACCATTGTGCCCCATACCATTGAAGAAACCTACGAAGTGGTCGATGCCATTCACAAGCAAGATTGGGCGAATTTAAAAGAAGAGCTGGGCGATGTGTTATTCCAGGTAATCTTTTATAGTCAGATGGCTAAAGAACAAAACTTGTTTGATTTTGATGATGTCGTTGACACGCTCAATGAAAAATTAGTTCGCCGCCATCCTCATGTTTTTTCTGATGAAAAAGTTCAAGATGAAGCCGAGCTGACTCAACGTTGGGAAATGACCAAGCAACAAGAAAAAGCCCAATTAGGCAAACAAGAAGAAAGTATTCTAGACTCTATACCAGTTTCGTTACCTGCTTTAGCTCGTGCTAATAAAATCCAGAAAAAGTGTGCCAAATATGGCTTCGATTGGGATTCGTTAGGGCCTGTCGTTGAAAAAGTGCATGAAGAAATCGATGAAGTCATGGAAGAAGCGTTACAAGTCGAACAAAACGCGCAACGCATCGAAGAAGAACTCGGCGATTTGTTGTTTGCCACTGTCAACTTAGTGCGTCATCTAGGGCATAACCCAGAAAGTGCCTTGGCGAAAGCGAATCAAAAGTTTGAAAAGCGTTTTCGAGGGGTAGAATCTCGCGTTCAGCAACAAGGTAAATCGCTGACCGATTGCTCTCTGGAACAATTAGATGCCCATTGGGAAGCAATAAAACAGCAGGAAAAGAACAATTTAGCGTAACAGAAATACTTGTTTTATATAGTGATTGTTTTGTTTGTAAAGCAGTGAAATGGTACTGGTATAGCTAAATTGATTTGAAGCAAGAAATAAAATAATCGAGTGTGATAGATTTCACGTTGTGGCGATAAATGGGTTCTGGTATAGTTTCGTCCCGTCCAGAAGAAATCCATTTCCCTCATTCAACCAATTTCAGGTTAAGCATGACGACAAATTACATTTTTGTTACTGGTGGGGTCGTATCCTCTCTAGGTAAAGGTATTGCAGCAGCATCACTTGCAGCGATTTTAGAAGCTCGTGGTCTTAAAGTGACCATGATGAAACTTGATCCATATATCAACGTGGATCCAGGCACAATGAGCCCGATCCAACACGGTGAAGTGTTTGTAACTGAAGACGGTGCAGAAACCGATCTTGACCTTGGTCACTACGAACGTTTCATTCGTACCAAGATGAGCAAGCGTAATAACTTTACTGCCGGTCGTGTCTACGAAGATGTTCTACGTAAAGAGCGTCGTGGTGACTACCTAGGTGCAACTATTCAGGTTATTCCTCATATAACTAACTCAATCAAAGACCGCATCATCGCTGGTGCTGAAGGTCACGATATCGCGATCGTTGAAATCGGCGGTACAGTGGGTGATATCGAATCTCTACCATTCATGGAAGCGATTCGTCAGCTTGCCGTTGAAGTTGGCCGTGAAAATGCGATGTTCATGCACCTAACGCTTGTGCCTTACTTGGCGGCAGCGGGTGAAGTGAAAACTAAACCGACTCAACACTCAGTAAAAGAGCTGTTGTCTATCGGTATTCAACCTGACATTCTTGTGTGCCGTAGCGATCGCATGATCCCTGCGAACGAGCGTAAGAAGATTGCACTGTTCTGTAACGTTGCTGAAAAAGCCGTTATCTCAATGAAAGATGTGGATTCAATCTATAAGATCCCGCAACTTATCCGTGCTCAAGGTTTGGATGATTTAGTGTGTACTCGTTTTGGTATTTCTGCGCCTGAAGCGGATTTATCTGAATGGGAACAAGTGATTTATGAAGAAGCGAACCCAACCGGTGAAGTGACTATCGGTATGGTAGGTAAGTACACTGAATTACCAGATGCTTACAAATCCGTAAACGAAGCGTTAAAACACGCGGGTTTGAAAAACCGTTTAAGCGTGAATATCAAGTACATTGATTCGCAAGATCTTGAATCTAAAGGCACCGATTTATTAGAAGGAATTGATGCTATTCTTGTACCTGGTGGCTTCGGTGACCGTGGTATTGAAGGTAAGATTCTAGCGGCTCAATACGCTCGTGAGAAAAAAGTACCATACTTAGGCATTTGTCTTGGTATGCAAGTGGCACTGATCGAATACGCACGTAACGTTGCTGGTATGGAAGGTGCTCATTCAACTGAGTTTAATAAAGAAACTAAGTACCCAGTGGTTGGTCTTATCACTGAGTGGGTAGATAAAGAAGGTAACGTTGAAGAACGTACTGAAGCGTCTGATTTAGGCGGCACAATGCGTCTAGGTTCTCAGCTTTGTCACCTAGAAAAAGGCACGAAAGCGCATGAACTGTACGGCAACACTCAAATTCACGAGCGTCACCGTCACCGTTACGAAGTGAACAACAATTTGCGTCCTCAAATCGAAAAAGCCGGTTTGAAAGTGTCTGGCCTATCGGCAGATAAAAAATTAGTGGAAGTGATTGAAAACCCGAATCATCCTTGGTTTGTGGCGGCGCAGTTCCACCCAGAATTCACATCAACACCTCGCGACGGTCACCCACTGTTCGCAGGGTTCATTAAAGCGGCGGGTCAAAACCAACGCGGTGAATTTGAATAATTACCTTAATCGGTAAACTTTGAAAGTAAGATGTAAAAGGGATATGGATGGTTGCTTTATGTTGTGCAGCCATCCTTAAATTTGACATTTATATTTAAATTGAACGAGAGGAAACATTAATGTCTAAGATCGTTAAAGTTCTAGGTCGCGAAATCATCGACTCACGTGGTAACCCAACTGTAGAAGCTGAAGTACACCTAGAAGGTGGCTTCGTAGGTATGGCTGCTGCTCCTTCTGGCGCATCAACTGGTTCTCGTGAAGCACTTGAATTACGTGACGGAGACAAATCACGTTTCCTAGGTAAAGGTGTTCTTAAAGCAATCGAAGCAGTTAACGGCCAAATCGCTACTGCTCTAGTTGGTAAAGACGCGAAAGACCAAGCTACAATCGACCAAATCATGATCGATTTAGACGGTACTGAAAACAAATCTAACTTCGGTGCTAACGCAATCCTAGCGGTTTCTCTAGCTAACGCAAAAGCAGCTGCAGCGGCTAAAGGCATGCCTTTATTCGAGCACATCGCTGAACTAAACGGCACTGCAGGCGTATTCTCTATGCCTCTACCAATGATGAACATCATCAACGGTGGTGAGCACGCTGACAACAACGTTGATATCCAAGAATTCATGATTCAACCAGTTGGTGCTGCAACGCTTAAAGAAGCGGTACGCATGGGCGCGGAAGTATTCCACAACCTAGCTAAAGTTCTTAAGTCTAAAGGCTACAACACAGCTGTTGGTGACGAAGGTGGTTTCGCTCCTAACCTTAAATCTAACGCTGAAGCGCTAGAAGTAATCGCAGAAGCAGTTGCAGCAGCAGGTTACGAGCTAGGTAAAGACGTTACTCTAGCAATGGACTGTGCAGCATCTGAGTTCTTCGACAAAGAAGCTGGCATCTACAACATGAAAGGTGAGGGTAAAACGTTCACTTCTGAAGAGTTCAACCACTACCTAGCGGGCCTAGTTGAAAAATTCCCTATCGTTTCTATCGAAGACGGTCTAGACGAATCAGATTGGGATGGCTTCAAGCACCAAACTGAACTACTAGGTGGCAAAATCCAACTAGTAGGTGACGACCTATTCGTTACAAACACTAAGATCCTTGCTCAAGGTATCGAAAAAGGCGTTGCTAACTCTATCCTAATCAAGTTCAACCAAATCGGTTCTCTAACTGAGACTCTAGCTGCAATCAAGATGGCTAAAGACGCAGGTTACACAGCAGTAATCTCTCACCGTTCTGGCGAAACTGAAGATGCAACTATCGCTGACCTAGCGGTAGGTACAGCTGCAGGTCAAATCAAAACAGGTTCTATGAGCCGTTCTGACCGTGTTGCTAAGTACAACCAATTAATCCGTATCGAAGAAGCTCTAGGTTCTAAAGCGCCTTTCAACGGTTTAAAAGAAGTTAAAGGTCAAGCGTAATTCATAACGAATTAGCTAGCTTTTAGTTCTTAAAAACCATCTCTTCGGAGGTGGTTTTTTTTTATGTGTGGAACGTTACTCGGTGCTCGGTCGTTTCACTACTCGTCGCTCGGAAGAGAAAAAGCGCTTTATCGATAGACGAGCAGCGCAGCGCCCGAGAGACGCTCCACGATCATGCTCTTCCTAGCCACTAGGGACTTGATACTAGGAACTACCTTTATCGAGAAACGAGCAGCGAAGCGATCCTAGCAGCGCAGCGCCCGAGGTACGAACCTACTCTCTCACCTTCTTAAAACTTTTAAACGCTTTGTTCATGATCCGCTGTCTCGAATAATGTATCATTAGCGCAATTATTTGATAGTGAGTCGATGATGAGAATATTTACTTTAGTACTCATCGCTATCTTGGCGACCCTGCAATATGACTTGTTTTTAGGCAAGAACGGTATCTTGGATTACCAAGCGGTTCATGCGGATATTGCAGTGCAACAAGAAGTGAATAACAGTTTGCAAAAGCGTAACCATTTGATGTTTGCTGAAATTGACGATTTACGCCAAGGCTTAGATGCGATTGAAGAACGTGCGCGTCATGAGTTAGGTATGATCAAAAATGGCGAAACGTTTTATCGCATCATTGGTGATGATTCAGAAGCCAATGCCACTTTCAACTCTGATGATGATCAATAATGACTGATTTCCCAACCCGATTTGCCGTTGTGGTGCCTGCCGCTGGAGTAGGTAAACGCATGCAGACTCATCACCCTAAGCAATATCTCTCTTTACATGGTAAGACGATTTTAGAGCACACGGTTACCAACTTATTGGCGCATCCTGCGATCGAATTAGTTGTGGTTGCGGTGAGTGACGGAGATGAATATTTTTCTGAACTATCCTTAGCTAAGGCAGATAATGTAGTGCGCGTCTCGGGTGGACAAGAGCGTGTGGATTCGGTGTTGTCTGGATTGCAGTACTTGTCGCAACATCATGCTGAGCAATACCCTTGGGTTTTGGTCCATGATGCGGCGAGACCTTGCCTCACTCAGCAAGATGTCAGCGCTTTGATTGAACAATGCCAGCAGGCGCAATGTGGTGGCATTTTGGCAACTCCGGTTCGCGATACCATGAAACGTGCCCGTAGTGGTTCTGCTCACATTGAAAGCACTGTTGATCGTGACAACTTATGGCACGCACTTACGCCGCAAATGTTCCCATTAGCTGAATTGAAACACGCGTTGCTTGATGGTTTAGAACAACAAAGCATCATCACTGATGAAGCCTCAGCGATGGAAGCTATTGGGTATCAACCTATATTAGTAAAAGGTCGCGCCGACAATATCAAAGTGACGCAACCTGAAGATTTGGCATTGGCTGAATTTTTCTTATCTCAATCTCGTTAACGCAAAGGAAAAATAATGATTCGCATTGGTCACGGTTTTGATGTGCATAAATTCGGTGGAGAAGGCCCGGTTATAATTGGTGGTGTGGCTGTACCTTATGAGCAAGGTTTGATTGCTCACTCAGATGGGGATGTTGCCTTGCATGCATTGACTGACGCCTTGTTAGGCGCGATTGCTGCTGGCGATATTGGCAAACACTTCCCAGATACCGATGATAAGTGGAAAGGGGCCGATAGCCGAGCTTTGCTGCGTGAAGTGTACCGCTTTGTGAAAGAAAAAGGTTACCGCTTGGGGAATGCCGATGTCACTATCATTGCCCAAGCGCCGAAAATGTTGCCGTACATTCAAAGCATGCGTGAAGCGATTGCCGCCGATCTTGAAACCGATCTTGAAAATATTAATGTCAAAGCGACCACCACTGAAAAGCTGGGCTTTACTGGCAGAAAAGAAGGTATCGCTTGTGAAGCGGTTGCCTTAATTGTTCAACAATAATTTCTTTAAAAAAGACACCAACATGACTGATATTTTAGCGCCATTTGCGTACTTATGCGGTAAACCCGCTGCGACAGCCAAAATCAAAGCGCAAGCCAAAGACTTCCAAGTTATCGAAGATTTAGGTTTTTCTTTTTCTGGTCACGGTGAGCACTTGATGGTGCGCATCCGTAAAGAAGGAGAAAACACGGCTTTTGTCGCCAATGAAATCGCTCGTCTTTGTGGTGTGCCATCAAAAAATGTTGGCTGGGCAGGGCTAAAAGATCGTCATGCGGTTACCGAGCAATGGCTAAGTATCCACTTACCAAAGCCTGAAATGGTATTCGATGCTGAAAAATTGGAAGCCTTGCATCCGAGTATTAAAGTGCTTGAGACGGCGCGTCATAATAAAAAACTGCGTCCAGGGGAGTTAGTTGGTAATCAGTTTATCTTACGTTTAGTCGATGTCTCTGATATGGATGATGTATTGGCACGCTTAGAGAAAATCCAGCAGCAAGGTGTACCTAACTATTATGGAGCACAGCGTTTTGGGCGTGAAGGCAATAACTTGAATGAAGCGCGCCGTTGGGGACGAGATAACGTACGAACTCGTAACCAAAATAAACGCAGCATGTATTTATCGACCGCTCGTTCTTGGATCTTCAATCACATTGTGTCCTCGAGAATTGAACAAGGTTATTTCAATCAAGCATTACTCGGTGATGTGGTGCAAGTGTCAAATGGCGAGCAATGTATTGATGCCAATAATATTGAGGCGTTACAAGCGCAAATTAACCAAGGTAATGCGTCGATTACCGCGGCGTTGGCTGGAGACAATGCATTGCCAACTCAAGATCAAGCATTGGCACTTGAACAGCCACAACTTGATGCCGAACCTGATTTGATGGCATTAATCAGAGGTAATCGCATGCGTCATGATCGCCGTGCTATTGGATTGAAAGCCATGAATATGCAATGGCAGGTTGAAGCCAACGATGTGGTGTTGTCTTTTTCATTGCCTGCCGGCTGTTTTGCAACCGCTATTTTACGTGAAGTGGTCGATGCAATAGAAGAAGAGCGCGTTTACGCTGATTAATCGAGCTAAAAATCTTAATCAAGGAATGAAGATGAAAATACTGCTGAGTAATGATGATGGGGTGAACGCTCAAGGGATCAATACCTTGGCGAAGTGTCTTTCAGAGATCGCAGAGATCGTGATTGTGGCACCGGATCGCAACCGATCTGGCGCATCGAACTCGTTAACGTTAGAAACGCCATTACGCGTGACTCAAGTCCGTCCTAATGTATATTCGGTTCAAGGTACGCCAACCGATTGCGTTCATTTTGCCTTAAATGAATTATTGAAAGATGACATGCCAGATATTCTGGTTTCTGGGATCAATCATGGTGCAAATTTAGGTGACGATGTGCTGTATTCGGGCACGGTGGCTGCTGCTATGGAAGGGCACTTCCTCGGCGTTCAATCGATTGCCATTTCTTTGGTTGGTCGTACTCATTTTGATACCGCAGCGCAAATTGCCAAAGATATGATATTGCAGCATGTGAAAAATCCGATCCCTGCTAAGCATTTGATCAGTGTGAATGTGCCTGATTTATCGTTAGAGCAACTTGGCGCTACACGCGTCACTCGACTAGGTGCGCGTCATCATGCTGAAGATATGATTAAGCAAAAAGACCCGCGTGGCGCTGATATTTATTGGCTCGGTCCTCCAGGAAAAGAAGCGGACGCCGGTGAAGGCACAGACTTTTATGCGATTGAAAAAGGGGAAGTCTCAGTGACCCCATTGCGTGTCGATCTCACTGCGCATGAAGCTATGCACTCAATGAAAGAGTGGGTAAGCCCAAAATAAAGCGTTGAGTCGTAGCTCAAATAAAAACACCGTAATTCAGTCACTCATTCAGCAAAAATGGCAAAAAATTAATAGTGAATCATGAAGAATATTAAAGCTGATCAGCTTGTATCCTTATTACAACAAAAGGGCATTACCGATCCTCGCTTACTTGAAGTGATGCGCAGTTTACCGCGTGAGTACTTTGTCTCAGAGGCCATGCGCCATCAAGCCTATGATAATAATGCACTGCCTATCGGTGCAGGGCAGACCATTTCTCAGCCTTATATTGTGGCCAAAATGACGGAGCTGTTGAACCTAAAGCCAAATAGTCGAGTGCTTGAGGTTGGCACAGGCTCTGGTTACCAAACCGCAGTGCTGTCTAAGCTGGTGGATCATGTGTATTCGATCGAGCGTATTAAGTCACTTCAGTGGGATGCGAAACGTCGTTTGAAACATTTGGATATTTATAATGTCTCAACCAAACATGGTGACGGTTGGCAAGGTTGGCTATCAAAAGGGCCTTTCGATGCCATTATCGTGACGGCAGCGGCGTCTCACCTTCCTGTCGCATTAACCGAACAATTGGCAGAAGGTGGCATTTTGATCATTCCAATTGGTGACCAACATCAAGAATTGATAAAAATAGAAAAGAAAGCGGGGGAGTGCATTTCTACTTTGGTAGAAGGCGTGCGTTTTGTTCCCCTCATTGCGGGTGAATTGGCCTAATTTCATAGAAGGTATTCAGGTTGTTGTTGAAGAGAAGTACGTTAATAGCGTTGTTTTGTCTTATCTTTTTAGCGGGATGCTCTTTGAATCCGTCTAAAAATGATCGTGGCAGCTATAAGGGCAGTTACTACGTGGTACAAAAAGGTGACTCGGTGTATTTCATCTCTTATCTTGCCGATAAAGACGTCAACGATATCATTCGATTCAACCGCTTAAAGCCACCTTACACCATTCATCCTGGACAAAAATTAAACTTATGGCGTTCGGTTTACGTGCCGCCAGCGTTTGATGGCACCGGCGCTGGTGATAGCCAGCCAACGGCAAATTCTTCGACTAAAGTCGCAAATAAACAGTCAACTTCCCCAGTTGTACAACCTCAATCAAAGGAGTATGTTGAACCCCAGAAAACACAAAACAATAATAATACTGTCACCCAATCTACATCAAATAACGACAAGGTAGAACGCTGGGTATGGCCAACACGAGGACGTGTGATCAGCAAGTTCGCGGTTGGTGACCAGGGCAATAAAGGGATTGATATCGCTGGGCAAAGAGGGCAAGACGTCGTCGCAACGGCTTCTGGAGTCGTGGTGTATGCCGGAAATGCTCTGAGGGGGTACGGGAATCTCATCATTATTAAACACAATGATGATTACCTTAGTGCCTATGCTCATAATGACCGTTTAAACGTTCAGGAAGGGCAGTCAGTGAAAACTGGCCAGAAAATTGCATCGATGGGAAGTACAGGCACCAATAGTGTTCGCCTGCACTTCGAAATTCGATACAAAGGTAAGTCGGTGAATCCAGAAAGCTATTTGAAATAGCGCGGTTTTGAAATAAGGCTATTTTCAACATTAAGCTACTTACGATAATGACATATTAAGCTGTTATGTCTTGCTAAAACTTAATTCGCCAAGGGGAGGCGCTTATGAGTATCAGCAATGCAGTAACCAAAATGAATGACATCGATGATTCAGAATTCGATGTTGAAGCGATGGAAACTGAGGAAGTTTCGCAAAAAGACGATATTAAAGAAGAGTATGAAATTTCGGCCAAAAGCCTTGATGCGACTCAACTTTATCTCAGTGAAATCGGTTTTTCACCACTTCTCACCGCCGAAGAAGAAGTACTTTATGCTCGCCGAGCTTTACGTGGCGACGCAGCAGCACGCAAGCGTATGATCGAAAGTAACCTACGCTTAGTAGTTAAAATCTCTCGCCGTTATAATAGCCGTGGTTTGGCACTACTTGATCTTATTGAAGAAGGTAACTTAGGCCTTATTCGTGCGGTAGAAAAGTTCGATCCAGAGCGCGGATTCCGTTTTTCAACTTACGCGACTTGGTGGATTCGTCAAACCATTGAACGCGCCTTAATGAATCAAACACGCACCATTAGGTTGCCTATTCATGTCGTCAAAGAGTTGAATATCTATTTGCGTACCGCGCGTGAATTAGCGCAAAAACTCGATCATGAACCCACTGCAGAAGAAATCGCATTCCAATTGGATAAGCCAGTTGAAGACGTGAGTAAAATGCTGCGCTTGAATGAGCGCGTAAGTTCAGTGGATACGCCGATTGGCGGTGAAGGTGAAAAAGCGCTGCTGGATATTATCCCTGACATCAATAATGCTGATCCTGAGTTTTCAACTCAAGACAACGACATTAAAGCGTCACTATTGGATTGGCTAGATGAGCTTAATCCCAAACAAAAAGAAGTGCTCGCACGTCGCTTTGGACTTTTAGGCTATGAGCCATCCACTTTAGAAGAAGTTGGGCGTGAAATTAATTTAACTCGTGAACGTGTGCGTCAAATTCAAGTTGAAGGTTTGCGCCGTTTACGTGAGATTTTGATGAAGCAAGGCTTGAGCATGGAGTCTTTGTTCGACGCGGATTATGAATGATGTAAATCGTCATTAGTTTGATAAAGGGAAGCCACAGCGGCTTCCCTTTTGTTTTTGTAAAGTTCCTAGTGCGTAGTTGCTAGAAGGAGTATGTTCGAGGGGCGTGTCTCGGGCGCTGCGCTGCTCGTTGCTCGAAAAAAAGCGAGTACCTAGAGTGAATTGACTATTAGCAAGAACGTCATCCTGAAAAGCGACGTAGGAGTGCAGTTCAGGATCTCCTACCACAATTTGAGTCTCAACATGCGGTAGTAGATTCCGTATCTTCTTCGCCTAGGCTCATGTATGGAATGACGTTATTGATGTTGAGAAACGAGAACCCGTTTTTTACTCGTCTCTAGGCCATTAAGCTCTTAAGACGATATAAGGCATCCAATGCTTCTCTTGGGCTCATGTCATCAGGGTTAATGTTTTCCAAAGCGTGTTCCACTTCGCTCAATTCAGGGATTAAACTCAATTGTTGTTCGGTCACAACGGCTTTGGTTGTTGAGTTAGGCTCGCTCGTTTCATTACCCGCTTTTTGGTGGCCGAGTGCTTCAAGTTGCTGCAATTTGGCTTTGGCTTGTTTGATGACAGATTTTGGCACGCCGGCTAGACCCGCTACAGCCAAACCATAAGATTTACTCGCAGCCCCTTCTTGTACCGCATGCATAAAGGCAATGGTGTCACCATGTTCAATCGCATCTAAATGGACATTGGCCAGGTGGTCTATTTGGCTAGGCAGTTCAGTGAGTTCAAAGTAATGAGTCGCGAACAAGGTCATGGCTTTGATTTTAGTGGCAAGCCAATGGGCACTAGCCCAAGCCAGTGATAGGCCATCATAGGTGCTAGTGCCGCGACCAATTTCATCCATCAGCACTAAGCTATTTTGAGTGGCATTATGCAGAATGTTAGCGGTTTCGGTCATCTCCACCATAAAGGTCGAGCGGCCTGAGGCGAGATCATCCTGTGCGCCAATTCGAGTAAATATACGATCAATCGTGCCGACAATGGCTGACTCTGCTGGTACATAACTGCCAATGTGCGCTAGGAGTGCAATCAAGGCGGTCTGACGCATGTAAGTCGATTTACCGCCCATGTTCGGGCCTGTAATGATCAGCATTTGGCGTTGGGCGTTCAGCTCAACCGGGTTGGCAATAAATGGCACATCCAACACTTGTTCAACCACAGGGTGACGGCCAGCATCAATATGTAGTTCTGGTTTTTCGGTTAATGTTGGACG
This sequence comes from Vibrio gangliei, assembly GCF_026001925.1. Lineage (NCBI taxonomy): Bacteria > Pseudomonadati > Pseudomonadota > Gammaproteobacteria > Vibrionales > Vibrionaceae > Vibrio > Vibrio gangliei. The sequence continues at coordinate 2,029,304 of NZ_AP021869.1, read as the reverse complement.
GCAATAGTTAAGCGAATCAGCGCGCTCGGCCAGGTTTTGCAATACATCCAATTGAGAAAGCGAAGAAGCTAGCACTTGCAGGCTTTCCAAGTGTGGCATGAGAAGATCGAATAACTCTTCCCATAAGCGTTTTTCTAACGCCAGCGCTTTGGATTTTGAATTGAGGACTTTATCCTCGTGCTCTTTTAATTCCGGAATAATGTAGCGTTCGGCATTTTTGAGAGTTTGACGACGCACATAATGCGGTGGTACGAGATGACTTTGCCCACGGCTGACCTGAATAAAGAAACCATGTACATTGTTGTAGCCGACTTTTAAGCTATCAATGCCGTGACGATCACGCTCTTCCGCTTCCATCTTTTCTAAGTATTCGGTCGCACCGTCGGCAAGGTTACGCAGTTCATCGAGTTCTGCATGGTAACCTTCTGCCAATACGCCACCATCGCGGATCACCACCGGTGGATTTTCCTTGATGGCTCGCTCTAGTAACGAACAAATTTCATCTTTTGGTAAACAAGCTTGGGCGAGTTTTTGTAAATAGCGATGTTCAAAATTTTGAGTAATGCTGCAGAGCTCTGGCAGTTGTTGCATCGCATTACGTAGACGAGCTAAATCACGCGGACGTGCTGATCGCAAAGCTAAACGCGCGAGAATACGCTCAATATCACCAATGCTTTTTAAGCTCGGGTGAAGTTCGGTAAAATAGCCCTGATCTTTGAGCTCAGTGATGGCATCTAAACGCTGATTGAGAACCTCATTATTGCGCATCGGTTGATGTAGCCAACGCTTAAACATGCGGCTGCCCATTGGGGTCGCAGTTTTATCGAGTACTTCGGCCAGAGTATTGTCTGTACCGCCGGCTAGGTTTTGCGTGATCTCTAAATTGCGGCGAGTCGCGGCATCTAAGATCACCGAATCATCTTGGCGGTCAAAGGTAAGCGAACGAATGTGGGGCAAAGCGGTACGCTGAGTGTCTTTGACGTATTGAATCAAGCAGCCAGCGGCACATAAACCAAGCTTTGCATGTTCAACGCCAAAGCCGACTAAATCTTTGGTGCCAAATTGCATATTGAGTTGCTGCTTAGCGGTTTCTAATTCGAATTCCCAAACCGGACGGCGACGCTGACCTTTAGATTTATCCAATAAGCTGGTTGATGAAAAATCTTCTGGATAAAGTAATTCTTTTGGTGAAGTACGTTGCAGTTCTGCTTGCATGGCTTCAAGCGTTTCAGGCTCACATAATTGGAAGCGACCAGAAGTCATATCGAGCGTGGCATAGCCGAACTTATCATTTTGCTGATAAATGGCAGCCACTAGATTATCAACTCGCTCAGGCAAAAGTGCTTCATCGGTGACAGTACCTGGCGTGACGATGCGAACGACTTTACGTTCAACTGGGCCTTTGCTGGTGGCAGGATCGCCAATTTGCTCACAGATGGCGACAGATTCACCCAGTTGAACTAGCTTAGCGAGATAGCCTTCGACGGCATGAAAAGGCACGCCAGCCATGGGAATCGGTTCGCCGGCGGAAGTACCACGCTTGGTCAGTGAAATATCCAACAGTTGTGAAGCGCGCTTGGCATCATCGTAAAATAATTCGTAAAAATCACCCATACGATAAAACAGTAAAATATCGGGATTCTCTGCTTTTAAACGCAAATATTGCTGCATCATTGGGGTATGGGTTTCGGTTTTAGCCACGCGTATCACCTAAGATTTTTGAATAAATGTCATCACTGAGCGACATGATATTTTTCATGCCTTAAGAAAGCAATCGACAAGCGGGTAATGGTCTAAAATTAGCTCAATAAAAATGGCTCATCGAGATTGATGAGCCATCAGAAAGGTTATTACCTTTAGAGGTTAACTAGGACGTTGCCGTTTGTGGGCGTTTGGCATTAAGCAGCATGATACCGGCCACAATCACAAGACAGACTAAGCGGTAAATGTCATCGGTAAACAAAATGCCGAGCGCGAGCAACAACAGCAGGCTACGTTCACCCATATTGAGTTTATGTGTCAAGCGACCTTCAATGCCGCCGGCAAACGCGAAGATCAGACCGAGTGTTGTGATCACACCAATGAAGAAGTGGGTTAGCTCACCATCAATCCAAATCAAGCCAGAAAACGCCATCATGGCGGGAATAATGAAAAAGCCTTGTGCCAATTTAAAGGCTTGAATGGCTGAGCGCATTGGCGATGCACCAGCAATACCCGCGCCAGCAAAGGCTGCCAAAGCAATCGGTGGTGTGACGTTAGAGGTTTGAGATAGCCAAAATACGATCATGTGAGCCGTGAGTAGCCCAAGACCAAAGTCATTCAATGCCGGCACGGCCATGACCGATAAGACGATATAAGCGGCGGTAACCGGTAGACCCATACCTAAAATTACGGCTGCAACGGCAATTAATGCCAGTGCTGACCACAAATAGCCACCGGATAGTGCAATTAAAAACTGGGTGAATTGCAGGCCAATCCCCGTTTGCCCAACCACACCAACGACAATACCCGCGGTGGCACAGGCAATAGAAATCGGTACAGCAGAAATTGCGCCTTCTTTTAGGCCTTGTAGAAAAACGGGAAAACTAATGCGGCTGTGTTTTCTTAACATGGCGGCAATCAATATCGCAGCACAACCAGCGATGCCTACCAGTACCGGAGAGTAGCTTAATAGTAATAGCGTCGTAATAAAGACCAGCGGTACCAAGAAATGCCAGCCTTTTTTCATTACCATGCCAATCTTTTCTTCGACCGTCATGCCTTCTAAACCCAATTTGCACGCCATTAAATGGACATACAGTAAGGTACTGGCAAAGTATAAAATAGCCGGTGCGATGGAAACCAAGAGAATGTCGCTATAAGGAATACCGGTAAACTGCGCCATCACGAATGCTCCAGCGCCCATCACAGGAGGCATGATTTGTCCACCAGTTGACGCTGCCGCTTCAATGCCAGCGGCTTGCTCAGGCTTGTAACCTAGACGCTTCATCATTGGAATGGTGAGTGCGCCAGTGGTTACGGTATTGGCAATCGCTGAGCCTGAAATCGATCCTAATGCCGCTGAGGCGAGTACGCTGGCTTTGGCTGGACCACCTCGGTATTTTCCGGCCACAGCAAACGCGGCATCAATGAAAAATTGGCCGGCACCTGTGACTTGCAAAAAAGCACCGAACAGCACAAAAATGAACACCACACCGGCTGCGATGGCGAGAGGCGCACCAAAAACACCGTTGGTGGAGAAAATATGGAATCGAATCACTTCTTCTAGCGAAAAGCCTTTACTAGCAATGCCGGCGGGTAGGGCGTCCCCAAAAAAAGCGTAAGCGAGGAAAAGGGCGGCAATAAACACCATCACAAAGCCGACGGTACGCCGTGTGGCTTCTAATAAGCTAATGACTAAAATGACACCGGCGAGTTGGTCGATAGGCTGCAAGCCATCCAGTAAAAAGCTGATGTCATCATAATCAAAAATACTGATTTGATAGGTCGCCCAACAGGTCGCCACGATGAGTGCAATATCCACCACACGGCTGACGAGATATAAGCCAGTGAGTTTGGTTTCGGGTTTTATCACAGGGTAGAGTAAGAAAGCTAAGGTGATAATCCAAGCTAAATGAATGGGTCTAAAAACCGGAGCGGAAAGTGTAGGCTGTAAACCTTGCCAGACCTGAAATACAGATAAGCCAACGGCAAAAATAGCAGCAAGCCAAACCAAACCTTCAGTCATAGTTTGGTTAAGTGATTTGGATTTTGTCATTTCAAACTCCGTATGAAAAAACCAAAGAACCGAATTGTAGAAGAAGAGTGGCACTCACCATTGAGAGGGATGATAAGGTGAGCGCCATACATATTTATACCCAAGTTACTTGGGTATAAACTTACTTTTTCATTTGCTCATCAAGGTACTTTTGCGCACCCGGATGCAATGCAATGCCAGACAGTTTGTTCATGTTCTCCAAGGTAGTAAATTTAGTCACACCAACAACCTGACGAATTTTACTCATATTCTCAAACGCCACTTTTGTCATTTCGTATGCTTGTTCTTCAGGCATATTCTTATTGACGACTAAGACATTCCATACCGCTGGGGTCGTAAAGGCAGGGACATTTTTATAGCTTTCTGCTGGCGCTTCTAGTGCTTGGTAAGAGGGCTCCGCCGCAATGATTTTTTGCATTTCTTCATCGCTAAAAGACAAAATGCGAATATCTCGAGTCAGTGCTAACTCTGTAATTGCCCCAACGCCTAAACTGCCCACTATCACACCCGCGTCAATTTGTCCATTAGCCAAGGCGCTGGTGGTTGCCGTGTAATTCAGTGATTGAGGTTTGATGTCATTCTCGGTGATCCCTAGCGTGTTTAGGATGTTGACGGCACTGACGCGAGTACCTGAACCTGGTGCACCTAATGAAATTCGTTTACCTTTTAGATCGCTAATCGAATGAATATCAGAATCGGCGGGTACCATGAATTGCACCGCATTTGGGTAGAGTGCAAATAGCACCGACACATCCATTTTACGCGGGAAAGGTTTCACACCTTCATTCGCTTGCAAAACCACGTTGCCTTGCGCGATACCGACTAACTGTTTACCCGTGGCAACTTTGATGGTGTTTTCAACGGAAGCGGCCGTCACTTCTGCACGCATATCAAAGTCATCAATATTATCACTCCAAATTTTGGCTAAGATGCCACCAAGTGGATAGTATGTACCGCTCTGGCTTCCGGTTCCTATGGTGTAGCTGGCAGCAAAAACAGGAATTGAGACGGCAAGCGAAAGTGCGACTAAAGCTCGTTTAGCAAATTTGGTTTGTTTGGCAAATTTTTTTAACATGATCACTTCCCTTAATCTTATTATTTACCTGAGCATGTGAAGGAAAATACCAAAAGCGAAATTCAACTGCACCAATTCCAATAGCATTTTCCAACAGTATTAGGTATGAAGGTTTTTTATTACAACTACGCAAGTATAGAAAAGAACCGATTGTAAAAAGATTGTTAATCTCGTTTGGTGTGATTTGAAACCATGAATTTGATCAAAAAGTTAAGTAAGGTCACAAAAAAATAGCCATTTTCAAACTCAACATAAAAGAGCGAAGTAATGAATTTATCGGAATTACATATTCTTAGTAAAAGAGTCGGTATCAAACTGAAACAGCAATCACGCATGCTAGTGACGGCTGAATCGTGTACTGGTGGTGGTATTGCAACAAGCATGACGGATGCGCCAGGCAGCTCAGCTTGGTTTGATAGAGCGTTCGTGACCTACAGCAATGAAGCGAAAATGGAAATGCTGGATGTCAATGCTGAGACACTCGAACACTTTGGTGCCGTCAGCGAAGAAACAGTAAAAGAAATGGTGTTAGGTGCACTGCAATATTCTCGCGGAAGCTACGCTATTGCGGTAAGCGGTATTGCAGGACCAAGCGGGGGCACTGAAGAAAAGCCGGTTGGTACAGTGTGTTTCGGCTGGGGTAATGCACAAGGTGTGCTTGAAGTGGAAACCCAACATTTTAGCGGTAATCGTGAAGAGGTTCGTCTGCAAGCCTGTTGGCATGCGCTAGAGCATTTAGAAGACATGCTCGATCGAGAAGAAAGCAGCTAGACCTATATTAAATTAAAAAAATTCATATACAGGTGTGGACACTGTACAAATCAACAGTATAATGAACACATCTTTTAAGAACAGATTTAACGCATCCGAAAGGTGGAATAAAAATGGACGAGAACAAACAAAAGGCTCTAGCGGCGGCACTTGGCCAAATCGAAAAACAATTTGGTAAAGGCTCAATCATGAAATTGGGTGATAACCGCACGATGGACGTAGAAACCATTTCTACGGGTTCTCTTGCTTTGGACATCGCATTGGGTGCGGGCGGTTTGCCAATGGGTCGTATCGTTGAAGTTTATGGTCCAGAAAGTTCGGGTAAAACCACATTAACATTAGAATTGATCGCAGCAGCACAGCGTTCAGGTAAAACTTGTGCTTTCATCGATGCCGAGCACGCATTAGACCCTATCTATGCGAAAAAATTGGGCGTAAATATTGATGACTTATTGGTTTCTCAACCAGACACCGGTGAGCAAGCGCTAGAAATTTGTGATGCGCTAGCACGTTCTGGTGCAATTGACGTATTAGTTGTGGACTCAGTAGCAGCATTGACACCGAAAGCGGAAATTGAAGGTGAGATGGGCGATAGCCACATGGGCCTTCAAGCTCGTATGCTTTCTCAAGCGATGCGTAAGCTAACCGGTAACCTAAAACAATCGAACTGTATGTGTATTTTCATCAACCAAATTCGTATGAAGATTGGTGTGATGTTCGGTAGCCCAGAAACCACAACAGGTGGTAACGCTCTAAAATTCTACGCCTCTGTTCGTCTTGATATTCGCCGTACCGGTTCAATTAAAGATGGTGATGAAGTTGTCGGTAACGAAACTCGAATCAAAGTGGTTAAGAACAAAATTGCTGCACCATTTAAGCAAGCGGAAACACAAATTCTATACGGCCAAGGCTTTAACCGTGAAGGCGAATTGGTTGACCTAGGCGTTAAAAATAAATTAGTTGATAAAGCGGGTGCTTGGTACAGCTATCAAGGCGATAAAATTGGTCAAGGTAAGGCTAATGCTTGTAAGTTCTTGAAAGAGAACCCTGCTATTGCTCAAGAAATCGATACTAAGCTGCGTGAAATGTTGCTATCTCCTGTTGTTGAGCAAGAAGATGCCGTTGAAGTTGAAGAAATCGAAGCTGGTGATGAGTTTTAATTCTCTCATTTTTACCTGATTCAAAATACAAAGCCCTGCCTATGTGTAGGGCTTTGTTGTAATGGCACTCTGGTAACTACCTTGCTGAGGTTAACTAGATTTATGTGAAGTGGCAGGGATTTATGCAAAGAAAGAAAAGCAAGTTGACGGCAAGAGAGAGTGCAGTACAAATGCTGAGTCGACGTGATCATGGTGAGTTCGAGCTACGACAAAAACTCAAGTTGAAAGAGTTTGAGCCGAGTGACATCGACCAAGCGCTCGAATATTGCCAAGGTAATGGTTGGGTGGATGACGTGCGCTTTGCCAAAAGCCAGATCCGTCAGCATGTGTTCAAAGGTCATGGTAAACGACGTATTCAGCAGGAGTTGATGCTCAAGCAAGTGTCAGAACAAGATATAGAACAAGCCTTTGAACAAGAACCACAAGACTGGTTTGAATTGGCAAAAGAGACGGCGCATAAAAAATTTAAAGGTAAAAAAGCCGAAGATGCTAAAGCCTATGCAAAACAGGTACGTTTTCTCCAGTATCGCGGTTTTGACTTTGAACAAATTAGTTACGCATTATCGACATTTGAATCCGAACAGGAATAGCCGCGTCGAGCATTGATGATCTCCCTACTAAAGCCAAATAAACTCAAGCCGTAACTTGTTTTACTAACGGCGCGTCATCCATTACAATGACGCAAAATTATACCTCAAATATTTCCGGAAGAATTGCATGTACATGAGCACAGATGAGGTACGCCGCGCGTTCCTATCGTTCTTTGAAAGCAAAGGACACCAAATTGTTGATAGTTCTTCATTAGTTCCAGCTAATGATCCAACCTTGCTGTTTACTAACGCAGGGATGAACCAATTTAAAGATTGTTTTTTAGGTGCGGAAAAACGCAGCTATACACGTGCAACGACTGCTCAGCGTTGTGTGCGTGCAGGTGGTAAGCATAACGACTTAGAAAATGTAGGCTTCACTGCGCGTCACCATACTTTCTTTGAAATGTTAGGTAACTTCAGCTTTGGTGATTACTTTAAGCATGATGCGATTGCTTATGCGTGGGAGTTTCTAACCGAAGTCCTTCAACTGCCAAAAGACAAACTATTGGTTACAGTATACGAGACGGATGACGAAGCGTTTGAAATCTGGAATAAAGACATTGGTATTCCGGCTGATCGCATCGTACGTATTGGTGACAAAAAAGGCGGTAAACCTTACGAGTCGGATAACTTCTGGCAAATGGGTGACACAGGTCCTTGTGGTCCATGTACTGAAATTTTCTATGATCACGGCGAGCACATTTGGGGCGGTCGCCCTGGCACACCAGAAGAAGACGGTGACCGTTTTATCGAGATCTGGAACAACGTTTTCATGCAGTTCAACCGTCATGCAGATGGCACGATGGAACCACTTCCAAAGCCTTCTGTTGATACGGGCATGGGTATTGAGCGTATTTCTGCCATCATGCAAGGCGTGCACTCAAACTATGAAATTGATGTATTCCAAACCTTGATCAAAGCGGCCGCTGAAGTGATTGGTACTGATGATCTGAATAACCAGTCATTACGCGTTGTCGCTGACCATATTCGTTCATGTGCTTTCTTGATCGTCGATGGGGTTATGCCATCAAACGAAGGTCGCGGTTATGTACTTCGTCGTATTATTCGTCGCGCAGTACGTCACGGCAACAAACTCGGTGCACAAGGTGCTTTCTTCTATAAATTGGTTGGCAAACTCGCCGAAGTGATGGGTTCTGCAGGTGAAGAGCTGAAGAAACAGCAACCTGTTGTGGAAAAAGTCTTACGTATCGAAGAAGAAAACTTTGCCCGTACGCTTGATCGCGGCATGGCGATTTTAAATGAAGCCATTGATGCGCTTTCTGAAGACAACAAAGTGCTTGATGGCGAAACGGTATTCAAACTGTACGATACTTACGGCTTCCCAGCTGATTTAACCAACGATGTTGCACGCGAACGTGATGTGACTATCGATGAAGAAGGTTTCGAAAGTGCGATGGAAGCACAACGTCAGCGTGCGCGTGAAGCCGGTCAGTTTGGTACCGACTACAACAAGGCAATTAAAACTGAAGCGGATACTGAATTCTGCGGTTATGCAGGCGTGAGTGGCGAAAGTGTTGTTGCTGAAATGTTTGTAGAATCAGATTCAGTAGAAAGTATCACCGCAGGTACAGATGCGATTGTCATTTTGGATGAAACACCATTCTATGCAGAATCAGGTGGTCAATGTGGTGATGCCGGTATCATTAAAACCGAATCTGGTGTGTTTGCCGTTAATGATACCCAGAAATTAGGTAATGCGATTGCGCACTACGGTAAGTTGGTTGAGGGTGTGATGGCGAAAGGCGATAAAGCCTCAGCACAAGTTGATGCCGAACGTCGTACGGCTATTACTTTAAACCACTCAGCAACTCATCTATTACACGCAGCATTGCGAAAAGTATTAGGTGAACATGTAACGCAAAAAGGCTCGCTAGTTCGCGCTGAAAACTTGCGTTTCGACTTCTCTCATCTTGAAGCCGTTACTGAGCAAGAGTTGCGTGAAGTAGAGCGTTTGGTTAACCAACAAATTCGTCGTAACCATAATGTTGAAACTAATATTATGGACATCGAATCTGCTAAGCAAAAAGGTGCAATGGCATTATTTGGTGAAAAATACGATGAGCAAGTACGTGTACTTTCGATGGGCGACTTCTCAACCGAATTGTGTGGTGGTATTCATGCTTCCAATACGGGTGACATTGGCCTGTTTAAGATCACATCAGAAAGTGGTATTGCAGCCGGTATCCGCCGTATAGAAGCGGTAACAGGTGAAGCGGCACTTGATGCGATTGAAGCTCAGCAAGCCCAGTTCCAACAAAAATTGGCCGAAGGTCAAGCAAAAGCAAAATTGCTGGAAAAAGAAATCCAACAACTGAAAGAAAAATTAGCGTCACAAGCTGGTGCGAGTCTTATCAGTCAAGTGCAAGAGATTGCTGGTGTGAAAGTGCTAATTAGCCAACTTGATGGTGCAGACAATAAAGCATTGCGCGGTATGGTTGATGAGCTGAAAAACCAAATCGGTAGCGGTATCATCTTGTTAGGTAACGTAGCGGATGACAAAGTGGGCTTGATCGCTGGTGTGACTAAAGATCTTACCTCGAAAGTGAAAGCGGGTGAGTTAGTGAACCTAGTGGCTCAACAAGTCGGTGGTAAAGGTGGCGGTCGTCCAGATATGGCTCAAGCCGGTGGTACGGATTGCGCGGCACTACCTGCTGCATTAGAGTCGGCACAAAGTTGGATTGCAGAGAAGTTATAATCTTCTAGCGCTTTCAAATTGTATTGTAAAAAGCGGCGTATCTACGTCGCTTTTTTTATGATCAGAATCTGCCTTAACGGGTGGGTTTTTATTGAAACTCGCATCTTGAAGTTACTTGGGTATATAAGCTGAAATAAAAGAGCAATATCATTGGTAGCTTAAATATTTATAGAAGCCTATACTGGGCTAAATTTTAGCTTAGATCATAAAATGAGTCTTTTATGATACTAAATCTATAATTTTAATTGATTGTGTAAATGGAATGATTGCTATTATAGGATTGAACTATTTCTTAAAGTTAAAGCCTAAATACGAAGAAATACATTGGCATCAAATTACCGAAAAATGTGGTTTTTTATCATTAAGCTTATTTACCCAAATAGAGCTTTTAATGGATAATAGCGCAATTGCAATAATAAATAGAGATTACTACAAGGAGTAGATAATGCTAATTTTGACTCGCCGAGTTGGTGAAACATTAATGATTGGTGATGAAGTCACCGTAACCGTTCTTGGTGTGAAAGGGAATCAAGTCCGTATCGGTGTGAATGCACCAAAAGAAGTATCTGTTCATCGTGAAGAGATCTACATGCGAATTCAAGCTGAAAAAGGCAATCCTACTGCGCCATCTGGCAATTATTAATTTGCATTGTTCATCTGAGGTCAGCGCCACTGGCCTTTGTTTTGTACATAAAAACTTATCGTAAAATCAATAAAACAGGATAAATAGGTCATATTTTAACGAATTTGATTGAATACTATCCTGTTGAACGTTTTTTCCTAAATTTTGCCAAGAAAGTGTTTGACATATTTTGGGTAAAACGTAATATGTGCCTCCGCAAGACGGTGAGGTGGCCGAGAGGCCGAAGGCGCTCCCCTGCTAAGGGAGTATGCGGTTTGTAGCCGCATCGAGGGTTCGAATCCCTCCCTCACCGCCATTCTTGCATTGTTTCTTTTGAATAGGGTTTAGCAGCCATATTGAACTAAAGAAATGCTCTAATATAGAGAATCAGATTATTGCGCGCTCGTAGCTCAGCTGGATAGAGTACCTGGCTACGAACCAGGCGGTCGAAGGTTCGAATCCTTCCGAGCGCGCCATCTCTGAAACAGAACAAAATACGTGGTGAGGTGGCCGAGAGGCCGAAGGCGCTCCCCTGCTAAGGGAGTATGCGGTTTGTAGCCGCATCGAGGGTTCGAATCCCTCCCTCACCGCCATTTGTTTGGTAATGATATTGTTGGATTTGCACCTGACAATCACTCGCTACTGTTTCTATACTAGAGGTCAAATTATTGCGCGCTCGTAGCTCAGCTGGATAGAGTACCTGGCTACGAACCAGGCGGTCGAAGGTTCGAATCCTTCCGAGCGCGCCATCATTTGATACAACTGCCTTAGGGTAGAAAAGAATTCATTGCGCGCTCGTAGCTCAGCTGGATAGAGTACCTGGCTACGAACCAGGCGGTCGAAGGTTCGAATCCTTCCGAGCGCGCCATCATTCAAAATATTGAATGTTGTGAATATTGAAAATACTGCGCGCTCGTAGCTCAGCTGGATAGAGTACCTGGCTACGAACCAGGCGGTCGAAGGTTCGAATCCTTCCGAGCGCGCCATTTCAATCACAATGTTGAATATATAAAAATTTGCGCGCTCGTAGCTCAGCTGGATAGAGTACCTGGCTACGAACCAGGCGGTCGAAGGTTCGAATCCTTCCGAGCGCGCCATATTTTGAAGCCCTGCACAATTGTGTAGGGCTTTTTGCATTTTGTGGCCAGCGACGAATATGTTGCTTTTAGTCTGAGCCATTGTGCGATATTTTACTTCTTATACTAATCACACAGATTAGATGGTCAGAGGTTTCATAGGAAAAAGGCTTGATAACAAGGAAAAAATTTTCGATATGTAGTTATCCTACATTCAAAATTGTTAACGAAGTTATCGAGCCTTTTAACAAGCAAGAATGATCAGATAATTAGTACGATTGGTATTAAAATATTTACGTCTGTTTTTCATCTATTTTTATGACGTGATAGGAACAGTCAAATGCCTCAATGGCATAACGGAAAGGACAACATCTATGCCTTCTAATGCAAAAATTGTTATCTCTCAATTTGGAGAGGCTGAGTTACTTGAAATCTTAGACGCCGATATTCCAAGCCCGCAGTCGGGTGAGGTTTTGATTAAAGTATCTTATGCCGGTATTAACCCCATTGATGTTAAGACTCGAGCTGGTTTAGGTTGGGCTGCACAACATAATAAGAATAACCTACCTTGGACACCTGGCTATGACGTTTCCGGTGTGGTTGTTAAGCAAGGTGAAGGCAGCAAAAAATTCAACCTCAATGATATGGTTGCCGGTTTTATTGGTTTCCCGCTACGTGGTGGCGGTTACAGCCAATACGTTTGTGTTCCAGAAAATGAGCTAGCCTTAGTTCCTGAAGACATTTCTCTTAAACCAGCGGCAGCGATTCCATTAGCGGGCCAAACGGCGGCGCAAGCATTAGAAAAAGCGCAAATTCAATCTGGTGAAACGGTATTGATCTTAGCGGGTGCCGGTGGTGTCGGTCATATTGCAGTCCAAATAGCCGTAGCGGCAAAAACCAAAGTATTTGCCTCGTGTAGCGAAAGTAATCTGAGTTATGTCGAATCTTTAGGTGCGACAGCGCTGGATTATTCAAAACCAGATTACCTACAGCAATTGGGCTCAGTCGATGTGCTTATCGATCTCGTCGGTGGCCAAACCGCTATTGATGCGATGGCGTGTTTGCATCCAGGGAGTCGGCTAGTTACCGTTCCAACGATTACGGCTTCTCAAGTTTGTGAAGAAGCCTCTAAGCGCGGCATTATTGGTATGGGAATGCTGGTTGAGCCTGATGTTACTCAAATGGAAGAGTTATTGGGTTTGATTAGCTCAGGTATGATCAAGGTGCAAATTGAACAAGTTGTGTCATACCAAAATGTGGTTGATGCGCATAAGAAAGTCGAAACGGGCCGTGCTCGCGGGAAGATTTTACTTGATATGCAAGGATAAGCGCTCGTCTTGTCTGAATTCTATCTTGCTCTGCAATCTACCTTTGCAGGGCATCCCCTCTGGTTTTTATTCTTCTCAGGCTTTTTGAGCGCCACATTACTGCCGGGCAGCTCTGAGTTGAGCCTTTATGCCGCCTTAGGTTTGCCGGCCATTTCCGTATTTTGGGTGATCGTGGTAGCGACCTTAGGCAATACACTGGGCGGTATGACGAACTACTGGTTAGGTCAACTTCTGCCAAATCGAACCTTGCGTGAAAAACGTGGTCAACAATTGGAACGATGGATTGGTCGTTACGGTTATTGGGCATTGTTAATGAGTTGGATGCCGGTGATTGGTGATCCACTTTGCTTGGCCGCAGGATGGTTACGAATGAATCCGTGGGTTTGTACATTTATGATTATGCTGGGAAAAGGGTTAAGATACCTGTTTCTTGCAATGGTATTTAAAGGATTGATGTAGATGAAAAAATGGTTAGTGACACTCGGTGTCGTTATCTTGTCAGGCTGTTCGCTGTGGCAAGGCAAAAACGTTCAATCAAATCTCCCTGAGGGCGTCCATTTCATTGAGTCGCAAGATGCTAACCCGGATATTGCTTCCATTCCTTATTCCAAATATCAACTAGATAATGGCTTGACCGTTATTTTATCGCCCGATCATTCCGACCCGCTGGTGCACGTGGATGTGACTTATCACGTCGGGTCGGCGCGTGAAAAAGTTGGACGCTCTGGGTTTGCTCACTTTTTTGAACACATGATGTTTCAAGGCTCAGAGCATGTCGGCGATCAGCAGCATTTCAAAATTGTCACAGAAGCCGGTGGTACGCTCAATGGCACCACTAACCGTGATAGAACCAATTACTTTGAAACTGTGCCATCAAATCAGCTTGAAAAGATGTTATGGCTTGAGTCAGACCGTATGGGCTTTTTAGTGAATGCGGTTTCGCAACGCAAATTTGAAATACAACGTGATACCGTGAAAAATGAGCGTGGTCAAAACTACGATAACCGTCCTTACGGCTTAGTATACGAGAAAATTGGTGAAGCCCTGTATCCCAAAAATCATCCTTACTCATGGCAAACCATCGGGTATGTTGAAGATTTAGACCGTGTGGATGTGAATGATCTAAAAGCATTTTTCTTACGTTGGTATGGCCCAAATAATGCGGTGTTAACCATTGGTGGGGATATCGATACTGAGCAAACATTAGCTTGGGTGGCAAAATATTTCGGCTCGATTCCCAAAGGACCAGACGTTGATAATGCGCCTAAGCAACCGGTAACTTTGCCAGAAGATCGTTTCATCACACTGCAGGATCGTATTCGTCAACCTATGGTGATGATGGCATTTCCAACTGAATATCGTGGTGCTCAATCTGAAGCGTCTGTGGATGCACTAGCGGCTATTCTAGGGGATGGAAAAAATAGCCTTCTGTATCAGAACCTAGTGAAAACACAAAAGGCGATTGATGCCGGTGCCTTCCAAGATTGTGCTGAATTGTCTTGTACCTTGTATGTGTACGCGATGGGAGATGCGGGTGATAAAGGCAATTTAAAACCGATTTATCAAGCCGTAGTGGAAACGTTAGATCAGGTTAAAAAGGAAGGCGTTAAGCAAGAGCGATTGGATGCCATTACTGGACAAGCTGAAGCTGGTACAATTTACGCCTTACAAAGCGTGAGTGGTAAGGTTTCCCAATTGGCTGCCAATCAGACTTTTTATGGACAACCGGATCGCCTGCAATCTGAGTTGGAACAAATTCGAAATGTGACCCCACAAAGTGTGCAGCAAGCCTTCTCTGAGTTTGTCGATGGTAAGCACAAAGTCGTGTTGAGTGTGGTGCCGAAAAATCAAACGCAGCTTGCGGTCCAAAAAGCGAATTTTACGGCACCTAAACGCGATTTACCGCAATACCCTAAGATCAAAGATGAGCAACTGGATATTCGCGAGCCGCAAGATAACTTCGACCGTTCAGTTATGCCGCCAATTGGGGAGCCTGTTTCCGGCACTATGCCTGAGTTATATCGTTTTAATTTGGATAATGGCATCCAAGTGTTAGGTACTGAAACGACGGAGACGCCGACTGTCGCGATTCAAATTTCTTTCCCTGCTGGTAATCGTTATGTTCCTGCCGGTAAAGAAGGGTTGGCAGGGTTAACCGCGGATATGTTAGAAGAAGGCACACAGCTGCATTCGAGTGAAGAAGTTCAACAAGCATTAGATAAACTGGGTAGCAGCGTGAGCTTTTCTGCAGGAGGTTATCAATCGAGTTTAGTGATCACGTCGTTGACTAAAAATCTTGACGCCACATTAGCCTTAGCCGATGAAATGCTGTTTAAACCTGCATTCAATCAACAAGATTTTGAGCGAATTAAGAATCAAAGTATTCAAGGTTTGATTTATTCGCATCAACAACCGTCTTGGCTAGCTTCACAAGCAACCAAACAAGTGTTGTTCAAGAATAGCTTATTTAGCCGAGATAGTGACGGAAGTGTTGATTCATTGCAGGCGCTGACTTTGCAAGATGTGAAAGATTTTTATCAATCTCATTATACGCCTCAAGGTGCGAAGGCGGTGATCGTGGGAGCGATTGAGCAAACACAAGCTGAGCAAGCATTGAGTTTCTTACATAAGTGGCAAGGGCCATCCGTCATTATCCCAGATGCGGGACAATACCAAGCACCAACTAAGCAAAGCATTTATTTGGTAGATAAACCGAACTCACCGCAAAGTGTGGTTCGTTTAGCGCGTATTGCCATGCCGTACGATGCAACGGGAGAGATGTTTAAAACCCAATTAGCTAACTATAATTTAGGCGGTAACTTCAACAGTCGTATTAACCAAAATCTGCGAGAAGATAAAGGCTTTACCTATGGTGCAGGTGGCAGTGTGTTTGGCACCAAAGAAACGGGCATGGTGCTTTATAGCGCCCAAGTAAGAGCGGATGCCACCGCAGCTTCCATTCAAGAGTTAATCAATGAATTGCAGCGTTACAGTCAGCAAGGTATGACCGATGAAGAATTAGCTTTCATGCGTCAAGCGGTTGGGCAGCAAGATGCTTTAAAATATGAAACCCCGGGACAAAAAGCCGGGTTGTTGTATTCCATCTTAGATTACAACTTGAGTGATGATTTTATCGCTCAGAAAGCGCAGATTGTGAAAACGATTGATAAAGCGACATTAAATCAATTGGCTAGCAAATGGTTTAAGCCGCAAGATTATCAAATTATTGTTGTGGGTGACGCGACACGTTTAATGCCGGAATTGAAAAAATTGGGAATTCAAGTTCAGCCCCTTGAAGTTAAGCGTTAATGCCCATAAGTTAACAGAAGGTTAGCCTCGTAAGGGGCTAGCTTTGTTGCCAATTACTAGTTTGTTCGATTCATAATGAGATTCTTGATAGTAATTGTTGTCTAGAATGACTATCCTACCCGGATCGCCAACCACCATAAGTGAGTGCTATTTTGACCGACTTTTCTGCACGCCTTCAGCAAGTTGCTCGCAACCCTGAGACCTTTAAGCAATTTGGACGTGGAATCGAGCGTGAAGCGTTACGCTATGACGCAAATGATCAGCTAGCTTTGACACCGCACCCTCAAGCGCTTGGCTCTGCTTTAACCAATAAATGGATAACCACAGATTTCTCTGAATCTTTATTAGAATTCATTACTCCAGTATCGAACGATGTCGATGAGTTGTTGCAACAATTGAAAGATGTGCATCATTTCACCATGACCAAAATGGGTGAAGAAAAACTGTGGCCAATGTCTATGCCATGTTTTGTCAGTGATGAAACTCAGATCCCACTTGCTGAATATGGCACATCAAACTCGGGTCGTATGAAGAACTTGTACCGCCAAGGTTTGAAGCACCGCTATGGCAGCTTGATGCAAATTATCTCTGGCGTACATTTTAACTTTTCCTTTCCAGAGAGTTATTGGGATAGTCTGTACGGTGAACAAGATGAAGCGCAGCGAGCAGAAACCAAATCAGAAGGCTACTTTGCACTGATTCGTAATTATTATCGCTACGGTTGGATCATTCCATACTTATTCGGCGCTTCACCGGCGTTGTGCCCATCATTTGTCAAAGGCCGTGAGACAGGGCTACCATTCGAAAAGATTGGTAAAACCTTGTATTTACCTTATGCCACGGCATTACGCTTAAGTGATCTAGGTTATACCAACAGTGCGCAAAGCGATTTGCATATCGGATTTAACAGCCTGCCGGAATACTTGCAAGGCTTGAAAGCGGCTATGCATAAACCATCAGAACGTTTCGCGAAACTTGGCGTGAAAGTGGATGGTGAACATCGTCAATTAAATAGCAATGTGCTGCAAATTGAGAACGAACTGTACGCACCTATTCGTCCTAAGCGCGTAGCCAAAAATGGTGAAAAACCATCGGAAGCCTTAAAGCGCGGTGGGGTGGAGTACATTGAAGTCCGTTCGCTGGATGTGAATCCATTCAGCCCGATTGGCGTCTCCAAAGAGCAAGTGTTGTTTTTAGATTTATTTGTGACTTGGTGCGGCTTAAAAGATTCAGCACCAATGAAACCAGGTGACTTAGATTGCTGGCGCTCAAATTGGAACAATGTGATTTTAGAAGGTCGTAAGCCAGGTTTATCTTTTAAATTATGCTGCGATCAAGAGCCGAATTCTTTGGTGCATTGGGGTAAGTTGATTTTTGAGCAATTGACTGAAATTGCAATTGAAATGGATAAAGCCCACGGTGGTAATGAGTACCAAAGCGTTTGCCAAACATTAACCTCTTGGATTGATGATCCTGAGCTTACTATGTCAGGGCGTTTATTGAATGCAATTCGCGAAGCGGGTGGCATCGGTAAAGTTGGCTGTCAATTGGGTGAGCAATACCGTGCTGAATTGCTTGCGCATCAATACCAGATCTATAATCAATCCATGATGGAAGAAGAAGTGGTGCATTCGCGCCAACAACAGCAGCAGATTGAACAAGCGGATACATTGAGCTTTGATGATTTTCTCGCGGATTACTTTTCTTATCTCGTGAAAGAATAATATGGTGACATTACGGTTAATAACAGGATGGTTAGTCTTAGCATCAAGCCTGCTATTAGTCGGATGTGCAACGCCACCCCCAAGCAATCAGAGTAATTTGTGTGATATTTTCCGCCAATACCCTGATTGGTATGAAGATGCCTTAGATATGAATGATGAATACGGTGTACCGATTCAAATATCGATGGCATTTATGAAACAAGAAAGTGCGTTTGTCGGTGATGCTAAACCGCCTCGTTATTATTTTCTTGGTTTTATTCCTTGGGGACGAGTCAGTAGCGCTTATGGTTATGCTCAGGCGCAAGATCCAGTATGGTCTGAATATCAAGACGAAGTCAGCTCTTGGTCTTCACGTGATGATTTTGGTGATTCCATCATGTTTATCGGTTGGTATATTGATGGTTCACAAAAAGCGCTCGGTATTTCTAAGTGGGATACCTATAGCCAATATCTTGCCTACCACGATGGTCGTGGCGGATTTAAACGAAAAACGTATGCTCAAAAGCCGGCACTAATCAAAGTGGCGAGGCGTGTTGAGCAAACCGCAAAAGATTATGGTTGGCAACTCAAACAGTGCCAAGCCGAATTAGAAGATAACCGCAGTTGGTTTTAAGCCAGTTGCTCGAATAGATTTAGGAGAAACAGCAATGCCTCTATTAGATAGTTTTACCGTTGACCATACTCGTATGAATGCGCCAGCGGTGCGTGTTGCGAAAACAATGCAAACACCAAAAGGGGACACAATTACTGTTTTCGATTTACGTTTTTGTATTCCAAACAAAGATATTCTGTCAGAAAAAGGCATCCATACGCTTGAGCACCTGTATGCTGGCTTTATGCGTGCTCACCTTAATGGCTCAGATGTCGAAATCATTGATATCTCACCAATGGGTTGCCGCACGGGTTTTTACATGAGCTTAATTGGTACGCCAAGCGAGCAACAAGTGGCTGATGCATGGTTAGCGGCAATGGAAGATGTGCTAAAAGTTGAAGATCAGAACAAGATCCCTGAACTGAACGAATACCAATGTGGTACATATTCCATGCACTCACTCAATGAAGCGCAAGAGATCGCAAAGCAAATCATTGCAGCGGGTATTAGTGTGAACAAAAATGACGAGCTAGCGTTGCCGGAAACGATGCTGCAAGAGCTAAAAGTAGATTAAGAACTCGGTTTTCGAGGGACGGGCGCTACGCTGCTCGTTTCTAGAATAAGCATTTAAAAACAAAGGGCCCTCAGCTTATAACAAGCTAAGGGCCCTTTTTGATAAGATTACTTTCTGGTTAAGACCGAGCTACGATCAGCAGCGCGACTGAGACACGAGATCCATTAATCTTGCTTAAATAAAACAGCCCTCAGCTAAGGCAGTTGAGGGCTGTTTGTTGAAAGGCTTTTAATTCGAGCTACGAGCAGCGAAGCGCCCGAGTACCGAGAAACGTTAATGCACCTTCTTCGGCTTCTTCTTGGCTGGGTACACTTTCACTAACTTGATCTTATTCTCTGCAATCTCAATCAGCTCCATCTTGTGGTTAGCAATTTCGATGCTGAGGTAGCTTTCTGGGATGTCTTCTAAATGTTCAAGCACCAAACCATTTAAGGTGCGTGGGCCATCAGTAGGCAGTTTCCAGTTTAAGCCTTTGTTAATATCACGAATGTTGGCACTGCCTTCAATGAGGTAGCTACCGTCACTTTGTGGCGTGATTTCATCGGCCAAACTCGGTGACATTGAGGTAGTAAATTCACCGACGATTTCTTCCAGAATATCTTCAAGGGTGATGAGACCAATAATGTCGCCATATTCGTCTACGATCATGCCAATTCGTTCTTTATTGCGTTGGAACTTTAATAGCTGAACGTTGAGTGGTGTGGCTTCTGGAATGAAATACACTTCATCCGCTGCACGCAGTAGTGTCTCTTTATTAAATTCGTTTTTCTCTAACATTAATCGGTAGGCTTTACGCAGACGCAGCATGCCGACCACTTCATCGATTTGATCTCGGTATAACACAACACGACCATGCGCAGAGTGAGTTAATTGACGAACAATCGACTTCCAATCATCGTTGATATCAATGCCGGTAATCTCATTGCGCGGCACCATGATGTCATTCACGGTCACATGCTCAAGATCGAGGATAGAAATCAGCATGTCTTGGTGACGACGAGGGATCAGGCTGCCCGCTTCATTTACTACGGTACGTAACTCTTCTGAGCTTAGTGGATCGCCCGCAGAATCATTGGCTCGGACACCGAGTAAACGCAATAATCCGTTCGTGATTAAGTTCACCAAGAAGACTAATGGTGCCAGTAACTTCATTAGAATGCGCAGCAAAATACTGCTGGTGTACGACACTCGCTCAGGGTAAAGCGCGGCTAAGGTTTTTGGTGTGATTTCAGCAAAAACGAGAATCACCAGTGTCAATACACCTGTTGCAATGGCGACACCATAATCGCCATAAAGGCGCATACCAATGATGGTCGCAATAGCAGACGCTAAAATATTGACGAGGTTATTACCGATTAGGATCAAACCAATTAAGCGATCCGGGCGCTCTAATAAAGACTCAACGCGTTTAGCCCCCTTATGACCTTGGTTGGCTAAGTGTCGTAAACGATAGCGGTTTAGCGCCATCATGCCTGTTTCCGAACTGGAGAAATAGGCGGAAATGAGGATCAGAATTGCAAGTAGGGCAAACAGCAGCCCCGTTGATATTTCACCCAAACTTAGGTTTTCCTTCGATTATTATGTAATTAGTGTTGTTGGTATTCAGAGTTAGATTCAACAACCTTCAGTGATTTGAAGATATGCAGTTATGACGAAATCTGAGTACCCTGTCAATAGATAGGGGAATTCCAGCATAACTATTTCGTTTAAAATTATGTCTTAAATTAAAAAATTCTTTCTTAGCTTAAAATGATTTCGCGCACAAAGCGGCTACCAAAGTAGGCTAACGTCAGTAGCGTGGTTCCACTGATTGATAGCCATAGCACTCTTTTCCCTCGCCAACCTTGACGATAATGTCCCCACAGCAATATGCAGTATAGAACCCAAGCGATAAATGTTAAGACACTTTTATGTGCATTTTGCGTTGAGAACATACCTTCGGTATAGATAACGCCTGTAATTAATGTTGCGGTTAATAAGACTGTGCCAACCAAGATGATCTTGAAAAGGTGTCGCTCCACCATCATTAATGGAGGGAGGTTCGGGTTAATCACTAAGGACTTCTTACGCTTAAGTTGATGATCGAGCCAAGCCAATTGCAGTGCAAATAATGCGCCTATTGTCAGCGTTGAATAGGAGAATAGTGCAATTGTAATATGGGCTAATAATTCAATTTTTCCTTCAAAGTGAGTAATGAAGGTACTCGGTAAGAAGGTGGCCGCACATAAGTTGATGGCAGCAAAGCTGTAAACGACTGGAAGCAGAAACCAAAGTCGGGTTTTCCACATCGAAACCGTGAGCACAAAACAAATGATAAACCCAATTAAAGAGGCAACATTAAGAATACTCATATTTTGCCCATTTGGGTTTAATATGAGATCGCTGATTAACCAGCCATGAGTGGCCAGAGCTAAGGCTGCAAATGTAAAGACGAGTTTGATGCTAATGCCCGAGCGTTGAACCAAGCCCGGAACAATCGTGCATGTAGCAGCAAAATATAAAATGACGGCAATAATTGAGAGAATATTTTCCATATCAGCGATTGAATAAATCCATAGAGTGCAACAGTATAACTCGCAGCGAGCAAGCTATCTAAGGTTTTCTGCTTTAGCTAACCTCAGCTGTAGTGAGTGAGGTTAGGCTATTTTTAACGAGCTAAGGTTATCATACTAGCATTGAGTTGGAATGAATTGGCAGCGATCACAGAAGAAAAAATAGCCAAAGTTAGGAAAGTCAGTGAAACCAAGCGCCAGCATCGGTATACTGTGGCGCAATTGTATGCCAATAGGCTAACTCATCCCTACCTACTTGAAGCGGTTGCTTAATTGACGAGGTTCATTCGTCGGCGGCAACGTCAAATATTAGGGCTGTATAATTTATGTAAAGCTGAAATATCTTGAGTCTCAATACGGTTCAGCTTTCGATTTGATTTACTGTTATTTAGGCAAAATCATGTTTGATAATTTAACTGAAAGACTGTCCCAGACACTGAAAAACATCAGTGGTAAAGGGCGACTAACTGAAGACAACATCAAAGATACCCTGCGTGAAGTGCGCATGGCATTACTTGAAGCGGATGTTGCATTGCCAGTAGTACGCGACTTCGTTAAGCAAGTGAAAGAGCGTGCGGTTGGGATTGAAGTTTCAAAATCTTTAACGCCAGGGCAAGAATTTATTAAGATCGTTCAAGCTGAACTTGAATCGGTCATGGGCGAATCGAATGAAGCACTGAACCTAGCCGCTCAGCCGCCAGCCGTGATCTTAATGGCGGGTTTGCAGGGTGCAGGTAAAACCACCAGTGTCGGTAAACTGTCTAAATTATTAACCGAGCGTGATAAAAAGAAAGTTTTGGTTGTGTCTGCCGACGTATATCGTCCTGCGGCAATCAAGCAACTTGAAACGCTAGCCAATGAAGTTGGCACAGATTTCTTCCCATCAAGCGCTGATCAGAAGCCGATTGATATTGCCAATGCGGCAATTGATCATGCTAAAAAGAAATTTTATGACGTTGTAATTCTCGATACCGCGGGTCGTTTAGCGGTCGATGAAGAAATGATGGCAGAGATTCAAGCACTACACACCGCCATCAAGCCAGTTGAAACCTTGTTCGTGGTTGACGCCATGACAGGTCAAGATGCCGCCAACACAGCCAAAGCGTTTGGTGATGCACTGCCTCTCACCGGTGTGATCCTAACCAAAGTGGATGGTGATGCTCGTGGTGGTGCGGCGCTATCGGTTCGTCATATTACTGGTAAACCAATCAAATTCTTGGGTGTCGGTGAGAAAACCGATGCATTAGAAGCTTTCCACCCAGATCGCGTTGCTTCTCGTATTCTTGGTATGGGCGACGTTCTTTCTTTAATTGAAGATTTAGAACGTAACGTCGATAAAGAAAAAGCCGAGAAAATGGCGAAGAAGTTCAAGCAGAAGAAAGGGTTTGACCTTGAAGACTTCCGCGAACAACTTGGCCAAATGAAAAACATGGGCGGCATGGCAGGCATGATGAATAAGCTGCCAGGCATGGGAAATCTACCGGCTAATGTAAAAGATCAAGTGGATGACAAGATGTTCACTCAGATGGAAGCCATGATTAACTCTATGACCATGAAAGAACGTCAACACCCAGAATTAATCAAAGGTTCACGTAAGAAACGTATTGCAGCCGGTTCTGGTACTCAAGTGCAAGACGTAAACCGCATGCTAAAACAATTCACCCAAATGCAGAAAATGATGAAGAAAATGCAGAAAGGTGGCATGAAAGGCATGATGCGCAATATGCAAGGCATGATGGGTGGCATGGGCGGTGGTGGTTTTGGCGGCTTTGGTCGTTAATTCCACGAGTGTAATGACATTCAATGTGAAGTCTGTCACAATTCGCCATGAGCAAAAAATCATCATTAATTCGCTACTGTTGTAGTTGAATTGGTGACAAAAATATCTAAAGCCCTTGCATTGACTCGTAATAAGAGTAAAATTCGGGGGCTTTATTTTGGCACGAGGCCCCAAGTTAGTTTTTATCCTCATGTTTTGTGAGTGAGAAAAACCATGTTTGGGGCTAATTTAATTATTGAGAAAGCAAAAGAGGACGACATGGTAACCATTCGTTTGGCACGTCACGGCGCTAAGAAGCGTCCATTTTATCAAATCGTTGTAGCTGACAGCCGTTGTGCAGCAACTGGCCGCTACATTGAAAACGTAGGTTTCTTTAACCCTACAGCTAAAGGTCAAGAAGAAGGTCTACGTCTAGACCTAGATCGCGTTAACCACTGGGTTGGTCAAGGCGCATCTGTATCTGACCGTGTTGCTAAACTAGTTAAAGACGCTCAAAAAGCGGCTTAATTATTAGCACTTATCACGCTGTAACGGTTAAAGGTTAAAAACATGAGTGAACAAAACGAAAAAATTGTAGTAGGTAAGCTAGGTTCTTCTTACGGCATTCGTGGTTGGCTTAAAGTTTTTTCCTATACCGATAATGCTGAAAGTATTTTTGAATATGCCCCTTGGTTTATTAAACAAAAGGGTAAGCTGGTTGAATTTAAAGTTGAGAGCTGGAAACGCCATAACAATGGTTATGTTTGTAAGCTTGAAGGCGTTGATGTCCGTGAAGAAGCGCAATTATTCGCTAACGTGGAAATCTTGATTGATCCAGTCGCACTACCACCATTGTCAGAAGAAGAATTCTACTGGCGTGAATTGTTTGGTATGCAAGTTTACACAACACAGGGATATCACTTAGGTGAAGTCACTGATTTGATGGAAACAGGCTCAAATGATGTTTTGGTAGTGAAAGCAAATTTAAAAGATGCTTTTGGTCAAAAGGAACGTTTAATTCCGTTCCTTGAAGAGCAAGTGATCAAAAATGTTGATCGCCAAGCTCAACGGATCGAAGTTGACTGGGATCCTGGATTCTAATCGCACTAACAGATAAGCGAGTAACGCAATGTGGATTGGCATTATTAGCCTATTTCCCGACATGTTCCGAGCCGTATCTGAGTATGGTGTGACTGGTCAAGCGGTAAAAAAAGGTCTTTTATCATTAGAAACATGGAATCCTCGTGATTTCACTCATGATAAACATCGCACTGTTGATGATAGACCTTATGGTGGTGGCCCTGGCATGTTAATGATGGTTCAGCCTTTGAGCGATGCCATTAATACAGCTAAACAAGCCGCACCGAATAAGGCGAAAGTGATCTACTTATCTCCTCAAGGTCGTAAACTCGACCAACAAGGAGTCGAAGAATTGGCAACAAACGAGAACTTGATTCTGATTTGTGGCCGATATGAAGGAGTAGATGAGCGCATTATTCAATCATACGTTGACGAAGAATGGTCAATTGGTGATTTTGTAATGACGGGTGGGGAAATCCCAGCCATGACGTTAATTGATTCAGTGTCTCGGTTTGTACCGGGCGTACTTGGAGATTTTGCGTCGGCAGAAGAAGATTCTTTTGCTAATGGCTTATTAGATTGCCCACACTACACACGTCCTGAAGTGTTAAACGGTAAGCAAGTGCCTAGTGTGCTTACTTCCGGAAACCATGAGGACATTCGTCGCTGGCGATTAAAACAATCGCTGGGCCGTACTTGGCTTAGAAGACCAGAGCTTCTGGAAAACCTAGCTCTGACTGACGAACAGGAACAATTGCTGGCGCAGTTCATTACCGAACAGCGGTCTTTAGATAATAAAGATAGAAGCAACTAGCCTAATAAATTTAGTATCAGTTTAATCTAGGAAATAGAAACATGAGTAATATCATCAAAGCTCTTGAAGAAGAGCAAATGAAACAAGACATCCCTGCATTTGCACCAGGTGACACTGTTGTAGTTCAGGTTAAAGTTAAAGAAGGCGACCGTGAGCGTCTACAGGCATTCGAAGGCGTAGTTATCGCTAAGCGTAACCGTGGTCTTCACTCAGCATTCACAGTTCGTAAAATCTCGAACGGTGAAGGCGTTGAGCGTGCATTCCAAACTCACTCTCCAATGGTTGATAGCATTGAAGTTAAGCGTCGTGGTGCAGTACGTCGTGCCAAATTGTACTACCTACGTGAGCGTTCTGGTAAGTCAGCTCGTATCAAAGAGAAGTTGGCTAAAAAGTAACGCACGCTGCGTTCTCATAGATAAAACGGGTCCCATTGGGGCCCGTTTTTTTGTGTGTTTAAGAGCGGGGCGCTGCGCAGCTAGGCTCGCTTCGCTTCTCGTCACTCGTTGCTAGGAAAAGGTTATCAGCGATCGCTGTGTTTTTGTATGCACCTGATACGAGATCCGAGAGCGCTTCGCTTCGTGTTGCGAGTAAAAAGCACCACGTTGTGCATTATTTATAAAAAACAATAATTTTAATTTGTTGTCAGTTGCTTCAGCTAGTAATAATTTTCTTCACGCAACACGCAACACGCAACACGCAACACGCAACACGCAACACGCAACACGCAACACGCAACATTATTCTCGGCTCTCGAGCGCAGCGTCCTCGTAACCCCGCTCCGCTTTTACTGCTTTTGCTTTTCCGAGCCACGAGAAGCGAGGCGCTCTAGACACGAGCCACGAAAACGCTTTTCTCCTTCCCATTCTTTTCCAAAAAAGCTACATTCCTTGTAATAAAATCATCAAAGGAGAGAGACGCAATGGTACGTATTGCGATTGCAGGCGCAGCTGGCCGCATGGGCCGAAATCTAGTGAAAGCCGCTGACTTAAATTCAGACGCTCAAGTGGGCGCGGGGTCAGAAAGACCACAATCTTCATTAGTGGGTGTGGATCTCGGTGAATTAGTAGGTGAAGGGAAGTTTGACGTTACTCTGGTGGATGATTTAGCAAAAGTTATCGATCAATTTGACGTGATTGTCGATTTCACAGCACCAGTGAGCACGCTTGCCAATATTGAACTGTGTAAACAGTACGGTAAGAAAATCGTGATTGGTACCACGGGATTCTCTGAGCAAGAAAAGCAAATCATTGAGCAAGCAGCAACAGAAATTGCGATTGTCATGGCGCCGAATTATAGCGTAGGTGTGAACCTGATGTTCAAGCTGTTAGAGAAAGCAGCCAAAGTGATGGGGGACTATTGTGATATCGAAATCGTTGAAGCCCACCACCGTCATAAAGTGGATGCACCATCAGGCACGGCTTTAGGTATGGGGGAAGCGATCGCCGGTGCGATGGGCAATAAGCTCAGTGATGTTGCTGTCTATGCTCGCGAAGGTATTACCGGTGAGCGTACTAAGGATGAGATTGGTTTTGCGACCATTCGTGCTGGTGACATTATTGGTGAACATACCGCTATGTTTGCCGATATTGGTGAGCGTGTTGAGATTACTCATAAAGCCACGGATCGTATGACATTTGCCAATGGTGCAATCAAAGCAGCAGTATGGTTAAACGTCCAGCAAAGTGGCTTTTTTACTATGCAGGATGTGCTCGGTCTGAATGATTTATAACAATGAAGAACTTAACTGTGCTTATGCTTAGAAGAACTTAACTGTGCTTATGCTTAAAGTGCAGGAATATTCATTATCTCTGTTTTAGATAAACATTCAAAAAGATAAGTTCACTAAAGCTGCTCATATAATGAGCGGCTTTTTTGTTGTTTTTAACTTTTAAAAGAAACGATTACGTCAAAATTAAAAGTTGTTATTTTGTTTTCTTGGGGTTGGTTTTTGGGTTTGATGGTTAAAAGTGAGGTTTATCTCTGTTGTTTTTGGCTAAATGCTCTTATTTAATTTGTTGTCTGGTCAAAAAACTGTCTAAAGTGATGTGGTTAAGTAAACTTTATCTAAATGTGCTTTATTAGAAAAGAAGATTGTAGTTTTCGGGGGTTACAGTCGATAATTTATTTATGTATGGTTAAAAGTTAAATTTCTTTTTTGCCGCCTATTGACACAATTATTTAGCATCTCTAGAATAACGCCAATTTACCTAAATTCCATACTTATGGCGATTTAGTATGATGAGAGCGAGAGCTTATACGTTTATTTTGCATATTTATTCTGGAGGTTATCTTGAGTAATTCCGCACTGTTAGTCCTAGAAGATGGGACAGTGTTCCGCGGTCAATCCATTGGAGCTGATGGGTCCGCCGTTGGAGAAGTTGTTTTTAATACCTCGATGACGGGGTATCAAGAAATCCTCACTGATCCTTCTTATTCACAGCAAATCGTTACTCTAACTTATCCCCACATTGGCAATACCGGTACTAACTCAGAAGATGAAGAGTCCTCTTCAATCCACGCTCAAGGCTTAGTTATCCGTGATCTTCCTCTTATTGCTTCAAACTTCCGCAGTGAACAAACCCTTTCTGAATACTTAAAGTCTCAAAATATTGTTGGCATCGCTGATATCGATACTCGCAAATTAACACGTATCTTGCGTGAAAAAGGTGCGCAAAACGGTTGTATCGTCGCGGGCAGCAATTTAGATGAAGTACTAGCGCTTACTAAGGCGAAAGAATTTCCAGGTCTAAAAGGTATGGATCTTGCCAAAGTTGTATCGACGAAAGAGTCTTACGCTTGGAAACAAGGTTCTTGGACGTTAACTGGTGGCCTTCCTGAAGTGAAAGCGGATTCTGAGTTGCCATACCACGTTGTCGCTTACGACTTCGGTGCAAAACGTAACATCCTGCGTATGTTGGTTGACCGTGGCTGTCGTTTAACGGTTGTGCCTGCTGAAACCTCTGCTGAAGAAGTACTGGCGCTTAATCCGGATGGTGTTTTCCTATCCAATGGCCCAGGTGACCCAGAGCCATGTACTTATGCGATTGAGGCAACTCAAACTTTCCTTGAAAAAGGCTTACCAATTTTTGGTATCTGTTTAGGTCACCAAATTCTTGCTCTCGCGTCAGGTGCGAAAACGGTGAAAATGAAGTTTGGTCACCATGGTGCTAACCACCCAGTTAAAGATTTAGACCGCAATGTGGTGATGATTACTTCGCAAAACCATGGCTTTGCTGCGGATGAAGCGACATTACCAGACAACCTACGTGCGACACATAAGTCTCTATTTGATGGCTCGCTACAAGGTATCCACCGTACCGATAAGCCAGCATTTAGCTTCCAAGGTCACCCAGAAGCTAGCCCAGGTCCACATGATGCTGCGCCATTATTTGACCACTTCATCGAACTTATCAAACAACACAAAGCGTAACTTGGAGTAGTAAAAATGCCAAAACGTACTGACATAAAAAGCGTACTGATCCTAGGTGCAGGCCCAATTGTTATCGGCCAGGCTTGTGAGTTTGACTACTCTGGTGCTCAAGCATGTAAAGCGCTTCGTGAAGAAGGTTTCCGAGTTATTTTGGTTAACTCAAACCCAGCAACCATCATGACTGACCCTGAAATGGCCGATGCCACTTACATCGAGCCAATTCACTGGGAAGTGGTTCGCAACATCATTGCTAAAGAACGCCCAGATGCAGTATTGCCAACTATGGGTGGTCAAACCGCTCTAAACTGTGCACTTGACCTAGAAAAACACGGCGTACTTGCTGAGTTTGGCGTGGAAATGATTGGTGCAACTGCCGATGCAATTGATAAAGCGGAAGACCGTTCTCGCTTCGATAAAGCAATGAAATCTATCGGCCTTGAGTGTCCGCGTGCTGATACCGCTAAATCGATGGAAGAAGCTTACAAAGTTCTCGATATGGTTGGCTTCCCTTGTATAATCCGCCCTTCATTTACTATGGGTGGTACTGGTGGTGGCATCGCGTATAACAAAGAAGAGTTTGAAGAAATCTGTCGCCGTGGCTTAGATCTTTCTCCAACGAATGAACTACTGATTGATGAATCTTTGATCGGTTGGAAAGAATACGAAATGGAAGTGGTACGCGATAAAGCGGATAACTGTATCATCGTATGTTCTATCGAAAACTTTGACGCCATGGGTATTCACACTGGTGACTCAATCACAGTTGCGCCAGCTCAAACTCTAACGGATAAAGAATATCAATTGATGCGTAACGCTTCTCTAGCAGTATTGCGTGAGATTGGTGTAGAAACCGGTGGTTCAAACGTACAATTTGGTATCAACCCGAAAGATGGCCGTATGGTTATCATCGAAATGAACCCACGTGTATCTCGCTCTTCTGCATTGGCTTCTAAAGCAACAGGTTTCCCAATTGCGAAAATCGCAGCGAAACTGGCAGTAGGTTACACCCTTGATGAGTTGATGAACGACATTACTGGCGGCGCGACTCCAGCATCATTCGAACCAACTATCGACTACGTTGTGACTAAAATTCCTCGTTTTAACTTCGAAAAATTTGCCGGTGCGAATGACCGCCTAACCACGCAAATGAAGTCAGTGGGTGAGGTGATGGCAATTGGCCGTAACCAACAAGAATCATTGCAAAAAGCGCTTCGTGGCTTAGAAGTTGGCCGTAACGGTTTTGATGAAATGGTGGATTTGGATGCACCTGATGCACTCACTAAAATCCGCCAAGAATTAAAAGACGCTGGCTGTGACCGTATTTGGTACATCGCGGATGCATTCCGCGCAGGTATGTCTGTAGACGGCGTATTTAACCTAACTAACATTGACCGCTGGTTCTTGGTTCAAATTGAAGAAATCGTCAAACTTGAACAAGAAGTGAAAGCGGGAGGTTACGCTGGCCTTAACGAAGAAGTATTGCGCAAGATGAAGCGTAAAGGTTTCGGTGATGCACGTCTGGCGAAATTGTTAGGTGTAGCGGAAAGCGAAATTCGCCGCGCTCGTGAGCAATACAACATTCACCCAGTTTACAAGCGTGTTGATACTTGTGCTGCTGAGTTCTCATCGGATACGGCTTACATGTACTCATCTTATGATGAAGAGTGTGAAGCGAATCCTTCTGACAAAGATAAGATCATGGTATTGGGCGGTGGTCCAAACCGTATTGGTCAAGGTATCGAATTCGATTACTGTTGTGTTCATGCATCACTTGCACTGCGTGAAGACGGTTACGAAACTATCATGGTCAACTGTAACCCAGAAACAGTATCGACCGATTACGATACTTCAGACCGTTTATATTTCGAGCCAGTTACGCTTGAAGACGTATTAGAAATCGTTCGTATCGAAAAACCAAAAGGTGTGATTGTACAGTACGGTGGTCAAACTCCGCTTAAACTGGCTCGTGCATTAGAAGCCGCTGGTGTGCCAATTATCGGTACTAGCCCAGATGCAATCGACCGCGCTGAAGACCGTGAGCGCTTCCAAGCAGCGGTTGAGCGTTTAGGTTTGCTACAACCACAAAACGCAACCGTAACAACACTAGAGCAAGCGGTAGAAAAAGCACGTGAAATTGGCTACCCATTAGTGGTTCGTCCGTCTTACGTTCTAGGTGGTCGTGCGATGGAAATCGTATACGACGAACAAGATCTACGTCGCTACTTCAACGAAGCGGTGAGCGTATCAAACGAGTCTCCAGTGCTTCTTGACTTGTTCTTGGATGACGCAGTAGAAGTCGATATCGATGCGATTTGTGACGGTGAGCGAGTGGTTATCGGCGGCATCATGGAGCACATCGAACAAGCGGGTGTTCACTCTGGTGACTCAGCATGTTCACTTCCAGCTTATACATTAAGTCAAGAAATCCAAGATGTGATGCGTGAGCAAGTTGAGAAGCTCGCTTTCGAACTTGGTGTTCGCGGCTTGATGAATACGCAGTTTGCCGTAAAAGATGGTCAAGTCTACCTAATCGAAGTTAACCCTCGTGCAGCACGTACCGTACCGTTTGTATCAAAAGCAACGGGTGCGCCACTAGCGAAAATCGCAGCACGCGTCATGGCGGGACAATCTCTAGAAGCG
This sequence comes from Vibrio gangliei, assembly GCF_026001925.1. NCBI lineage: Bacteria > Pseudomonadati > Pseudomonadota > Gammaproteobacteria > Vibrionales > Vibrionaceae > Vibrio > Vibrio gangliei. The sequence goes on along the minus strand of NZ_AP021869.1, from coordinate 1,997,735 downwards.
CAAGGCTTTACTAAAGAGATCATTCCACCTTATTACTCTGTGAAAGAAGTGGTTCTGCCGTTTAACAAGTTCCCAGGTGTGGATCCACTGTTAGGCCCAGAAATGCGCTCAACCGGTGAAGTGATGGGCGTAGGTAAAACATTTGCTCAAGCCTTTGCGAAAGCAGAATTAGGCATTGGCAATGTTTACCCTGAAGGTGGCCGCGCATTGTTGTCTGTTCGTGAAGAAGATAAGAAGCGTGTCGCAGACCTAGCAGCACAACTGGTTAAATTAGGTTATCAGTTAGATGCAACTCATGGTACCGCAGTCATTTTGGGTGAAGCAGGCATTAACCCTCGTTTAGTGAATAAAGTGCATGAAGGTCGTCCTCATATTCTTGACCGTATCAAGAACAATGAATACACCTACATCATTAACACCGCTGCGGGTCGTCAAGCGATTGAAGACTCAAAAGTGTTACGCCGTGGTGCTCTACAAGAGAAAGTAAACTACACCACGACGATGAACGCAGCCTTTGCAACTTGTATGGCTCACTCTGAAGATAACCGTAATACCGTAACTTCAGTACAAGAGTTACACGAGCAAGTAAAAGCGTCGTTAGCCTAATAAGCAAGCGATAGTAAATCATAAAAATGAACCCACTTTAGTTGCGAAGCTAAAGTGGGTTTTTGTTTGTTTACGTTTCTCGAGATTCGGCTGCTTTGCTTCTCGTTACTCGAGGTAAAAATGGAAGTGTCGAGGAATGAAATTAAGGTCATTGATATCGACTACATTGATTTTAAAATACTCACGCAACACGCAACACGCAACACGCAACACGCAACACGCAACAAGGCTCTGCTTTATCGCTCTTGCTTTTCCGAGTAACGAGCAGCGAAGCGCCCTAGACACGAGCACCGAAACCTATTCGATACAAAAGCATATCCTTTGCTTTTCGGCTCCCGAGCGCAGCGTCCCCGCATCCCGACTCCGCTTTTACCGCTCTTGTTTTTCCGAGTGACAAGCAGCGAAGCGCCCTAGATACGAGTACCGTTATTTCTCCACCGTCGCCTTAATCAAATTCTGATAAAACGCCTGTTCAAATTGCGTAATAGGTGGAATGTTGCTTGTGTTCTTGCCCGGGAAATAATCCGTGACCAACTGAACAAACATTGTGGTGGGCACGCCTTTTTCATTAAGAACAAATCCAGCCATGTTATGTGTGGCAAATAAAGAGCCACTTTTGGCAACGATCTGGCCTTGCACTGGTGGCTTACGCATACTGGAGCGATATTCTAACGTGCCATCAATACCCGATGTCGGCATCAAGCGAATGAAATCCAGTTTATGATCGTTGGCTTTGATGAATTTAAGTAAGTCATAAATTTGATTGGGTGAAACCCGGTTGTTACGCGAAAGACCGGAGCCATCCTCTAAAATCGCATTGGATAAATCGACTTTTGCGTTCTTTTTTAAGATCGCTTTGATTGCTTGAGTGCCATTAGCAAATGAGCCCGCTTGTTTAAAGTAGTGTGCACCAATGGTTTTGGTTAGGTTGTTTGCATAAGAATTGTCAGAATCTTTTAGCATGTGATCAAGTAAAACAGGCAAAGGCTCAGATTGATGCTTTGCTAAAACTTTAGTATTAGTTAGCCCGTTTTGAGAAAGTTTTATCGTCCCTGCTAGTCTAATATTTTGATCTTTCAATAGATGTTCTAGTTTCGATGAGGCATATAGGAAAGCATTCTGCACGGCAAAGTTGAGTGGAAGTGGTTGCTCGCGTTTCACTAAACAGCCAGATAGATGATATTGATTGCTAGGGCTAGTACTTAACTCTAAATCACAATATTGCTCTTTCTGCTGCTTGCGAGATACGCTGACAGCCGAGGTAGTTAAATCGATGGGTTGGAAATCGGGAACGAAAGCGCGAGTACTTCCATCCGCATTGGTGTAAATCGAGCCCATTACGCAGTTGCCATCAATGGTAATGGCGCTAGACGGCGTACTGTAACACACCCCAAGAATATCCCAAGGCCAACCCACGCCTTTTTCATAACCAGTATAAGCACTGTTATCAATAATTAAGTTGCCTTTGATTTGGCTAATCTTGGCATTTTTTAACAGCTGAGCTATATCAGTGCTGGTTAGGCTAGGATCGCCACTAAAGCGTAGCATGATATCTTGGCCTTTTTGTTCCAATGTCGTGATATAGCGATAATCGTCACCCAGTTCTATTTTTGCTGCCAGTGCGGTGAATAATTTCAAGGTGCTGGCGGGGGGGAACAATTGATCGTTATTTTGATATAGAAGGGTTGAGCTGGGGGATTTAGCCATTAAACCAACGCGGGTTCCCGCAGGCAAAATATCACTGCTAGGAAAGTGTGGTTTTTCTAGTGCAGCTTGAACGGTAACAGAAATTAATGAAGAAAAAAAGATAATAAAAACAGTCAATAAGCGCATGAATCATCCATGAAATAGGAAGGAGTGTGAGCGCTCAGTATAAACAAAAACGCCTACTAAAATAAGTAGGCGTTTGAAGATTCTTATTTAACCTCTAAGAGGCATTAAATTAGAATGCGTAACGGAAACCAACTTGGAATTGGTCTTCAGTTTGGTTATCTGTAGCAGCATCGCCGTCAGATAGTAGGTTAAATTGGTATGCACCGTACACTGTTGCATTACCGAAGTAACGAGCGTATTCAAGGTTGATGTTATTAACATTTAGAGCATTAAACGTATCTTCATCTGCATTGTAGTAGTTATAAGTCATGTTTACGTTGTTATCACCGAAAGTGTAACCCGCGTAAGCATCAGCACCATTGAAATCAGATTCGAATGCAGAACCGTCAGCTGTAGAGATTGTACCGCCTAGGTATGTTGCTGCTAATAAGATACCATCTTTAGAGTAACGAACGGCTGCTGTGTAAGTGTTGTTGTCTCCTGTACCACCTGCGATAGCAGCATCTGAACCAGCAGCATTAGCATCAGTTTGTGCGTAACCTAGACCAAGCTCGATAGCGTCTGTGATTTTGTAAGCTGCGATAACACCAAAGCCATCAGCATTTTGAGTTACAGCAGTACCGTCTGAGTCAGAGTCACCTTGAACACTTGCTTGGATAGTTAGCTTATCCGTGTTGAATGCGTAACGTAGAACGTTGTTAGCACGGTCAGACGTTGCAACGTTGTATTCGTTGATGTAACCAGAGAACACTTCTGCCATATCGGTGAAGTTGGTTAGGTAAGTGAATGCGTTATCTTGGTGGCCGTAAGTTAGAGCACCGTAAGTTTGAGAAGATACACCCGCGTATAGGTAACGAGTATTAAATGCCGCATCATCTGTTTCTGGTTTATCACTTTCTGTAACTTCAAATTCTGTGAAACCGATGAAAGAAATATCATCGTTAAGCTTTTGCTCACCGCCAATGTTTAAACGAACACGAGATGCATCTTTGTACATGTTGTCATCTGCATCAGTCTTGTTCGCATCAGAGAAGTTAGCACGAACTTCAACACGGCCACCCATGTTTAAAGTAGAAGTGTCATCTTTGTAGATGGTTGCTGCAGAAGCGGCAGTTGATACTGAAGCAGCGGCCACTGCTAAAGCTAATAGAGTTTTTTTCATTGTATTAATCCTAACTGTTTTTACTTTCCATATAAGAAAGGAGTATTTGCTACTCTCTTTTATTAAAGCTGCTACGCAAGTTTGCGTGACAACCACTATAATTTAGTCAATATACAAAAGCTTGCATCTTGAATTTTGTGAAATTCTTTTTACGCGGAAAGTTCCCAATAGCGAAGTCAAATAATATAAAAATAGGTAAATATTCTTCATTGTCAGCGTGTTACTGGTTTTTATTGCTTTTAAGTTGTTGTTTTTTTGGTGTTAATTTGGGGTTTTTTATTTTTGTGATCTGTGTCTCTATTTTGTTTTTTTTAGATTTTGCTCGTGAAAAGTGGTAAAAAATATTGCTTTTTAGAAAAGTTTTAAATTTTCGAAAAAAGCAATAATTTCAACGAAATGTGATTTAAGTCTTACTTTTATGATGACTCTTTAATTCAGTTTAATTACACTGTTGCTACAAAAGTTATTTCAAACGTCACCCACTCAGCATATTGTTGAGTGGGGTTTTATTGTCCGAAATTCGCTCTTTGGAGTTGAGTTGGAGTGAGGTTTAAATGGATAAAGTCCCAATGACCGTACGTGGTGAACAACTGCTGCGTACAGAACTAGAAGCACTACTAAAGCGCCGCCCATTAATTTCTGCAGCGATTGCGGAGGCTCGTGAGTTAGGTGACTTAAAAGAAAATGCGGAATACCATGCCGCTCGTGAAGAGCAAGGTATTTGCGAAGCTCAAATCCGTGATATTGAATATAAGCTTTCAGTTGCTCAAGTGATTGATGTAGCGAAAATGCCCAATACAGGCAAAGTGATCTTCGGTACCACCGTGACATTACTGGATATTGATACTGACAAAGAAGTGAAATATCAGATCGTCGGTGATGATGAAGCAGACATTAAAGGCGGTAAGATCTCTGTAAGCTCGCCAATTGCTCGTGGCCTTATCGGCAAGATGGAAGGGGATGAAGTGGTTATCTCAACCCCAGGTGGCGATAAAGATTTTGAAATCACGCAAGTGGATTATATCTAATCATCCATTTTATCGTTTGATTGAAAGCCGCAGTTAATGCGGCTTTTTTGTATGTATTCATCGAATATAGGGGGTCATCTTTCGGTACTTGATCACTGAGCATTTTGAAAGGGATTTGAGTTGAAAGGGATTCGAGTTACGAGCAGCGAAGCGCTCGAGAACCGATAAACGAAAAAAGACCGCCGTAGCAGTCTTTTCTGAAATCGATATATTACGTAGGTAAGTATTTACTTACGTGGGATCTCAATCTTGCGCTGTTCACTTTGGCGGTACAATACTAAGATTTTACCGATAGTTTGCACTTTCTCTGCTTTGGTCTCACGAACAATAGCATCGATAATTAATGCTTTAGTTTCGCGATCTTCTGAAGCCACTTTGATTTTAATCAACTCGTGGTGGTCTAGTGCAAGCTCAATTTCCGCAAGAACAGCTTCAGTCAATCCATTTGCGCCCATTAGCACAACAGGTTTTAAACTGTGAGCTAGTCCTTTTAAATGCTGCTTTTGTTTGGTGCTTAGGTTCATTGTGCGGCCATTTTTATATATTATTGGGGTTGAAAACATCTATTTTAACGCCATCTATTCTGGAAGACTATATTTTCCTTAAATAGTTTTAAGCAAAGCGTTGCTGAATCATTAGGTATTAAATGAGCAAGAAAAAGCATTCGGCCAGCTCTGGTCGTTGGTTACAAGAGCATTTTGATGACAAATACGTCGCGGAAGCCCAGAAGAAAGGTTACCGTTCTCGTGCTATTTTCAAAATAGAAGAAATTCAAGAAAAAGATAAATTACTCAAACCAGGAATAACTGTCGTTGATCTGGGTGCTGCGCCTGGTGGTTGGTCACAATATGCGGCAGGTATCGTGGGCGATGAAGGCCAAGTAATAGCTTGTGACATTTTATCCATGGATTCGATCGCAGGGGTAAGTTTCCTTCAAGGTGACTTCCGTGAGGATTCCGTGTTAGAAGCCTTACTAGAACGTATTCAACCTGATATGGTAGACATTGTGATGTCAGATATGGCGCCGAATATGAGCGGAAATCTGGCTGTAGATCAACCAAGAGCAATGTATTTAGTGGAATTGGCTTTGGATATGTGTCGACAAGTTCTAGCTCCCAATGGTAGTTTTGTTGTTAAGGTATTCCAAGGCGAAGGCTTTGATCAGTACGTCAAAGATGTACGGGAAATGTTTAAAGCTGTAAAAATTCGTAAACCAGACTCTTCACGCGCACGTTCTCGTGAGGTATATATCGTAGCTACAGGATATAAACTGTAGTAACCTACTTTTAATTATTAGTGACCGAGAGGCTGACACCTTGAGTGACATGGCAAAAAATTTAATTTTATGGCTAGTAATCGCCGTAGTTTTGATGTCAGTTTTCCAGAGCTTTGGGCCTGGAGACAGTAACGGAAAAGCGATTGATTACACTTCCTTTGTAAAAGACGTTGGTCAAGGCCAAGTTCGTGAGGCGAAGTTCAAGGATAGAGAAATTACCTTTGTTCGAACTGATAATTCTCGCAATGTAACTTATATGCCAGTTTATGATGATAAGCTTCTCGACGATCTTATTAACCAGAACGTAAAAGTGTCTGGCACACCACCTGAGCAGCAAAGTCTACTAGGAACTATCTTTATTTCATGGTTCCCAATGATTTTGCTTATCGGGGTCTGGATTTTCTTTATGCGACAAATGCAAGGCGGCGGTGGCAAAGGAGCCATGTCGTTTGGTAAGAGCAAAGCACGCATGATGAGTGAAGAGCAAATCAAAACGACGTTTGCTGATGTTGCCGGTTGTGATGAAGCCAAAGAAGACGTAAAAGAGCTGGTTGATTACTTGCGTGATCCAAGTCGTTTCCAAAAGCTGGGCGGCAAAATTCCAACGGGCGTATTGATGGTAGGTCCTCCTGGTACGGGTAAAACGTTACTGGCTAAAGCGATTGCCGGTGAAGCCAAAGTGCCTTTCTTTACTATTTCAGGTTCTGACTTCGTTGAAATGTTCGTTGGTGTCGGTGCATCTCGTGTGCGTGATATGTTTGAGCAAGCGAAGAAAGCTTCACCATGTATTATCTTTATCGATGAGATTGATGCTGTAGGTCGCCAACGTGGTGCGGGTGTTGGTGGTGGTCACGATGAACGTGAGCAAACATTGAACCAAATGCTGGTTGAAATGGATGGTTTTGAAGGTAACGAAGGTATTATCGTTATTGCGGCAACTAACCGCCCAGACGTACTTGACCCTGCTTTACTACGTCCTGGACGCTTTGACCGCCAAGTTGTGGTTGGTTTGCCGGATGTACGTGGTCGTGAGCAAATCTTAAAAGTTCACATGCGTAAAGTGCCACTGGCTGAAAATGTTGAGCCGTCACTGATTGCTCGTGGTACGCCAGGTTTCTCGGGTGCTGATCTTGCCAACCTTGTGAACGAGGCTGCATTATTTGCTGCACGTGGTAACAAGCGTAACGTTTCTATGGTTGAATTTGAGCTTGCGAAAGACAAAATCATGATGGGTGCAGAGCGCCGCTCTATGGTGATGTCGGAAGAAACGAAAGCATCAACGGCTTACCATGAAGCAGGCCACGCAATTGTCGGTCGTCTCGTTCCTGAGCATGATCCTGTCTACAAGGTGTCTATCATTCCTCGTGGCCGAGCGCTTGGTGTGACGATGTACTTACCAGAGCAAGATCGCGTGAGTATGTCTCGTCAACATTTAGAATCAATGATTTCTAGCTTATACGGCGGTCGTTTAGCGGAAGAGTTAATCTATGGTGCCGATAAAGTATCGACAGGTGCGTCAAACGATATTGAGCGCGCGACAGATATTGCTCGTAAAATGGTTACCCAGTGGGGCTTCTCGGAAAAACTTGGTCCATTGCTTTATGCTGAAGATGAAGGGGAAGTATTCCTTGGTCGTAGCGTAACGCAAACTAAGCATGTATCCGATGATACTGCACGTCTGATTGACCAAGAAGTACGTAGTATTATTGATCGTAACTATGATCGCGCTAAGAAGATCTTAGAAGAGAATATGGATATCATGCATGCAATGAAGGATGCATTGATGAAGTATGAAACGATTGATGCGGGGCAGATTGATGACCTCATGAATCGCTCTGAAACAATCCGTGCGCCACAAGGTTGGACGGACAGCGAAGCTAAGCCAGCTGAACCAGCACCAAAAGCAGAAGTGAAATCCTCTGAGCCTAAAGCGGAGCAAACCACTTCAGCAGATGATGAGTCTGATAAAAAAGACTCGTAATCAAGAATAGCGGTATCAAAGCCCTGATGAGAGTCAGGGCTTTTTGCTTTTCCAAATCATATCCTTTTCACTGCATTTTCTACGCAGAGGCTGTGTTTACATTGAGAGTAAATGTTTAATGAAATTGACTTCAAACGGGAAAACCCTAGACCTTTCACGCCCACAAATTATGGGTATTTTAAATGTTACGCCGGATTCATTTTCCGATGGTGGAAAATATCAGCATTTAGAGGCAGCATTGGCGCAAGTTAATACGATGGTAGCGGCAGGCGCGACGATTATTGATATTGGTGGCGAATCAACGAGACCAGGGGCGGCAGAGGTTTCCTTAGAAGAAGAACTACGCCGTGTTATCCCTTTAGTTAAAGCGATTCGAGATGTTTCGGATGTGTGGATTTCGATTGATACCAGTAAAGCCGAAGTCATGAAACAATCGTTAGAGCATGGCGCAGATTTTATTAACGACATCCGTTCACTTTCAGAGCCAGGGGCGTTAGACGTTGTTGCTGAATATGGTGTGCCAGTGTGCATCATGCACATGCAAGGTCAGCCTAAAAATATGCAAGATAATCCAGATTACCAGGATGTGTTAAACGATGTAGATGCCTTTTTAACGCGACGAATTGAAGAGTGTGTTGCAGCAGGAATTGATCGTGAAAATATCATTATCGATCCGGGGTTTGGATTTGGAAAAACGGTTGAGCATAACTATCAACTATTAGCCCATTTAGAGCATTTTCATCATTACAAATTGCCAATTCTAGCGGGGATGTCGCGTAAATCAATGGTATCCAACGCATTGAATAAGCCGACGAAGGAGTGCGTTGTTGGTAGTGTGATTTGTGCCACGATTGCCGCACAAAAGGGAGCACAGATTTTGCGAGTGCACGATGTGGTTGAAACACAAGATGCGATGCGAATTCTTGAAATGGTCGCGAGTAACCAGTAAAGCTAGATATGAAAGGCTGATAAACTCGGTTGTTTACGTCTATCATTTTCACTTACTATTTAGTAATAACAGAACCAAGTAAGAACAAAACTCAGTAATAACAGTATTCAACGCTAAAAAGAATAAATAGGACAGCTCATGTCAGAAAGAAAATATTTTGGTACCGATGGGGTTCGCGGCAAAGTGGGTCAATACCCGATTACGCCTGATTTCGTATTAAAACTAGGTTGGGCTGCGGGCCGAGTTTTAGCTAAACAGGGAACCAAACAAGTCATTATTGGTAAAGATACGCGCATTTCGGGTTATATGTTGGAATCTGCGCTTGAAGCGGGGTTAGCTGCTGCTGGCTTAAAAGCAATTTTAACCGGTCCGATGCCAACTCCTGCTGTTGCCTACTTAACGCAAACGTTCCGTGCTGAAGCGGGCATCGTGATTTCAGCGTCGCATAATCCTTATTATGACAACGGCATCAAGTTTTTTTCGTCGGAAGGTACAAAACTGCCTGATGACATTGAGCTGGCGATTGAAGCTGAGTTAGAAAAAGACATCGAATGTGTAGAATCGGCCATGCTGGGTAAAGCAAAACGTATGGTGGATGCTGCCGGTCGTTACATTGAATTCTGTAAAAGTACCTTTCCAAATGAATTAAGCCTAAAAGGGCTAAAAATTGTCTTAGATTGTGCCCATGGAGCGACATATCACATTGCACCAAGTGTCTTTACTGAACTGGGGGCCGATGTGATTGCAATTGGCTGTGAACCGAATGGCACTAACATCAACGCAGAAGTGGGTGCGACAGATGTTCGAGCACTACAGGCAAAAGTGATAGAAGAAAAAGCGGACTTAGGTTTAGCTTTCGATGGTGATGGTGATCGTATCATCATGGTTGATGAGCTTGGCAATAAAGTTGATGGTGACCAAATCGCTTATATCATTGCACGCGACGCACTGCGTCGAGGTGAATTGAAAGGTGGGGTAGTAGGTACACTAATGACTAACCTAGGCATGGAAAATGGTTTAAAACAGCTCGGTATTCCATTTGTTCGAGCCAAAGTCGGTGACCGTTATGTGATGGAACAGTTGCTAGAAAAAGGCTGGAAAATTGGTGCAGAAAACTCTGGTCATGTGATTTTATTAGATAAAGTGACTACAGGGGATGCGATTGTTGCTGCTTTACAAGTTCTGGCATCTGTCGTGGGGAGCAAGTTGTCTCTTAACGCTTTAGCATCCGGTATGACTTTATACCCTCAAGTGCTCGTAAATGTACGTTTCTCTGGCGATATCGATCCTTTACAAAACCCTGCAGTACTGGATTCTGTTGCTCAAGTTGAATCTGAATTAGGTAATAAAGGACGTGTGCTATTACGCAAATCAGGAACCGAGCCTTTGATTCGTGTCATGGTCGAAGGTGAAGACGCGCAATTAGTTGAAAGCTCAGCGCATGCGATCGCTGATAAAGTAAAAGAGAACTGTTAGGGCAATAGTAAGTGGATTGATGTGGCTTTGGTTATAATAACAATCGCCACATTTATCGCACTTTTGCACCTTTTTTAATCGTTTGAACATCAAGATGGATATTTTTGCCATTTTTCACTTGTCAGTCTCGATTGGTTTGGTTAGTATCTCTCCGCCTCATTAGGGAGGTGCGTTATTCGTGTTTTTTAGTTGTGAAAATAGCTTTTAAGTACGATAACTCAGAAATTTAGAACATAGGTGGAAAAATGTTAACAGTTCTACTTGTGATTTATCTACTGGCTGCGCTTGGTGTAATTGGCCTAGTGTTGATTCAGCAAGGTAAAGGCGCAGACATGGGAGCTTCGTTCGGGGCTGGAGCATCAAACACAGTTTTTGGTTCTAGCGGCTCAGGTAATTTCCTAACCCGTTCAACTGCAATTTTCGCAACAGTATTTTTTATCATTAGCTTGGTTCTTGGTCATATGTCAACGGCTAAGCACGAATCTAAATTTGCTGCACCAAGTTTGAGTGTTGAGCAAAAAACAGATAAAAACGACAGTGTTGCTACTGATGAAATTCCGGCTCCTAAGAGCAACGACGAAATTCCTCAGTAAGGTCTTTTAAAAAAGACGAAGAATAATCTTGCCGAGATGGTGAAATTGGTAGACACGCTAGCATGAGGTGCTAGTGCCTTATGGTGTGGGGGTTCAAGTCCCCCTCTCGGCACCATTATTGTGTAAAACTTGTAAAGTTTATCTCAGAGCGTATAATGCCGCTCAGAAATAGAAAGCAAAATCGGACGCGGGATGGAGCAGCTTGGTAGCTCGTCGGGCTCATAACCCGAAGGTCGTCGGTTCAAATCCGGCTCCCGCAACCAATCCTAACTAGGATATGCTGTTGCAAGTTTTTATGTTGAAAGGCTGACTTTCAGCATAGCTAGGCTAAAATAATAGCTTAGTAATATCAGGGTCCAGCAATAAAAAACCCCGACATTTCGGGGTTTTTTATTATCTGTTTTACTTGTGGATTAAATGATCAGCAAGTGAAGTTCAGATAAGGCATGGTGTTTGAATTGGGCTTTAAGCCCTTTTTTTGTTTCTGGACGATCGGCTTTAAGCTTAACTTCTTAGTTTTGTTGCCTGTGATGTACATCAGCAAGGTGCAGAAAATGTGGAGCAAGCTTTATTTCCGGAGAGAAGTATGACTGGTTTAGAAAAACAATTAACCGAATTATTAGAAGCACCTGTTGCGGCTTCTGGTTATGAATTGGTTGGCTTGGAATTTATCCGAGCGGGTGAGCACTCTACATTACGTATTTTCATCGATCATGAAAATGGCATCACAGTGGATGACTGTGCAGAAGTAAGCCGCCAAGTGAGTGCGGTAATGGACGTAGAAGATCCGATCACGGTTGCATATAACTTAGAAGTTTCATCACCAGGTTTAGAGCGTCCCTTGTTCAAACCTGCTCATTATGAACAATTTATTGGTCATGATGTGAATGTGGTATTGAAAATGGCGATGAATAACCGCCGTAAGTGGAAAGGCATTATTACTGCTGTGGACGGAGAAATCATTACGATTACTGTCGATGGCCAAGAAGAACAATTTGCTTTAAGTAATATTTCTAAAGCTAACTTGATACCAAAATTTTAAGTCTGAAGAGGCGATAACATGAACAGAGAAATTTTAGCGGTTGTTGAAGCAGTTTCGAATGAGAAGGCTGTTCCCCGTGAGCGTATTTTTGAAGCATTAGAAATTGCTTTAGCTACGGCAACTAAAAAGAAAAGCGAGCACGAAATTGAAGTTCGCGTAGAAATTGACCGTAAGACCGGTGATTTTGAAACATTTCGTCGTTGGTTAGTGGTTGAAGAAGTTGAGTTTCCAACGAAAGAAATTTCACTAGAAGCTGCGAAGTTTGATGATGAATCTATCGAGCTTGGTGATTACGTTGAGGATGATATTGAGTCAGTCACTTTTGACCGTATTACCACTCAAACGGCAAAACAAGTTATTGTACAAAAAGTACGTGAAGCAGAGCGCGCTCAAATTGTTGAGCAATTCATCGATAACGAAGGCGAACTCGTTACAGGTGTTGTAAAGAAAGCAACACGTGATGCCGTTATTGTTGATCTTGGTAACAACGCTGAATCTGTGATTTTACGTGAAGACCAACTTCCACGTGAAAATTTACGTCCAGGCGATCGTATTCGTGGCCTACTTTACGCTGTTAAGCCAGAAGCTCGTGGCTTCCAACTGTTCTTAACACGTTCTAAGCCTGACATGCTAATTGAACTGTTCCGCATTGAAGTGCCAGAAATTGGTGAAGAACTGATTGAGCTAAAAGCAGCCGCTCGTGATCCAGGCTCTCGCGCTAAGATCGCAGTGAAAACCAATGACCGTCGTATTGACCCTGTTGGTGCCTGTGTCGGTATGCGTGGCGCACGTGTACAAGCGGTTTCTGGCGAACTGGGTGGTGAGCGTATTGATATCGTACTTTGGGATGACAACCCAGCGCAGTTTGTTATCAACGCAATGGCGCCAGCTGATGTTGCATCGATTATCGTTGATGAAGATTCTCACTCAATGGATATCGCGGTTGAAGCTGATAACCTAGCACAAGCGATTGGCCGTAGTGGTCAAAACGTACGTCTAGCCTCTCAACTAACTGGTTGGGAACTGAACGTCATGACAGTGGAAGATCTGAAGAAGAAACACCAAGAAGAATCAGGTGCGGCAATCGAAAACTTCATGAAGCACTTAGACATCGAGCAAGATTTTGCTGAATTGCTTGTAGAAGAAGGCTTCTCAACATTAGAAGAGATCGCTTACGTTCCAGTAAACGAACTTCTAGAAATCGATGGTCTTGATGAAGACATCGTTGAAGAATTACGTTCTCGTGCGAAAGATGCGTTAACCACGCTTGCACTTGCACAAGAAGAATCATTTGAAGGTTTAGAGCCTGCTGAAGACCTACTTGCTTTAGAAGGCTTAGAGCGCGAAATGGCGTTCAAATTAGCCGCTAAGGGTGTAGTGACTTTAGAAGATTTAGCCGACCAAGGTACTGATGACCTAGAAGGTATTGAAGGCCTAAGTGAGCAACGTGCCGGTGAATTAATTATGGCCGCTCGTAACATTTGCTGGTTCGGCGACGAAGAATAATTTTCAGCAAGGAGAAAGCAGTATGACAGAACTGACAGTGAAACAGCTAAGTGACGAAATTGGTACGCCAGTTGATCACTTAGTAGAACAACTTGCTGATGCTGGTATTAAAAAAACCAGTACAGACAGTGTGACTGATGCCGAGAAGCAACAGCTTCTTGCGCACCTTAAAAAAGGTAACGGCTCAGCCGATGCGGAGCCAACACGCCTGACTTTACAACGCAAAACCAAAAGCACATTAAGTGTGTCTGCTGGTGGTGGTAAAAGCAAAGAAGTTCAAGTTGAAGTGCGTAAAAAACGTACTTACGTGAAACGTTCAGCTATCGAAGAAGAAGCGAAGCGCGAAGCGGAAGAGCAAGCAGCCCGTGAAGCGGAAGAAGCCGCAAAACGTGCAGCCGAAGAAAAAGCGAAGCAAGAAGCTGAAGCGAAAGCAAAAGCGGAAGCCGAGGCAAAAGCAAAGCGTGAAGCTGAAGAAAAAGCGAAACGTGAAGCTGATAAAGCCAAAGCTGAAGAAGCGAAAGCCGCTTCACAACGTTCTCCTGAAGAAAAAGCAAAACATGAAGCTGCGAAGAAAGAAGCAGAAGCATTGAAGCGTCGTCAGGAAGAAGAAGCACAACGCAAAGCAGAACAAGAAGCACAAAAATTGGTAGAAGAAGCACGCAAACTTGCGGAAGAAAACGCAGCTCGTTGGTCTGAAGAAGAGCAAAAGAGCAAAGAGTCTGAAGATTCAGATTACCACGTAACAACGAATAAGCACGCACAAGACGCTGAAGATGAAGCGGACCGTCGTAGCGAAGCGAATCGTCGTAAAAAGAAAAAACCAGCTAAGAAAGATAAAGCAGAAGAAGAGCGTTTTGGTGGCAATGGCCGCAACGCGCGTGGTCGTAACAACCGTAAAGGTAAATTAGCGAAACCAACTTCAATGCAGCAAGGTTTTGATAAAAACGCGACAGTCGCAAAAGCAGACGTTGTGATCGGCGAAACTATCGTTGTTTCTGAACTGGCAAACAAAATGTCAGTAAAAGGCACGGAAGTCATCAAAACGATGATGAAGATGGGCGCAATGGCAACCATCAACCAAGTGATCGACCAAGAAACAGCACAATTAGTGGCTGAAGAAATGGGTCACAAAGTTATCTTGCGTAAAGAAAACGAATTAGAAGAAGCGGTATTGTCAGATCGTGACAACACTTCTGAAGCTGTGCCACGTGCGCCAGTTGTGACCATCATGGGTCACGTTGACCACGGTAAAACGTCAACGCTTGATTACATTCGTCGTAGCCGCGTAGCGTCTGGCGAAGCGGGTGGTATTACTCAGCACATCGGTGCATACCACGTTGAAACAGACAACGGCATGATCACTTTCTTGGATACTCCTGGACACGCAGCGTTTACTTCAATGCGTGCTCGTGGTGCTCAAGCGACAGATATCGTTGTACTTGTGGTGGCAGCAGATGATGGCGTAATGCCTCAAACTATCGAAGCAATTCAGCATGCGAAAGCTGCAGAAGTCCCTTTGATTGTTGCGGTAAACAAAATCGATAAAGAAGATGCAAACCCTGATAACGTGAAGAATGAGCTTGCTCAATACGACGTTATTCCAGAGGAGTGGGGCGGCGAAAACATGTTCGTTCACATCTCTGCGAAACAAGGTACTAACATCGATGGTCTACTAGAAGCTATCTTGCTACAAGCAGAAGTACTTGAGCTTAAAGCAGTAACAGACGGTATGGCTTCAGGTGTTGTGGTTGAATCACGTCTTGATAAAGGCCGTGGTCCAGTAGCAACCGTGCTTGTACAAGCGGGTACATTGCGTAAAGGTGATATCGTACTTTGTGGTCAAGAATACGGTCGTATCCGTGCAATGCGTGATGAAAATGGTCAAGACATCACAGAAGCCGGTCCTTCTATCCCAGTTGAGATTTTAGGTCTTTCTGGTGTACCAACGTCAGGTGATGAAGCGACTGTAGTACGTGATGAGCGTAAAGCACGTGAAGTAGCGAACTACCGTCAAGGTAAATTCCGTGACGTGAAACTGGCTCGTCAGCAAAAATCGAAACTTGAAAACATGTTCTCTAACATGGAAGCAGGTGAAGTGGCTGAGCTTAACGTTGTGCTTAAAGCTGACGTACAAGGTTCTGTTGAAGCGATAGCGGACTCACTACGTAAACTGTCTACTGACGAAGTGAAAGTGAACATCGTTGGTTCAGGTGTAGGTGGTATCACTGAAACGGATGCGGTACTGGCTGCAGCATCTAACGCTATCATTCTTGGCTTTAACGTTCGTGCCGATGCTTCTGCTCGTCGTACGGTTGAGAACGAGAACCTAGATTTACGTTACTACTCAATCATCTACCAATTGATTGACGAAGTGAAACAAGCGATGGGCGGTATGCTAGCACCTGAGTTTAAACAAGAAATCATCGGTCTTGCAGAAGTTCGTGATGTGTTTAAATCGCCTAAACTGGGTGCAATCGCAGGTTGTATGGTAACGGAAGGTGTTATCAAGCGTAATAACCCGATTCGTGTTCTACGTGATAACGTGGTTATCTACGAAGGTGAGCTAGAATCACTACGTCGCTTTAAAGATGACGTTCAAGAAGTACGTAACGGCTACGAATGTGGTATCGGCGTTAAGAACTACAATGATGTTCGCGCTGGTGACCAAATCGAAGTATTCGAAATCGTTGAAGTTAAGCGTACACTTGATTAATCAACACATGATCTTCGCTAGAATATCTAGCTGACGAACGGTTGTTAAATACACCATGGGGAGCCAATCGTGCTCCCCATTCTTTCTGTAAAGGGATTCAAAATGGAATCCGCAGATGTGAGAAAAGATATGTCAAAAGAATTCAGTCGTGCACAACGTGTTGCACAACAATTACAAAAAGAGCTAGCCTCAATCCTCCAACGTGACGTACGTGATTCACGTATCGGCATGGTGACTATTTCTGATGTGGAAGTATCACGCGATCTTGCTTACGCCAAAGTGTTTGTGACTTTTTTGTGTGTGGGTGACCAAACGCCAGAATCTAGCTTGGCAGCACTGAAAGAGCACGAAGTCGCGGTACGTATGGCGCTAGGTAAACGCATTCGTCTACGCTTAACACCAGAAGTTCGCTTTACTTACGACAATACGCTAGTAGAAGGCATGCGAATGTCTAACCTAGTGAGCGAAGTCGTCAGCAAAGACAACCAACGCAAAAAAGATGCAGGTCGTGAGGACGAAGGAGAAGAGTAATGGCTCGTAGACGTCGTGGTCGTCCAATTGATGGCGTTTTATTATTAGATAAACCGACCAGCATCAGCTCGAATGATGCGTTGCAGAAAGTCAAACGCATCTATTTTGCGGAGAAAGCAGGCCATACTGGCGCGCTTGATCCTTTGGCGACGGGCATGTTGCCGATTTGCTTAGGTGAAGCCACTAAGTTTTCACAATTTTTATTAGATTCTGATAAGCGTTATCGTGTCATCGCCAAGCTGGGTGAACGTACCGATACTTCAGATTCTGATGGCGAAGTGGTGCAAACACGAGAAGTGAAAGTGGATCGTGGCTTGCTTGAGCGTTGCATAGCTAAATTCCGTGGTACCACAGATCAAATACCATCAATGTTCTCTGCGTTGAAATACCAAGGTAAGCCTTTGTATGAATACGCACGTCAAGGTATTGAAGTGCCGCGTGAATCGCGCAAAATCACCGTGTTTGAAATCAATCTGATTCGCTTTGAAGGTCACGAAGTAGAAATGGAAGTGCACTGCTCAAAAGGCACCTACATTCGTACTATCGTCGATGACTTAGGCGAAATGCTCGGTTGTGGTGCGCATGTAACTTATCTTCGCCGTATTGGTGTATCGCATTATCCATACGAGAAAATGGTCACATTAGAGCAGCTTGAAGCATTGTTAGAGCAAGCTCGTGAGCAAGAAATTGAACCTCGTGAACTGTTGGACCCATTACTACTTCCTATGGATACCGCGGTACAAGACTTGCCTGAAGTCAATATGATCCCAAGTGTGGCAGACTTTGTTCAACATGGTCAACCGGTGCAAATTGCCGGCGCTCCATCAGAAGGTGTGGTTCGCATGACGATGGGAGAAGAGCGCACTTTCATTGGTGTCGCGAACATTGATGATGATGGAAAAGTTGCGCCAAAGCGTTTAGTGGTATTTAGGTAAGAGCGGAAGTTATTTCTAGTTCCTAGGATATCGACTCTCGTGGCTCGGGCGCTTCGCTACTCGTATATCGAGTCGAGTCACGAGCAGCGTAGCGACCGAAAATCGAGTTTCGATATATTTAAAAGCATTACCCCTTGCGCTAGGTTGGGGAATTCCCTATAATCCGCGCTTCGCGTGTTGGCTGAATCAGAGATTGGCTGGCACATTTTATAAACTACTCTTAATTAGGAGAGCATTATGTCTCTGAATGCAGAAACTAAAGCAGCAATCGTTGCAGAATACGCACAATCTGAAGGCGACACTGGTTCACCAGAAGTACAAGTAGCACTACTAACTGCTTCTATCAACCACCTACAAGGTCACTTTGCTAACCACAAACAAGACCACCACAGCCGTCGCGGTCTTCTACGTATGGTTTCTCGTCGTCGTAAACTTCTAGATTACCTAAAAGGTAAAGATCTAGAGCGTTACTTCGCACTAATCCAACGTCTAGGTCTACGTCGTTAATTCGTCGTTGGTTTAGTACCAAGGTTAGAAGTATTGGTTTATGCATGATGGCTGTTCACAGCCGAAATAAGTAAACAGATACCTAAAAGGGAGCTTCGGCTCCTTTTTTGTTTTTCAAATTGCAGCTTTATCCCACCTTATTGCTTCGCAAAATAAGACTTTTTTACTCACGTAGTTTATACTATGCCTCGTTTGATTTGTTCTTCGCTTAAATGTGAAGAGGGGATCAAGCCTCTGTTGCTTTACAGTCACCGATGTCGACCATGAAGGTCGCGGCTAATAACAGGTTTTTCTTTCAACGATATTCATACGAAAGTCTGAAAATTCTGCTATTAGTCGCGATTGGTAAAGCAAGCCAGAGTTAATGTTAAAACTCAAAATTAAGGAAATTTACGTGAATCCAATCGTAAAGAAATTTCAATACGGTAACCATACCGTTACTCTTGAAACTGGCGTAATTGCACGTCAAGCAACTGCTGCTGTAATGGCAAGCATGGATGACACTTCTGTTTTCGTATCTGTTGTTGCGAAAAAAGAAGCGGTTGAAGGTCAAGACTTCTTCCCACTCACCGTAAACTACCAAGAGCGTACTTACGCAGCCGGTAAAATCCCTGGTGGTTTCTTCAAGCGTGAAGGTCGCCCTTCTGAAAGCGAAACATTGATTGCACGTCTTATCGACCGTCCAATCCGTCCGCTTTTCCCTGACGCGTTCAAAAACGAAGTACAAGTTATTGCTACGGTTGTTTCTGCCAACCCTAACATTTCTCCAGACATCATCACTATGATCGGTACTTCTGCTGCTCTAGCGATCTCTGGCGTACCATTTAACGGTCCAATCGGCGCAGCTCGTGTTGGTCACATTGATGGTCAACTAGTGCTTAACCCAAGTGAAAAAGAGCTTGAGGCTTCTCGTCTTGACCTTGTTGTTGCGGGTACAGAAAGCGCAGTATTGATGGTTGAATCTGAAGCTGACAACCTAACTGAAGAAGAAATGCTAGCAGCGGTTGTTTACGGTCACGACCAACAACAAACTGTTATCTCAGCAATCAATGAATTTGCTGCTGAAGTTGCCACTCCTGCTTGGGATTGGGTTGCTCCAGCTGAAAACACTGAGCTAAAAGACAAGATCGCAGCACTGGCTGAAGCGAAATTGGTTGAAGCTTACCAAATCACAGAGAAGATGGCTCGTTACGACCGTATTCACGCTATCGCAGCGGAAGTCAACGAAGCGCTATTGGCTGAAAACGAAGAGTTGAACCTAAAAGAAGTTCACACCATCTTCCACGATCTAGAAAAAACAGTAGTACGTAGCCGCATCATCGCGGGTAACCCACGTATCGATGGCCGTGAAAAAGACATGGTTCGCGCACTAGACGTTCGCACTGGTGTTCTTCCTCGTACACACGGTTCTGCACTATTTACTCGTGGTGAAACTCAGGCGCTAGTCACAGCGACGCTTGGTACACAACGTGATGCGCAAATCATCGATAGCCTACTTGGTGAGAAGAAAGATCACTTCCTTCTACACTACAACTTCCCTCCATACTGTGTAGGTGAGACTGGTTTCGTTGGTTCTCCTAAGCGTCGTGAAATCGGTCACGGTAAACTGGCTAAACGTGGTATCCAAGCGGTGATGCCATCAGTTGAAGAATTCCCATACACAGTACGTGTTGTATCGGAAATCACAGAATCTAACGGTTCTTCTTCAATGGCTTCGGTATGTGGTACGTCACTGGCTCTTATGGATGCAGGTGTGCCAATTAAATCTTCTGTTGCAGGTATCGCAATGGGTCTTGTGAAAGAAGGCGACGATTTCGTTGTTCTTTCTGACATCTTGGGTGACGAAGACCACCTTGGTGACATGGACTTTAAAGTAGCAGGTACTAATGAAGGTATCACTGCGCTACAAATGGATATCAAAATCGAAGGTATCACGAAAGAAATCATGCAAATTGCGCTTAACCAAGCTCAAGGTGCACGTAAGCACATCCTAAGCGTGATGGATGAAGCGATTTCTGGTGCTCGTGAAGAGATTTCTGAATTTGCTCCACGTATTCACACTATGAAAATCTCTGCTGAGAAAATCAAAGATGTGATCGGTAAAGGTGGTGCGGTAATTCGTGCGCTAACTGAAGAAACGGGCACAACGATTGAAATCGAAGACGATGGCACAATCAAAATTGCCGCGACTGAAGGTGAAGCGGCGAAAGAAGCGATCCGTCGTATCGAAGAAATCACTGCTGAAGTTGAAGTGGGCCGTATCTACACTGGTAAAGTGGCACGTCTTGCAGACTTCGGTGCATTCGTAACGATCCTTCCTGGTAAAGATGGCTTAGTACACATTTCTCAAATCGCTGACAAGCGTATCGAGAAAGTGTCTGACTACCTATCTGAAGGCCAAGAAGTTCAAGTTAAAGTACTTGAAATCGACCGCCAAGGCCGTGTACGTCTAAGTATGAAAGAAGCAGTAGAAACAACAGAAGAAGCGCCAGCTGAACCATCAGCTGAGTAAGTTGTCTTATTGTTAGATGCTGTTTAAGAGAGGGGCTTCGGCTCCTCTTTTTTATGCCCATATCACTTGGTAAAGACAGTCAGAAAATCTTTATCTTTCTTTAGGTTGGAAATAGTGGCGTATTACTCTACCTTAGATAATGTGTGGTGAGGAAAACCAACAAGGTGTATATTGGGTTCTTATCTGTATGTACTTAACCCCTGCTGAGGTGACTTAGTGGTTCGTCAACATACACAATATTGCAAGACTGCAAAGGAGCACGGAATTCGTGAAATATCTTAAATGGTTAAGCCTAGTGAGCGCCTTCTTTTTATTAGGATGTGCTAATCAAGGGAACTCAACTAACTCATTTGTTTACCCGCCGTTAGCAATTCCCCTGCAGCCTTCGATTCAGCAAGAAGTGCAAATAGCGCGATTAAATCAGTTACTCACTCGTAAAGATGTTAGCCAAAACGTGCGAGCACAAATGTTTGCCGAGCGTGGTCGCTTCCTAGATAGCGTAGGTATGGCGGATTTGGCGCGTTTAGATTACGAATCATCACTAAAACTAAATCCAGCTCAATCGGAAGTCTTTAATGTACTTGGTGTGTACTTCACCCAAACGAGCGATTTTGATTCTGCATTCGATGCGTTTGATTCCAGTTTGGAGTTAGACCCTAACAACGAATACGCAGAACGCAACCGTGCCATTGCCTTGTACTATGCAGACCGAATTCCTCTTGCCTTGCAGGATATGCAAAGCAACTATGATAAAGATCCATCCGATCCGTATCGCGCATTGTGGCTGTATTACATTCAACGTGAAAGTGATGTGCAAAAAGCGACCGCCGATCTAGAGCAAAGCTATCAAAATAAAGATGACCAATGGGGATGGGAATTAGTTGGCATGACACTTGGCCATCTAGATCAAAATGACATTCTTGAGTCAGTGGCGATGGGGACTAAGAATAATGTCGACTTGGCGCAAAAGTTGACAGAACTGTACTTCTATTTGGCAAAGGAATATCAATATAAAGGCGATTATTCCAATGCAATTGCTTTGTATAAATTAGCGATTTCGATGAACGTGTATGAGTTTTCGGAACACCGTTATGCCTTCTTAGAATTAACCCGTATTTTTAAAGCGATTCAAGCTGAGCGTGCACAAGAGGATAATTCTCAAGCGCCAGCAACCACAAAACCTGATGAGCAGCAAGAATCAAAAAATCATCCGCCTCAGGTGTATCGTGCCCCTAAACTCAGCGCATAAAAACATATACCCAAGTAACCTCAATATGCGAGTTTCAGCAAGATTAAAACAAGTTTTAGGCAAGGCAAATTGAAGATGATCATAGTTATTCTATCTCTGTTCAATTTAACGCAGCTTAAAGCTTGTTTTAACTTCCCCTTTGGGAGCTTCATCCAAGCCCTTAGCCTATGTCAGATTTAATTGAAAGGTGTCTACATTCCGCATAAATCTTCCTTGTCTAAAGACTTGGATGATAGCTCTGAATCCTGCATCTTGAGGTCACTTGGGTATAGATGTGACAACATAAAATTAAGGCCTCAACGATTGAGGCCTTAATTGTATTTATGATTTCTAATTCAATCTCATTGCTGAACTAAGCCCGCCAGTTGATGCCAGTAACCATTGCATTGTTTGCTGTCCGTGATAATACGATTTTGGTTACTTTCATTGGCTTTAAAGTCGGCCAGTGTACAAAGCGTATCGACACCAAGTGGGCTTAAACGCACTACGTCAACCAATCCTTTCATGCTCTCTAAGTCGTTACCTAGGTTGTAGCAGTAACCAGACTGAGTTTGGATGCCATTGAGGTTAAAGACTTCCTGTCCTTCTTGGCTGCTGACTTGAATACCGGTTGGGTATTTAATGCAGCAAGTTTCACAATCATCTTTGGCTTTGTTTTCAGCTCGTGCAGTAAAACAGCGGGCAGAGTAGGCCAGAGGTAGGTAGCCGTAGCTAAACACTTCCACTTCAAATTGTTCGCGAATGCCGAGTTCATCGCATTGGTCGAGCGTTTGCATTAACCAATCTCGTGATAGCTCAACCGGCATGCACCAGCGGATCATGCCTTGTTTTACGAACAGTCTAAGGGTATGAGCATTGTAAGTATTGACCGCTGCACCCACCACAAACGGGACTTTGGCGTCATAAGCCAATTGAATACCAGACACGTCATTGGCTTCAATCGCAAAGTCACCATTGTCGATGTACTTTTTCATCACGTTGACTTCGCTTGGCGCTTCTAATAATGCCATAGTAGAGAGCACCACTTGCTTACCGGATTGGGCGAGATCTTTGGCGATCTCAAACCATTGTGCTGGTTTCATTTCACGGCGCTTTGAGCACACGGCTTCACCGAGGTAGATGATGTCGGCTTGGCTATGTTTGGCTTGTTGATAAAAATCTTCGACGTTTTGCTTTGGCCAAAAATACAGAATTGGGCCTAATGAATATTGAAAAGTTGAATCTTGATTCATGAGAATGCCTCTATTATTGCCATTTGCGGTGATAAGCACCGAGTGTGGTTTGCGTACCTTCAGACACATTCGCTAAGGTGGCATTCCATTGCGGTTCAACGGCGTAATTTTCAGGATTGGCAAGATAACGATCGAGCGCTGCGCGCCAGGTTCGAGTGACTTGTTCGACATAGGCTGGGCTGCGTTGGCGACCTTCAATTTTTACCGAGGCGACATTGGCGGCAAAAAGCTCAGGCAGCACTGAAAGGGTATTCAAGCTGGTGGGTTCTTCAAGCACATGGTAACGCTGGTCTTCACCAGTAATGTTAATATCAAAGCGACCTTTGCACAGCGTCGGGTAGCCGGCGTTTTCGCCTTCACCATAACGGTCAATTAATATCTCATTTAAGCGCGATTCCAAACCTTGATCGGTTTCTTGCCAACGAACGTATTTAGCGGGAGAACAAGCGCCGACGGTATTTGGGGATTCACCAGTGAGATAAGAAGACAGGTAACAACGCCCTTCCGACATGATGCACAAGCTACCAAAGGCAAACACTTCTAGCTCCACGCCTTGAGGAATATTACGTGACAATTGCTTCACTTGATGCATCGATAACACACGTGGCAGTACCACGCGTTTTACATTGAAATTATTGGCGTAATATTGAATGGCTGCGGTATTGGTGGCCGATGCTTGTACTGAAAGGTGCAATTCCATCTCAGGGTATTTGGTGGCGGCGTAATCAAGTAGGGCGATATCAGCAATGATTAATGCATCGACTCCTAAATCTACCGCTTTATCGACCGAGTTTGTCCAACGTTCAAATCCATTAGGATGGGCAAAGGTATTCAGAGCAATATGAATTTTTTTATTGTGGTCATGCACATATTGCACCGCTTTATTGAGTTTTTTGCCATTAAAGTTGAGGCCGGCAAAGTGACGCGCATTGGTCTCGTCTTTGAATCCAATATAAACCGCGTCAGCGCCACAATCGATGGCGGTTTTCAACGCAGGCAAATTACCCGCAGGGCAAAGTAGTTCCATCCTTACTTACCTTATTAATTTTTACAGTGTTCGACATTTTAGGAGATTCATCGTCTAGGGAATTGATATAAGGCAGGTTTGAGGCGGTTAGATCTACCTATAAAGTGGTTTTTTGTTTGAATTGAGACATTTTTTGATTCAACACAGAGATATCGCCATTGAACTCGGTAAAGTAGGTTGTTTTACATTGCGTGAGTCGATTGATGTTGGAGGTAGTATGCTCGCAAGTTTTCGTTCTAAAGTGGTGATGAATGCCGCGTCACTGATCTCTATTCCAGCCAAGCTGATCCCTCAGCGTGTTCATAACAAAGTGCTATTGGAAGGTTTGAAGCGCGTTTTTCATGAAGCACTAGAAGATGGCGATTTTGAATTTTTACAAGATCGCTGGTTAAAAGTGTCTATTTCAGATGTGAATGTAAGCTGGATGATCAGCTACCAAGATGATAAGTTAACCGTGGGTGATGCCAGCGAGCAACATCATGTCAGCTTTTCTGGTTGTTTAAATGATCTCGTGCTGATTGCTGGGCGTAAAGAAGATCCTGATACCTTGTTCTTCCAACGTCGCCTAAAAATTGAAGGCGATACCGAGCTCGGATTAGAAGTGAAAAACTTAATGGATAGCCTTGATCTTGATTCTTTGCCTAAGCCACTCACTCAAACGATGGAACAGCTGGCCAACTTTGTACAACAAGGGATGCAAGAGCCGCTTACTCAAGCAACCGCTTAACTATGATCGGAATCGTTATCGCGAATATGTGAAATTCTGCTTGGATCTCGGTTTCAAAATTTAACTCATAGAAAATGACATAGAAGAGCCAATTCGGTATAGAATCGGCTCTTCTTTTTTATCGCTGCTTATTGGTAATCTAAGTATTCTAAGCTAAGCATCCGTAACTTAAGCGATTCATAACTTAAGCGAGAAAACCATGCAAATTCGTACCGAAGCCCCTGCTGACATTCTGACGATTGATGCGCTATTAAAATCTGCATTTCCTAGTTCTGCTGAAGCTAAATTAGTACGTTCACTACGTGAGAACAGCCGTTTTACGTTATCTTTAGTGGCGTGCAGCGATGAAGGGGAAGTGATTGGTCATGTTTTGTTTACGCCAGTAACGCTCAACGGTGAAGATCTAGGCTGGCAAGGTCTAGCGCCGGTTGCCGTCAAAGAAGAATACCGACAGCAAGGTATTGCCGAAGCACTGATCCGCTCCGGTTTAGATTCGTTACTTGAATTTGGTTACTCAACGTGTGTCGTGCTTGGTGAACCTAACTATTACGCTCGTTTTGGCTTTAAAGATGCTGAGCCACTAGGGTTTGTTTCGGTTTACAATGACCATCCAGAATTTACGCCAGGCGCTTTTCAAATCATGTCTCTGGAAGAGGATGGTTCTTTCGAAGGACTATCGGGTTTGGTAGAATACAGCCCAGAATTTTAGTTCATGACTCCAAATTTTGAAGGCGCTATGCTCGATTCTCAACAACAGCAATATTTAAAAGAAATGGGCATTTCCGTATGGGAACTGGCTCATCCAGATAAGCTGCAAGGCTATCAAGCGCCTGGTATACAATTACCGCAAACTTGTACTTTGTTGCTGGTGGCGGATTCTTGCCCGCAAGGCGACGATGCGACTTTGTTTATTAAAGTGCTGGCAAGTATGAAATTAAGCGCTGACCAAGCACTGCATTTAACGCCTGCACAAGCAGCGCAACTCGATAAACACGCATTGAAATGGGTGTGGTTTGCCGGTTGTGAAGCGTTAGAACAAGCCTCACTGCAAGGTGTCAATATTTTGACTTCACCTGCCATTACGCAAATTCACGGTAATACTCAAAATCGCCGCGAGTTGTGGCAGCAAATTTGTTCTTATAATAATGAATAATTGTCAATTTTTACCTTTACGCTTAGATCATCTTGATGCGGTGTGGGCAATTGAAAAAGTCGCCCATTCTCATCCTTGGTCTGAAACCATGATCCGCGATTTATCTCATCAAAATTCTGCCAATTCGAGCAAATACCAATTTGGGTTGTGGGTGGATAATCAATTGGTTGGCTACGTTTATAGTCAAAATATTGTTGGAGAAGTCACCCTATTAACCATTGCGGTTGATCCAACTCAGCAAGGTAAAGGTTACGGACGCAAACTGTTGGAACATTTGATCGAGCACAGTGAAGATGCTCAAGCTGAAAGTATTTGGCTGGAAGTGCGAGACAGTAATCGCGGTGCGTATCATTTGTATGAATCACTGGGCTTTAATGAAATGGATCGCCGAGTGAATTATTACCCTTCTGCAAAAACGGCCAGCGGCAAAGAAGACGCCATCATTATGAATTTGATGTTGGACAGTTATAATCCCTTCGCTTAGCTCGATTAAACCCTAAATAGTTTGATGAATCAGTAAATAGCTTGATCATGAAATAGATAGGCCCTGAAACTGCAATCAGTTTGGGCTTTCAACTAGAGTTATCGTGAATTTTGCGTATAATTCGTCCATCTTATTTTTGTTGCCATTTGAGAGCAGCAATCGAACACAGTTTATTAAGGTTTCCTTCATGTCATTCCTTACCGAAGTTGGCAAGCGTCGTACGTTTGCGATCATTTCTCACCCGGATGCGGGTAAAACCACCATTACCGAAAAAGTATTGTTATTCGGAAACGCGATTCAAACCGCCGGTTCGGTAAAAGGCCGTGGTGCCAGCCAACACGCAAAATCGGACTGGATGGAAATGGAAAAAGAACGTGGTATCTCGGTAACCACCTCTGTGATGCAATTTCCATACAATGAGTGCTTGGTAAACTTACTGGATACCCCAGGACACGAAGACTTCTCCGAAGATACATACCGTACCTTAACGGCAGTGGATTCATGTCTAATGGTGATCGATGCGGCAAAAGGCGTCGAGGACCGTACCCGTAAATTGATGGAAGTAACCCGTCTGCGTGATACGCCGATCGTTACCTTTATGAACAAATGTGACCGCGATATACGTGACCCGATGGAACTGCTGGATGAAGTCGAAAACGAATTGAATATCGCCTGTGCGCCAGTCTCTTGGCCGATTGGTTGCGGTAAAGAGTTTAAAGGTGTGTACCACATTCACCGTGATGAAACCATCTTGTATTCAACCGGTCATGGTCACACCATTCAAGAAGTACGCATTGTGAAAGGGCTAGATAACCCAGAACTCAATGCAGAAATTGGTGATGAACTGGCTGAGCAATTGCGTGCAGAGTTAGAGCTTGTGATCGGTGCTTCGCACGAATTTGATCAAGAGTTATTTCTTAAAGGTGAATTAACGCCAGTATTCTTTGGTACGGCATTGGGTAACTTTGGTGTTGACCACATGCTAGACGGCTTAACGGAGTGGGCCCCTGCGCCAATGCCTCGTGAAGCCAACGAACGTACCGTTGAAGCAACCGAAGATAAATTCTCTGGTTTCGTGTTTAAGATTCAAGCCAATATGGATCCAAAACACCGTGACCGCATTGCCTTTATGCGCATTGTGTCTGGTACTTATAAGCAAGGCATGAAGATGAACCATGTGCGTACTGGCAAAATGGTCAACATTTCGGATGCGGTAACTTTCATGGCGGGCGACCGTGCTCGTGCGGAAAATGCCTATGCGGGTGACATCATTGGTTTACATAACCATGGCACCATTCAGATCGGTGATACTTTTACTCAAGGTGAAGCGTTGAAGTTTGCGGGTATTCCAAACTTTGCGCCAGAATTGTTCCGTCGCATTCGTCTGCGCGATCCTCTGAAGCAAAAACAATTGCTTAAAGGCTTGGTGCAGCTTTCTGAAGAAGGTGCGGTGCAGGTTTTCCGCCCATTACAAAACAACGATTTGATCGTTGGTGCGGTTGGTGTGCTTCAGTTTGATGTAGTTGTGGCGCGTTTGAAATCGGAATACAACGTGGAAGCGATTTACGAAAGCGTGAACGTTGCGACTGCCCGTTGGGTAGAGTGTGATGACGTTAAGAAATTTGAAGAGTTTAAGCGTAAGAACCAAGCGAATCTTGCATTGGATGGCGGTGACAACCTATCTTACATTGCCCCAACTATGGTGAACTTGAACCTTGCTAAAGAGCGTTTCCCTGAGGTTGATTTCCGAGCAACACGCGAACACTAATCTGTGAGCGTAAATAGATAATCTTGTTAAAGGGTTGGCGTAATGTCAGCCCTTTTGCTTTAATCAGTTTCGAGTTTCGAGTTTCGAGTTTCGAGTTTCGAGTTTCGAGTTTCGAGTTTCGAGTTAAATAAGGACAGGGAAGATGCTTTTAGCAAAGTTGAAATATTGGCTGGCGCGTTATGATGCTTGGTGTGAAGAGTTAGGTTTGAAACCAGAGTATAAGCGCAGTTGTTGTGCCTACCGCCCCGATCCTGCTCATCAGACATCAGAGCCCGCTAACACTACATCCATTGATGCTTAGTCATGGCCAATCCGCATTCATTTATTGATACCCACTGCCATTTTGATTTTCCTGAATTTTCAGATGTTGAAACCCAATTGATGAAAGCGCAGCAAGCCGGAGTGAAAAGAATTGTCATTCCAGCAATAGGAACCAAGAACTGGTCATCGCTGCAGCAGCTTTCTAAACAATATCCTTCTTTATATTATTCTCTAGGTTTTCATCCTTACTTTCTCAATCAACACCCTAATGACATTTATGATGTTCTGAATCACACCTTATTGCAGCGAGATAAACATTGTGTGGCAGTAGGAGAGTGCGGCTTAGATTTCATGCTCCATGAGGCGCTGTTGACGCCAGGGAATATCACCAAGCAATACACATTATTTGAGTCTCAAGTCGAGCTTGCCGCTCAACATCACCTACCTTTGATTATTCATTCGCGTAAAGCGCACGACAAAACTGTGGCTCGATTAAAGCAAGTTAAACTAGAAAAAGGTGGTGTGATTCACGCTTTTTCAGGGAGTTACCAGCAGGCGTTGGAATATGTCAAATTGGGCTTCTATATTGGAGTGGGCGGCGTGATTACCTACCCAAGAGCAAACAAAACACGACAAGCGATAGCCAAATTGCCACTTGAATCTTTGGTGCTTGAAACCGATGCACCTGATATGCCGGTGTCTGGTTTTCAAGGACAAGCGAATCATCCTGCACATTTAGCGTCGATTTTTTCAGCGCTTTGTGAGCTTAGAAGTGAGAATGAAATGAAAATTGAACAGCAGATTTGGCATAACAGTTGCATTTTATTCGGTTGGGATTGATAAATTTTATGAACAACATGCAAACGTTTGCTTGTGAGTCAATATGAAAAAAGCAAACGTTTGGTGATATAGATCACATGAACTTATGTTTTTCATCTATTTTTCATGAATAAGTGTGAGGTTAGTATTACTTTGTTACCAATTGTCAGAGTATAATCGCCAGCGCTTTTTTAGAGCCCTGAACTTTTTTTTAACCAATTTAAATAAGGAAGCCATATACCATGAGCCTGGTTATGAGCATTGTTGGTATGATTTTTCTGCTTGCAATAGCAGTACTATTTTCCGACAACCGCAAAGCAATTAATTTCAGAACGGTTGGTGGCGCTTTTGCTATCCAATTCTTCCTAGGTGCGTTTGTACTTTATGTACCTTGGGGACGTGACATGTTAGCCGCTATGACTAACGGCGTTCAGCATGTGTATGATTTCGGTAATGAGGGTATTGGGTTCCTATTTGGTAACCTAGTAAACTTCTCAGTTGAAGGCGTTGGTTTCATCTTCGCGTTTAAAGTATTGCCTACCATTATCTTTTTCTCTGCATTGATCTCTGTTCTTTACAACATCGGTGTGATGCAGATTGTTATCAAAGTTTTAGGCGGTGGTTTACAGAAAGCGCTGGGTACTTCTCGTGCGGAATCTATGTCTGCAACAGCGAACATCTTCGTTGGTCAAACTGAAGCGCCTCTAGTGGTTCGTCCATTCGTACCAAAAATGACTCAATCTGAGTTGTTCGCAGTAATGTGTGGTGGTTTAGCCTCTGTTGCTGGTGGTGTAATGGCGGGTTACGCAGCGATGGGTGTACCTCTGTCTTACCTAATCGCGGCTTCTTTCATGGCGGCACCAGGCGGCTTATTGTTCGCAAAAATCATCAAGCCAGAAACGGATGAGCCAATCGAGCAACTTGCTGATGCGGTTGATGATGATGCAGACAAACCTGCAAACGTTATCGATGCAGCGGCAGTAGGTGCTTCTTCAGGTCTTCAACTTGCGCTTAACGTTGGTGCAATGCTTCTTGCATTCATCGGTTTGATTGCTCTACTTAACGGCATCTTAGGTGGTGTTGGTGGTTGGTTCGGTATGCCTGAGCTAACTCTTGAGCTAATCCTAGGTTACATCTTTGCTCCTATCGCTTGGTTGATCGGTGTGCCTTGGAGTGAAGCAACTCTAGCGGGTTCTTTCATTGGTCAAAAGACTATCTTGAATGAATTTGTGGCTTACTCTAACTTTGCCCCATACCTAGCTGATGGTGCGACAGTGGTTCTTTCTGAGAAAACGAAAGCTATCATTTCATTTGCTCTATGTGGTTTTGCGAACCTTTCTTCTATCGCAATTCTATTGGGCGGCCTTGGTGGTCTAGCACCAGCACGTCGTTCTGACATTGCACAAATGGGTATGAAAGCCATTCTTGCAGGTACATTATCTAACCTAATGGCTGCAACTATCGCTGGTTTCTTCATTACACTACAAGCAATGTAATCGAGTCTGAATATATAGACGCCAGTATATAACCATTAAAGCCGTAGCATAGTTTGCTGCGGCTTTTTGCGTCTTTAGCCGTAATGACTTGAATATAGACTTACAGTTAAAAAGGCTATTGCGGAGGCAAGTCCTTGATTTATGCAAGCTCTCACTTTTTTATGAGATACAAACCGTTTGCGTATAGGATAGTGACTGATCTCACGGAATAAATCAGTATAATTACCCGTAAATTCAAGCTAGCACATGACGCGCTAGGGCGATAAGACACATGATGTGTTTGCAGCCAATAACCGGCTTACGGGTAGATTGGTTGTGCGGTGACAAGGATTGCAATTAACTCGTTTGGTAACACCGAGTTAAGTCTTCAAGGAACCAAGTCCGTTCATTTCAGACAACTTGGGTATTCACGTTATTTCTACAAATAGCGTAATGAATAGCACTACACTTTAACTAGGGTAAGTAAACCTAGATGCGATAACCCAGTTGTCATAATAATCTTTTGAAAACTAATTTTTAAAAGACGAATTTTTGAAATCGGAGAGAGAAATGAGCGATTTACAAGCAGCAGCTTTACGTGCACTAAAATTAATGGATCTGACGACGTTGAATGACGACGACACAGATGAGAAAGTCATTGCCCTATGTAAAGATGCAAAATCACCTGTTGGCAATACCGCTGCCATTTGTATTTACCCGCGCTTTATTCCTATTGCGAAGAAGACACTGCGTGAGCAAGACACGCCAGACATTCGCATCGCGACCGTTACTAACTTCCCACACGGTAACGACGATATTGACATTGCAGTGGCAGAAACGAAAGCGGCTGTGGCTTACGGGGCTGACGAAGTGGACGTGGTTTTCCCATACCGCACTTTGATTGCTGGTGATGAAAAAACTGGCTTTGAATTAGTGAAGCAATGTAAAGAAGCGTGTGGCGACATTCTACTTAAAGTGATCATCGAAACTGGTGAGCTAAAAGAAGAAGCGTTAATCAAGCGTGCTTCTCAAATCTCAATCGAAGCAGGCGCAGATTTCATCAAAACCTCAACCGGTAAAGTGCCAGTTAACGCAACGCCAGAATCAGCAGAAATCATGTTGAATGTCATTAAAGATATGGGCGTGGCGGACAAAGTCGGCTTCAAACCAGCCGGTGGTGTTCGTACTGCAGAAGACGCACAAGCTTATCTCGCCATGGCGGATCGTATTTTAGGTGCAGATTGGGCAGATAACATGCACTACCGTTTTGGTGCATCAAGCCTACTAGCAAACCTACTCAACACCCTAGGTAAAGGCGAAAAAGCGGAAGAAGGCGGCTACTAATTCGCAGGTTCAGGAATACTGACAAGAGTGGGTATTCCTGACAATTGAATACGGCTTACTAGGTGGGTTTGTTATGTATCTTCCTCAAGAAATTATTCGTAAAAAGCGTGATGGTGAAGTGCTCACTAATGAAGAGATCAATTTCTTCATTCAAGGTGTAGCAAAAGATACCATTTCAGAAGGTCAAATTGCGGCTTTCGCCATGACCATCTTTTTTAACGAAATGAACATGCAAGAGCGTATCGCTTTAACCTGCGCAATGCGTGATTCAGGTATGGTGCTAGATTGGTCACACATGAATTTTGGTGGCCCAATTGTTGATAAACATTCTACTGGCGGTGTCGGGGATGTGACCTCATTAATGCTGGGCGCTATGGTAGCCGCATGTGGTGGTTTTGTTCCTATGATTTCAGGTCGTGGCCTTGGTCATACTGGTGGCACGCTGGATAAATTAGAGTCCATCCCTGGTTACAACATCATGCCAACCAATGATGTGTTTGGCGCTGTGACCAAAGGTGCTGGTGTCGCGATTATTGGTCAAACCGGTGATCTAGCGCCTGCGGATAAACGCGTTTATGCCACTCGCGATATTACGGCGACGGTGGATAATATCACTTTGATCACCGCGTCTATCTTGTCGAAGAAATTGGCCGCGGGCCTTGAATCACTCGTGATGGATGTGAAAGTCGGCTCTGGTGCGTTTATGCCAACTTATGAAGCATCAGAAGAACTGGCTCAATCGATTGTGGCGGTAGCCAATGGTGCGGGTACGAAAACCACCGCCATTTTAACCGACATGAACCAAGTATTGGCTTCTTCTGCGGGTAACGCGTTGGAAGTGAAAGAAGCGGTGCAATTTTTAACCGGTGAGAAAAACTCTCGCGGTGAAGTGCGTAATCCTCGCTTATTTGAAGTGACTATGGCGCTGTGTGCTGAAATGTTGGTATTGGCTCACCTTGCAGACAATACCGATCAAGCTCGTGAGCAATTGCAAGCGGTTCTTGATAACGGCAAAGCTGCAGCTTGTTTTGGCAAAATGGTAGCAGGCTTAGGCGGCCCGCAAGATTTTGTTCAAAACTATGATGCGTATTTACCTAAAGCAGAAGTGATTAAGCCTGTTTTTGCTAAGCAAGTAGGCACTGTGACTGCGATGGATACCCGTGCAATTGGCATGGCGGTCGTGGCGATGGGCGGTGGACGTAAAGTCGCGTCTGACCAAATTGATTATGCGGTTGGCTTTGACCAGTTCATTCGTTTAGGTGAACAGGCTGATGCTAACACACCACTTGCAATGATCCATGCTCGTAGTGAAGAGCAATGGCAGCAAGCGGCAGAGCAACTACAACAAGCGATTACGGTGTCTGATGAGGCTTATCAACCGACACCAGAGATTTATAGTCAAATCCGAGCGGAAGATCTGTCATAGAGACTTAGCTTGGGAGGAGAATGAACCATGAAACGTGCGATTATTTTAGTACTGGATTCTTTCGGTATTGGTGCGACACAAGATGCCGATAAATTCGGTGATGTAGGCGCAGACACATTAGGTCATATTGCAGAGCAGTGTGATAAAGGTTTAGCGGATAACGAACACCGTAGCGGCCCATTGCGTTTGCCAAACTTGTCTAAACTGGGTTTAGGTCTTGCGGCGAAAGAATCAACGGGATCGTTCCCAATTGGCTTGGATGAGCAAGCGGAAATTACCGGCGCTTATGGCCACGCAGCAGAGTTGTCTTCAGGTAAAGATACGCCATCAGGTCACTGGGAAATTGCCGGCGTACCCGTATTGTTCGACTGGGGCTATTTTACTGATGAGAAAAACAGCTTCCCGCAAGAATTGTTAGATAAAATCGTTGAACGCGCCAACTTACCAGGCTACCTAGGCAACTGCCATTCATCGGGTACTGTTATTTTGGACGAGCTGGGCGAAGAGCACATGAAGAGCGGTAAGCCAATCTTCTATACTTCAGCAGATTCGGTCTTCCAGATTGCGTGTCACGAAGAAACTTACGGCTTGGAAAACTTATTAGAGCTTTGCCAAATCGTGCGTGAAGAGCTTGAGCCTTACAATATTGGCCGTGTGATTGCGCGTCCATTTGTTGGCAACAAACCAGGTGAATTTGCTCGTACCGGTAACCGTCGCGATCTTTCAGTTGAGCCGCCATCTGCGACGATTTTGCAAAAGCTGGTGGATGAGAAAAACGGTGAAGTTGTTTCTATTGGTAAGATTTCTGATATTTATGCTGGCTGCGGTATCACGCAAAAAGTGAAAGCAACAGGGATTGAAGCCTTATTTGATGCCACTTTAGAGGAAGTGAAAAAAGCCGGTGATAACACTATCGTCTTCACTAATTTTGTTGATTTCGATTCTTCTTACGGTCACCGCCGTGATGTCGCCGGTTATGCAGCAGCGCTGGAGTATTTCGATGCACGCTTGCCTGAAATTCAAGCCTTACTGCAACAAGATGATGTGTTGATTTTAACCGCAGACCACGGCTGTGACCCCACTTGGCCTGGCAGCGATCATACTCGCGAGCACATCCCAGTATTGGTATCTGGCCCGAAAGTGCCAGCAGGTTCATTAGGACGCCGCGACACTTTTGCTGACATCGGCCAAAGCCTAGCGAAATACTTTGGTACATCAGATATGGAATACGGAAAGTCGTTTTTATAGACCTCTCTCGTGACTCGAATGCTCGTGACTCGATTCACTGGTATTCGGGTAAAGAATTTTAATAAACCATCGTTGGGGTGCTTTTTCGAGAAGCAAAGCGCTCAAGCCTTGTTAAGCGAAGCGCCCGAATAACGAACCATTAAATAAATTAGAATCATTAAGGACTTATACATGGCAACTCCACATATTAATGCTGAGATGGGTGATTTTGCAGACGTAGTACTGATGCCAGGTGACCCGCTACGTGCGCAATACATTGCTGAGAACTTTTTAGAAGACGCGGTTCAAGTATGTAACGTGCGTAACATGTTCGGTTACACAGGTACTTACAAAGGCCGTAAAGTATCAGTAATGGGGCACGGTATGGGTATTGCGTCTTGCTCTATCTACGTGACTGAATTGATCAAAGATTTCGGCGTGAAGAAAATCATCCGTGTGGGTAGCTGTGGCGCTGTAAGCGATCACATCAAACTGCGTGATGTGGTGATCGGCATGGGTGCATGTACGGATTCAAAAGTAAACCGTATGCGTTTCAAAGATCACGATTTCGCAGCGATTGCGGATTACGAGATGGTACGTAACGCTGAAGAAGCGGCAAAAGCACGCGGTATCAATGTTAAAGTGGGTAACCTTTTCTCTGCTGATTTGTTCTATACGCCAGATCCAGATATGTTCAAAGTGATGGACAAATACGGCATCCTAGGTGTGGAAATGGAAGCGGCTGGCATTTACGGTGTGGCGGCAGAATACGGCGCGAAATCTCTCGCGATTTGTACTGTATCTGATCACATTAAATCAGGTGAGCAAACCACATCTGATGAGCGTGCTACTACGTTCAACGATATGATTCATATTGCACTAGATTCAGTATTGCTTGGCGACAAATAACTTTTTCTCTTCGTATTTGAAGCTGCAGCTTTGTTGACTGCGTTTATTCACCCCAATCATGTAGGCAAGCTACACTCATGGGGCTTCATAAACTTGTCGCCTCACTGCAACTTCAACTACTTTGAGAAAATAATTTGTCTCTTCGAATTTGAAGCTGCAGCTTTGTTGACAGAAACTTCAACTACTTTGAGAAAATGAGCATAAAAAAACCTCTTGATGTTGGTGCATCAAGAGGTTTAATTTTTTCTCGAAACTCGAAACTCGAAACTCGAAACTCGAAACTCGTCTATATATCTTTCAGCAGAATATTCTCTACTTCATCCTGCGGCTTATACAAAATCAACAAGCAAAGCAGCACGCCACTAATAAAGCTTAAAATCAGCATGGTATACATCAGGTGATCACTATTGCGATAACGGTGATCGGAAATCGCGGTAACTTTGCCTTTTTCAAACGTGATACGAATAAAGCCAATAGTATTATCTTCTTCATTAAAGATAGGTTTAACGAGTTGTTCACGTCCAATACCGGCGGTTTTCAGTGGAGTATCTAAACCTAAAACTTCACGTACACTGAGAGCGTTATCGCTACTGACTAACTTAATCCCTTCTGCGTTATAGATAGTGACATCGTAAACCAAATCATCTGAAGCAATTTGATTCGCCATTTTCATCAGGCCTTCTTGATCATCATTGGTGATCAAATTACCAGAAGATAAAGCGGTTTGCGAAATCAGCAAGTCGGTTAAAATCGTCAATTGTTGGTTTTGGATATGTTCGTTATCACGACTGATCACAAAGCTATTAATGATGGTATAAGCAAACATACCGCCCAATAGGATTATCGCGATAAATCGCAAAAATACACGCCAAGAAAACAACGATGTTTGCATGTAATGCTTCCTTTATATCGTAATAATCAGCTATCCCTTCGTCGTTGAAGCTGCATCTTTATGGGCGGTGTTCATTCGCCTCGCTGCAAATCCAATCACTTTGGGCATAAATTCGGTGAATTGTCAGTTTGGGACTTGCGTAACTAAATTGCAATAGGGTAACTTGCTAGGTAACCGTGCAAGTATTCCCGCAGTGACAGTGCTGCTATTTTAATACTACAGCGGCATTAATTCTAACTATTTGGCTTAAAAAAGGCAGAAACATGGACGTGGTAAAACCCTTAAACATTCAGCGCAGTATGTCGCTCATCAAGCGATTGCCTGAATCTCATTTGTATTCCAGTTTAGACAAGCAAAAAGCACAGTGGATTGTATTTGGTGAGCATCTTTCTGTCGGCCTTTTTGACCGTATTGATGTGTTTACTGGTCGCTTTAATCCGGTTCTTGATTCATGGAAAGTCGGCCAATATGAAGTGGCACTCATGGGGGGGGATTTGTTCCCAGAGTTAGTCGAGTTTATTCATGCTTTAGGCGTAGATTGCGCTTCGATTAGCGTACTTCCCGAGCTCACTAAACCAGGTTTGATCGTGATGGACATGGATTCCACCGCCATTCAAATTGAGTGTATTGACGAGATCGCGAAATTAGCGGGCGTAGGTGAGATGGTGTCTGAAATTACCGAACGTGCGATGCAAGGTGAACTCGATTTTGAACAAAGTTTACGTCAACGCGTCGGCGCATTAGCTGGTGCGGATGAAGCCATTTTAGCGCAAGTACGTGAAAATCTTCCTTTAATGCCTGATTTAGCGCAGTTAGTGAAAACGCTGCAACAGTTTGGTTGGAAAACGGCTATTGCATCCGGTGGGTTTACTTACTTCTCAGATTATTTAAAAGATACCCTTGGTTTAGATCATGCCCAATCCAATACACTTGAAATTGTAGATGGTAAATTAACCGGTAAGGTGTTGGGCGAGGTGGTGTCGGCTGAAACTAAAGCGGATATTTTGGTGACCTTAGCCGATGAATACGATGTCGAGCCTCACAATACTATTGCTGTCGGTGATGGCGCCAATGACTTAGTCATGATGGCGACTGCCGGTTTAGGGGTTGCGTTTCATGCCAAACCCAAAGTAGAACAAAAAGCACAAACCGCGATCCGTTATGCTGGTCTTGGTGGCGTGTTGTGTATATTATCCGCCGCGCTTGTGCAGCAAAAGCGTGTTGGGTGGAAGGCGATTCCGCAGTAACAGCAAAAGATTTGTGTCGAGAAGCGTGTTTCGTGTTGCGAGATTCGTGTGTCGAGGACGCTTCGCTCGGGAGTCGAAAAGCGGGATCGTTGTTCGGGTTTTGGGCGTTTCACTACCTATAGTTCGGAAAAAGAGTTTTCAATATATGGAACAGGTTATTTAATCTTTTTCGAGACACGAGACACGAGACACGAGACACGAGACACGAGACACGAGACACGAGACACGAGACACGAGACACAAGAAGCTCTGCGGCCGATCAATCGAGTCACGCATAACCACTTATATCCAATTAACCGATATCTTCAACTAACTTAGGTACCTTCTTCATGGCAACAAAAGCAAAACGAGCGTATGTCTGTAATGACTGTGGAGCGGATTTTCCACGTTGGCAAGGGCAGTGTAATGCTTGTGGTGCTTGGAATACCATTACTGAAGTGCGCTTAGCGGCTTCACCTCAAGTGGCACGTAACGAGCGCTTGTCT
Organism: Vibrio gangliei; assembly: GCF_026001925.1. Lineage (NCBI taxonomy): Bacteria > Pseudomonadati > Pseudomonadota > Gammaproteobacteria > Vibrionales > Vibrionaceae > Vibrio > Vibrio gangliei. The sequence continues at coordinate 1,959,360 of NZ_AP021869.1, read as the reverse complement.
GGTTATGCCGGGTCCGTGACTGATGCCAAAGTGCAAAACTTATCAGAAATTGATTTGCAAGAAGTACCGCGTTTTTCTACCGGTTTTAAAGAGTTCGACCGCGTCCTCGGCGGCGGCATTGTTCCCGGTGCGGCGGTTTTGATTGGTGGTAATCCAGGTGCAGGTAAAAGTACCTTGCTGCTTCAAACGGTGTGTCGCCTTGCCGAGCAAATGCCTACGTTATATGTCACTGGTGAAGAATCATTGCAACAAGTGGCAATGCGCGCGTCACGTTTAGGTTTGCCGAAAGACCACCTCAAAATGCTGTCAGAAACCAACGTGGATAAAATTTGCCAAATTGCCGAAAATGAAAAGCCAAAGATCATGGTGATTGATTCTATCCAAGTGATGCATGTGGCGGATGTCCAATCGTCACCAGGCAGTGTGTCGCAAGTGCGTGAATCGGCCACTACGTTAACTCGTTATGCTAAGCAAAATAATGTGGCTGTGTTTTTAGTTGGACACGTCACCAAAGATGGTACGTTGGCGGGCCCGAAAGTGCTGGAACATATTATCGACTGCTCGGTATTGCTCGATGGCAGTGCCGATAGCCGCTTTAGAACATTGCGTAGCCATAAAAACCGTTTTGGTGCAGTCAATGAACTCGGCGTATTTGCCATGACGGGGCAAGGCTTAAAAGAAGTCAGTAACCCATCGGCGATATTTTTATCTCGCGGCGATGAAGAAACCTCAGGCAGTTCAGTGATGGTGGTGTGGGAAGGTACTCGTCCGTTGCTGGTGGAGATCCAAGCATTAGTAGATTACTCACAATTATCCAACCCAAGACGCGTTGCTGTCGGGCTTGAACAAAACCGTTTATCGATGCTTCTTGCGGTATTACACAAACACGGCGGCTTACAAATGGCCGACCAAGATGTGTTCGTTAACGTCGTTGGTGGTGTCAAAGTGGCGGAAACCAGTGCCGACTTAGCGTTATTAATGGCGTTGTTGTCGAGCTTTAAAGACAAGCCACTCCCCAAAGATGTGGTGGTGTTTGGCGAGGTCGGTCTTGCTGGTGAGATCCGCCCAGTACCAAGCGGTCAAGAGCGTTTAATGGAAGCCTACAAGCACGGCTTTAAGAAAGCGATTGTTCCAGCGGCCAACATGCCAAAAGGTGGCATTGCCGGCATGCAAATTCATGGGGTGAAGAAGTTATCTGAAGCCATCGATGCGTTTGATGAGGTGTAGTTTCGATGCCCGGACGCTACGCTAATCGTTGCTCGTAACTCGATGTGTTCTTTCGATAAACGAGCAGCGTAGAGCCCGAAACACGATAGACGAACTTTATCAATCCATCTCTTTCAAATACCTTAATCCAACCGATTTATCTGGGTTTCAATCCAGTCGATACGCTTTTTCGATAAACGAGCAGCGTAGCGTCCGAAACACGATAGACGAGTTCTATCATCCATCTCCTTCAAATACCTTAACCCAACCGATTCATCAGGATTTCAATCCAGTCGATACGCTTTTTCGATAAACGAGCAGCGTAGCGTCCGAAACACGATAGACGAACTTTATCAATCCATCTCTTTCAAATACCTTAACCCAACCGATTTATCTGGGTTTCAATCCAGTCGATACGCTTTTTCGATAAACGAGCAGCGTAGCGCCCGAAACACGATAGACGAACCTATCAATCCATCTTCTTCAAATAACCCAGCCCCAATTGATTCATTTGTGTTTCGATCCAATCCACTCGTTGCCAGACATAAGGGGTCGGGCGGTCGACATGGAATTTATATGGGTTAGGTAATACGGCCGCTAAACGGGCAGCCTGTGACATCGATAAGCGGTTAGCCGATATGCCGTAATAATGTTGACTGGCAGCTTGTACTCCATAAATCCCCGGGCCAAATTCCACGATATTCAAATAAATTTCTAAGATGCGTTTTTTCCCCCACTCAAACTCAACCAATAAACTTAAGTAAGCTTCGATTGCTTTACGGAAGATATCTTGCCCCGACCAAAGAAATAAATTTTTCACGGTTTGTTGAGTAAGGGTGCTTGCACCACGAAAGCGTTCGCCGGAGATCATATCGGCGACGGCTTTTTGGGTGGAAACAAAATCAATGCCGTGATGAGTTGGGAAGCGTTGATCTTCTGAAGCGATCACCGCAAGTTGCATATAGGGCGAAATCTTGTCTAAGTTTACCCAGTTGGCTTTGGTATATTGGCGATATTGTTCAGGTGGAAACCACTCGCGTTGCAGTTGCCAACTCCAAACAATGGGATTGATGTATTTCAGTGGGAAGGTCAACACAACGGACATGACGCCAAAGAAAAGTAACGTCTTAAAGATCCATTTTTTTAGCCGTTTGCCCATTTTCATCCTTTTCCATGTGCAATGAGAAACACCAGAATAGAGCTAACACCGTAAAAATGCGAGAGATTGGCGATAAGAGGCCGAAAAAATGACGTAAATATTGCGTTTGGCCGAGGGAAAAAGATTTTTTATCCAAATGCGCACAGGGGATATCAGTCTTGACAGATTGTGTTATACTCTGCGCGAACTTTATATCCTATTAATAGAGTAAGACAATGACTGACTTATCAAAATACAGAAACATTGGTATTTTTGCCCACGTTGATGCGGGTAAAACGACCACGACTGAACGTATCCTTAAGCTAACAGGTACTATCCATAAAAGTGGTGAGACGCACGATGGCGAATCAACAACTGACTTTATGGAGCAGGAAGCTGAGCGTGGTATTACAATCCAATCGGCAGCGGTAAGTTGTTTCTGGAAAGACCACCGTTTCAACGTTATCGACACCCCGGGACACGTTGACTTTACAGTAGAAGTATATCGTTCTCTTAAAGTTCTTGATGGTGGTATCGGTGTATTCTGTGGTTCTGGTGGTGTTGAACCACAATCAGAAACTAACTGGCGTTACGCGAACGAATCTGAAGTTGCACGTATCATTTTCGTAAACAAACTGGACCGTATGGGTGCAGATTTCTACCGCGTTACTGACCAAGTACGTAAAGTACTAGGCGCAACACCTTTAATCATGACTCTACCAATCGGTATCGAAGATGAGTTTAAAGGCGTAGTTGACGTTCTTGAGCGTAAAGCTTACATCTGGGACGAAACTGGTCAGCCTGAGAACTACTCAATTGAAGAAATTCCAGCAGACATGGTTGACGATGTTGAACAATACCGTGAAGAGCTAATCGAAACAGCTGTTGAGCAAGACGACGAACTAATGATGGCATACATGGAAGGTGAAGAGCCTTCAATCGAGCAAGTGAAAGCATGTATCCGTAAAGGTACTCGTGACCTAGCGTTCTTCCCAACATACTGTGGTTCAGCGTTTAAAAACAAAGGTATGCAACTAGTACTTGATGCTGTTGTTGATTACCTACCTTCTCCAACTGAAGTTGATCCTCAACCTCTAATGGACGAAGAAGGCAACGAAACTGGCGAACACGCTATCGTTTCTGCTGACGAATCTTTCAAAGCGCTAGCATTCAAAATCATGGATGACCGCTTCGGTGCACTAACTTTCGTTCGTATTTACTCTGGTAAACTGAACAAAGGTGACACCATCCTGAACTCGTTCACTGGTAAAACTGAGCGTGTTGGCCGTATGGTTGAGATGCAAGCAAACGATCGTAAAGAACTGACTTACGCACAAGCGGGTGACATCATCGCTATCGTTGGTATGAAGAACGTTCAAACTGGTCACACTCTATGTGATCCTAAGACTCCTGTAACTCTAGAACCAATGGTATTCCCAACGCCAGTAATCTCGATTGCTGTACAGCCTAAAGATAAAGGCGGTTCTGAGAAAATGGGTATCGCGATTGGTAAAATGGTTGCAGAAGATCCATCTTTCCAAGTTGAAACTGATGAAGAAACTGGCGAAACCATCCTTAAAGGTATGGGTGAGCTTCACCTAGACATCAAAGTGGACATCTTGAAGCGTACTTACGGTGTAGACCTAATCGTTGGTCAACCACAAGTTGCTTACCGTGAAACTATTACTCAACAAGTTGAAGATAGCTACACACACAAGAAACAGTCTGGTGGTTCTGGTCAGTTCGGTAAGATCGATTATCGTATCAAGCCTGGTGAAGTTGGTTCTGGCTTCAAGTTCACATCAACCGTTGTTGGTGGTAACGTACCTAAAGAATTCTGGCCTGCAATCGAAAAAGGTTTTGCTGGCATGATGGATAACGGTGTTCTAGCTGGCTTCCCAGTACTAGATGTTGAAGTTGAACTATTCGACGGTGGCTTCCACGCAGTTGACTCATCTGCAGTAGCATTTGAAATCGCAGCGAAAGGTGCATTCCGTCAATCTATGCCTAAAGCAGGCGCTCAACTTCTTGAACCAATCATGAAAGTTGACGTATTCACTCCAGAAGATCACGTTGGTGACGTAATCGGTGACCTTAACCGTCGTCGTGGTATGATCAAAGACCAAGAAGCTGGCGTTACAGGCGTTCGCATCAAGGCTGACGTACCGCTTTCTGAAATGTTCGGTTACATCGGTTCTCTACGTACAATGACTTCTGGTCGTGGTCAGTTCTCTATGGAGTTCGCACACTACGCACCATGTCCAATGAACGTTGCAGAGCAAGTAATTGCTGACGTTAAAGCTCGTAAAGAAGCTGACAAGAAGTAATTCTTCTTAGCTGATTAAAAGCTTGATAAAAACCCGCTAGCGATAGCGGGTTTTTTTATTTTTTAAGACAGTAGAAGTGCTCAGGAAAATAGGATTTGAGTCTCGGTTTTCGGGCGTTTCACTGCTCGTGACTCGAAAAGCGGGTTCGGGGTTCGAGGACGCTTTGCTCGAGAGCCGAAAAGCAGAGCACAGAAATAATAAAATGCGTCATCCTTGAGGCGATGAAGGAGCTATCAGGGATCTAGTGATATCGTGTTCGGTGCTCGGGCGTTTCACTGCTCGTGATTCGAAAACCGGTTACTAGCTTTTATTATCTAGGAAAAGCCGATTCGGGAGGCGAAGCTGCTTTGCTCGAGAGCCGAAAAGCAAAGCACGGAAATAACAAAACTCGTCATCCTGAAAAGCGACGTAGGAGCGCAGTTCAGGATCTCCTAAAGGGAATGTCGGTTAAAAATGTAGAAATATTATTAACATAAGTCGCGCTCATTTTAAACTTTTCTCGCAACTCGCAACTCGCAACTCGCAACTCGCAACTCGCAACAGCGCTTACTTTTTCAAATCAATATAAATCTTCTCAACCTTGGTTCTTGCCCACTCAGTTTTACGCAAAAATTTTAGGCTAGATTTAATGCTTGGATCACTCTTAAAACAGTTGATGTTCACCATCTGGCTGAGCTTTTCCCAACCATAATGTTCAACCAGTTCAGTGAGAAGTTTTTCGAGTGTAATACCGTGTAGCGGGTTATTGGCCTGGCTCATGAGATACCTAATCAAAAAGAATTTGTGCTGAGTATAGCGGAATAACTTTGCAGAAGATAAAAATAAGGCTCAACGATGAAAAATATCGATGAGCCTAAGGGGGCTAGAATTGACTCTATGCGGCTCTTACTCCTCCCAAACCACTAACTGATCTTTTGGCCAGTTAGCACCAGTATCGTGGTATTTTTTCTCCAGTACATGACGTTTGATTTTTAGGGTCGGGGTGAGGATGCCGTTTTCAATGCTCCACGGTTCTTTGATCATCAACACGCCTTTGATTTTTTCATGTGATTCTAAATCGGCATTGATTTGATTGATGATTTTGACCGTTTTTCTTTCATAGCGTGCGCGATCAAAATTCTTAAATTGATGTGGCACCACCAATAAAATCGGTGCAGGTAAACCCAGACCAATCAAACACATCATCTCAACGCGTGAATATTCAAAGATCTTTTTCTCAATTGGCACCGGGGAAACAAACTTACCTTTGGCGGTTTTAAAGGAGTCTTTCTTACGCCCTTCAATCGATAGATAGCCCTCATCATCCAAGCTACCAATATCGCCAGTATGTAGCCAGCCCTCGGAGTCAAAGGACTCTTGAGTGGCTTCATCGTTCTTGTAGTAACCAGAGAACATACCTTGGCTACGCACCATAATTTCTTGGTCTTCAGCAATTTTTAACTCAATACCCGGCCCCGCGTTACCAACGGTGCCGATTTTATCTTGCCGGAATGGGTAATTGATCGTGCTGTAGGCGAAGGTTTCTGTCATGCCCCAAGCTTCAGTAATGTTCATACCAACGCTGTGATACCAACGTAGTAATGAAGGTGAAATAGGTGCAGAGCCACAGCCTAAAACGCGCGCTTTATCTAAGCCAAGGCCTGAGATGATTTTTTTCTTCACAATACCACTAATAAAAGGGATCGAGAGCAAAATATTGAGCTTACGTTGCGGAATTTTATCTAAGATGCGTTGCTGGAATAGGGTCCATAGACGCGGCACAGAGATAAACAAAGTCGGTTGGTGGGCTTTCACATCGTCGATAAAGGTATCTAAGCTTTCAGCAAAACTGGTTGGTACACCGCCAATGATGGAGGTGCCGAGTATATATACACGTTCGGTTATGTGCGCTAAAGGTAGATAAGAAAATAAGCGATCTTCTTCTTGTAAACCAATATGCTCAACAATTCTTGCTGAACTCCAAGCAAATGCGCCATAAGTCAGCATTGCGCCTTTTGGTAAGCCAGACGTGCCAGAGGTATACACCAGCGACATCAGGGTATTGTCGTTGTGCTCTGGGCGCTCTTCGCTTGGTGGATGGCTAGAGACTAATTCTGCGTATTGATGCTGACACTCAGGGACTTTGGCGTAAGGTAAGGCAATTGAAATGAGCTGGCTATGTTTGGCTAGCACTTCTTCTGCGGCGGCATTGTCATCTAATTTACCCACAATGATGGCTTTCGCTTCACTGTGTACCACACAATGCTCAACGGTGTCGCTGCCTGCGGTTGGGAAAATAGGCACGCTGATGTAGTCACCGAGCATCATCGCCAAATCGCAAATAAACCACTCGGCGCAGTTTTTGGAGAGGAGCGCGACTTTATCTTTTGGTTGTAAGCCTAAGCTACGTAAAGCCGAAACCAATCGCAATGCTTGATCTGCCACTTCAAAAAAAGTGAACGACTTGATTTGGCGGTTGATTGGCTGAGTAAGATACACCTCATTCGGGCGCTCTTCAGCCCACTTTAAAATCATCTGGTGCGGATAGGGGGCATTAGCCGTGGCCGAATCGTTGGTCGGTTTTAGATTTAATTCCGTCATAATCTCGCCTTAATTTGTTTTGAATAACAATTTATTAACACTATTAGGCAAGTGTGGGGTAGACCACAATACGACTAAGGTCCAACCAGTTTAATTGTGTGAGCTAAGGCATCCATTCGATTGTAAGCAGATTTGTCTACAGGGAATTTAATAATTCAAAACGACATTAGAACGCCCAATAACGCAAATAAAGCCACTAGACCGACAATGGGTAGGCGAAAATTCCTGATGATCAGTAAGCCGAGCAATACCGCGACAAAATCAACATTGTAGTGGACGGCGCTGATAAAAATGGGTTGATAAAGCGCAGCCAGTAGTAAACCGACTACCGCTGCATTCACCGCCGAGACCATTGGCATGACGGACGGTTTTTGCATCAAACTCTGCCATTGATGAATAAAGCCTATCACTAATAAAAATCCTGGTAAGAAGATCGCGATGGTTGCTACTAATGCCCCAATTATTGGGCTGTTCGGCAGAAGTGCGTAGCCCAAAAAAGTGGCAAAGGTAAACATTGGCCCAGGCATGGCTTGCGCTGCTGCATAACCGGTGAGAAAAGTGTCGCTCGATAACTGTTGGCCTATGCTGGATTGCAATAGCGGCAGAACCACATGTCCACCACCAAACACTAGGCTACCCGTTAAGTAGAAGTCTTTGAAGATGCCGATGATTCCATTGGACTGCGGAACAAACAGCACCAATATAAATAGAATGCTAAAAAGGATAACCGCTGTTTTTGCTGTGAGTGAAAAGGGCGCAGTATTGATTGTGGTCGATGAAGCGTCTGATGAACTTTGTGGAGTTTGTGAGTGTGCTGGACTTTGTGAGTGCATTAGGCTTTGCGAGTGCAGGATTCGGCATAACAGGGCGGCAATCATGAGGCAAAGGATCTGGCTGATTGCCGAGGGCCATAATAAACAAACGCAAGCGGTCATCACGCAAAGCACACGGTGCAATCTGGATTGGCAAAATTGCTTAAACATGGTCAAAGTTGCATCACAAACCACGACCACTGCCAACAATTTTAAACCATAAATGATGCCTTGCATCCATGTGGTACTGAACAGATTTTGGCTGACAGAAGCCAGAATGATCATCAATAGGATAGATGGCAGAGTAAAGCCTAAAAAAGCGATAAAGCCACCAATCAAGCCGTACCTTTGATAACCAATGGCAAACCCAATTTGGCTTGAGCCGGGGCCGGGTAAACATTGACTTAATGCAATTAATTGAGCGTATTGCGCTTCGCTCATCCAATTGAGTTTTTCAACAAAGGTTTTGCGGAAGTAGCCGATATGCGCAGCAGGGCCACCAAAGCTAACCCAGCCGAGGACAAAGAAGATTTTGAACAGTTCGAGCATGACGTCAAAATGATAACGAAAAGGTTAGGGTATATTGGCTATAGTTTATGACAGTAGGATGACGAAGGTTCTCGTTACTCGATTATCGGTCGCTGCGCTGCTCGTTTCTCGGAAAAGATTAGCGGAAATGACTGCATTCTGGCTGGTCATCTCGGAAACGAGAGACGAGTTATCCGGGATCTATATTCAGCGCGCTGTAAATAGATTCCTGCTCTCGCTAATGCTCGGCAGGAATGGCGTATTTATTGGATAGGGAATGCTCCGGGTTAGGGGCTGCACTACTCGTTTATCGAAAAAGCACGAGAGCGGTTCGAACAATGAATACCGAGAAACGAACCCCGTTTAATTTTTCATGCCTAACTTTATCGTTCTCGCCACATTCTCTGCCAAGTTCGCCATGTTGATATCCGCTTCGGCAAACGCGGTCGCGAGGTCAAAAGGTCTTGGAATCGCGGCAAATACGGCATCAATTCCGTGGTCATAAACCGCTTGGTAGTTGTCTCCGACACAACCAGCCAGTGCAATAACGGGTAAATCGAATTTTTTAGCGGCCTTGGCAATGCCAACCGGCGTTTTACCGTGCGCGCTTTGCCAATCAATTCGACCTTCGCCAGTGATGACCAAATCGGCATCTTGTAAGTGTTGGTCAATCGAAAGGGTTTCAAGCACAATCTGAATGCCCGGTTTTAAATTAGCGTTGGTAAATCCTAAAAACGCAGCGCCAAGTCCACCTGCTGCACCTGCGCCTGGGATATCTTTCACCTGTTTGCCAAGTTGGCTATCCATTAAATCGGCAAAGTGGCTCAGCGCGTTATCTAAAATGACGGTGTCTTCTTCGGTCGCGCCTTTTTGTTTGCCAAACGTCGCAGTTGCCCCATGCTCACCACATAATGGGTTATCGACATCACAAGCGATAACGATGTCACATTGCTGTAATTTCGGGTTAATGTCGTGGGTCATGATGGATTCAATTTGCGTTAAGCCAATGCCGTTGCCGGAAATTTCATGGCTATTACTATCAAGAAATTTCACCCCCAGTGCTTCCAACATCCCCATGCCACCGTCGTTGGTGGCACTCCCCCCAAGGCCAATAATGAGTTTAGTCGCACCTTCTTGTAACGCATGAGCAATTAACTCACCCGTGCCGTAGCTGGTGGTTTGTTTCGGATCGCGTTTTTCTGGTGGCACATGATGCAAACCGCTGGCCGCTGCCATTTCAATCACAGCCGTATGACTTAACTTGCCACCCAGTCGGCCATAAAACGCATCAACGGACTGCCCTAAAGGCCCTGTTACTTGGCGCTCAATAATGTCGCCTTGAGTGGCATCGACCAAAGATTGCACCGTGCCTTCACCGCCATCCGCCAACGGAATATGCACATACTCCGCCTGCGGCCAAACACGTTTGAGGCCAGTTTCCATCGCCTGACAGACTTGTTTTGCGGTTAAACTTTCCTTAAAGGAATCCGGTGCAATAATGATTTTCATAACAGGACCTCGGTTAGGGTTAAAGTAAAATTAAGCTTAGCAGGTACACCATGATCATGGCGGTGATGCCTTGTACTAAGGTCGCCATTGTTTGAGCGCGATATGCGAGCCCAACACTCATGCGGCTAAACTGAGATACCACCCAGAAGAAGCTGTCATTCGCGTGTGATACCGTCATTGCGCCAGCACCAATGGCCATTACGGTAAGTACGCGACCCATTTCTGAGTCTAAGCCTAGTTGTGCTAATAATGGTGCGACTAGAGCGGAGGTTGTTACGAGTGCCACAGTTGATGAACCTTGTGCTGATTTGAGCGCGGCTGCCACGATAAATGGCATAAAAATACCGACACCAAGGCCAGACAATGTGGTACCTAAATAATCACCTAATGGTGTGGCTTTAAGTACCGCACCAAATGCACCACCTGCGCCGGTAATCAGCAAAATAGGTGCAGCGGCAACAATACCTTGACTGATGCGTTCGCTAAACTCGGTCATTTTGTCATCGGATTTTAATAGTCGAATCGCCAATAACAAACCAATAAATAAAGCGGTTAAAGGCTGACCTAAGAAGGAGAGAACGGCTTGTAGACTTTCTGTACCAAATGGATGGCTAGGGAAGTTCGCAATTGATGCCAAACAGATCAAAACAATCGGCACTAAGATAGGCGCGAAGGCTTGCCCCGCACTTGGTAGCTTACCGTAAGACGCTTTTAATGCCTGCCAGTCTTGATTGACTTCATCAAGTTGATCGTCTGCGGTGATGCCGTCTGGTTCTACTTGGCTAAAACGGCTTGCCCATAACATACCCGCAATGGCAGCAACCGCGGCAACAAAAATACCGACACCAATCACTAGGCCTAGATTCGATTCTAACCCTAGATTACCTGCCGCTGCGATTGGACCAGGCGTTGGCGGCACAAAGGTGTGAGTGGCATATAAGCCGGTTGCTAAGGCGACACTCATTGCCACACTTGAGGTTTGCATCCGTTTGGCGAGTGATTCTTTGAGCGAGTTTAAGATAACAAAGCCAGAATCACAGAACACAGGAATCGATACCAGGTATCCAATGATCGACATAGTTAATGTTGGGAATTTTTGCCCAAGGCACTTAATCACAGTATCGGCCATAGTGATCGCGGCACCGCTTTTTTCTAAGATCACACCAATGATGGTACCCAGTACAATCACTAAGCCGATGTAACCTAGAATGCCACCAAAGCCTGATGCTATGGTTTTAGCAATAGAATCCGCTGGTAAGCCGTAAGCAAATGCGGCAATAAACGCGGAAATCAGTAAAGCAAGAAATGGGTGGATTTTGAATTTAGTTGTCGCAATGACAATAAAGGCAATGGCTGCCAGTAGGATTAATATCAGACTCATCGTAGGGTAACTCCATGTTTTAATTATTATTGCTATGAGTCTATCGGTGTGCCCGATTTGTTTTATGGACTCATAGCAACAATAGTATTGATGAGTTTGTGCCTAATTACCTTATCCATATCGCCAAATTTTTCTGATTAAATTAACGTCGATTTTGTGCATAAGTACAAAAATGAGGCTAATTTGTGATCTGACATCCAATATAGAGTTCAACCAATCCGTTGAAGTTATGCGGTGAAATCTGCGTGATTTGTTCGATTTTATTCAATCGATAGCGCAGCGTATTTCTGTGGATATACAAGCTATTTGCACAATCAGTAAGATTGCCTTGGTGCTCAAATAAGCGATGTAGTGTTTTGAGAAGTTGACCATTTTTATCGTGATGTTTGAGCTGAGCGATGGCTGATGATAATTGTGCACCTTGCCAATTTTTTTGTAATGGTGACAACAAAACCGCCATGCGCATATCTTGGTATAAATATTTTATCTGTTTCGGTAAATGCTGCTTGCCGAGTTCCAGTACTTGTTTGGCACTTTGGAAAGATAAGGGAATATCCGTCGGGGAAGGGAAGTATTCACCGAGTGCAATGTGCAGCTTGCGAATGCCTTGGTGAGCTAAGTTTTCAATTAACTGATCGATGCGGCGACTTTCTTTTTCGTGATCCCATCGATCGCTTTTGTGCTGGCAAGGTTTTAATACCAAAATTTGATTCATCGCGACAACCGCCACTAGATTGTTACGCTGTGGGTATTCCAGCATATCGACAATTTGGCGCAGGTGATCCATTTGTTTGCTCGGTGAGTCCTCTTGCAATTCAATCAGTACGGCCACTCGCGGCTGGTGAATGTCTATCGAAAGGCGCTGCGCCCAGCTTTGCAACTCTTGCTCACTTAATTCGTTATTAACCCAGCCGGATAAAAACTCTTCGATATGTCTTTTATCCCATTGCAGCTGCTCAATCAGTAATGAGCGCTCGATGATCATTTCCGACGTCATTTTGACTAATTGTGCAAGGTGACGAATGCTGCCGGGATCACCTGTGATCCCAACCACGCCAATCAATTGGTCATTATGTTTTAGTAGTAGGTTGATACCGGGTTTGACGCCTTTGAGCGATTGACTGCTTTGTGCGGTGATTTCAACCGTATCGCCATGTTGAATAGCCAGTAGAGCGCCATCGTGCAGATGACCAATTCGCTGAGGATCACCACTGCTGATAATGATGCCACGATCGTTCATCACATTGATGTTGGTATCAATGATAGCCATGGTGCGATCGACAATTTGCTGCGCAAGTTGAGTATCTAAATACATAAAAAACCGACTAA